>CALXLS010000003.1 GCA_944389265.1 uncultured Alphaproteobacteria bacterium
GAAGAAGTGCTATCCAAAGCAGTAATCTGAGACTTTGTTGCATAAGTACTAGCAATATTATTGCCATTCGCATCTGCAGTTGCTTTTGCAGCCGTACCAGATGTACTTAACTTACCTGCCAAAGCGGTGTTTATAACCTTATTCTGAACAGGATTTGTACTTGTACTGCTTAATGCAGAATCCACAGTAGGTATAGTTGGTTTATTTGTTAAATCATTATACGAACCAGATGTTGCAACAGTTGCCAAATCTTCGGTATTAGCCTTTGCAGACAAGCCTGTGCTTAATTCAGTCTTCGTAGCATAAGTTGTTGTAATAACATTACCAGATGCATCTTGTGACGCTTTTGTTGCACTAGTTGCAGTTGTTGCTTTATCCGCATTAGTCGCACTATTTACTGTGACAGTACCGTCTGTTCCGACAGTTATATCTCCACCACTTTTTACACCACCCAAAGCAGATGATGTTGCTGCAGGTAAAGTGTAAGCCGATGGGATAGTTGGTTTATTAGTCAAATCATTATACGAACCAGATGTTGCAACTGCCGCCAAATCCGCGGTATTAGCCTTTGCATTTAACGAATTTGTCAAGCCAGATATCTTTGACTGTGCAATTGCAGCCGAAGAAGAAATATCTGCATTTGTTATTGTACCGTCTGTTATCATAGCACTGCTGACAGTACCTATCGTAACATTACCCGACCCATCCGTAATTAAAACTTTATTTGCATTCGTAGAGCCCTGTGCCTTTGCAACCTTTGCATCTGCGGAAGACTGTGCAGTTTCTACCGCGCTTTCCACAGTTCCCAATTCTGTTTTTGTAGCATAAGTATTAACGATGTTATTCCCGTTTGCATCTGCAGTTGCTTTTGCAGCCGTACCAGATGTACTTAACTTACCTGCCAAAGCGGTGTTTATAACCTTATTCTGAACAGGATTTGTACTTGTACTGCTTAATGCAGAATCCACAGTAGGTATAGTTGGTTTATTTGTTAAATCATTATACGAACCAGATGTTGCAACAGTTGCCAAATCATCAACATTAGCCTTATCCGCCAGGCCTGTACTTAGTTCAGTCTTAGTAGCATAAGTTGTTGTAATAACATTACCAGAAGCATCTTGTGATGCTTTTGTTGCATTAGTAGCATTAGTTGCAGTTGTTGCTTTATCTGCATTAGTTGCACTATTTACTGTGACAGTACCGTCTGTTGCAACAGTTATATCCCCACCACTTTTTACACCACCCAACTTATCAGATGTAGCCGCAGTTAAAACATAATCTTCTGGCAAATCATCAGCGGTAATAAATCCGCTATTATTAGTCAACTGAGAAGTAGTTGTAGGTACAGTAATATTGATAGTTGACGGTGATGCCGCATTTGCAGTAAACGTACCGACATTAGAACCATTTTTCTGAATTGTCAGTGTTGCATTATTTACAGTTGGAATATCTGCAGAATCCGCCTTACCTGCTAAAGCAGTAGCAACCGCTTTTTCAGAAGGGTAAGCAGTATCTGTTGCAGATGCAGTTGCACGAACAGTTGTAACTTTATTTTTTGTTTCTTCTGCTGTTATACCTTTTGTTGCAGAAACAGTGCTACCACTAGCAGAAACTGCAGTGACAACATTACCTGTTCCACTAGTAGAACCACTAATGCTGGTCAAACGTCCGCCAACCTGTGAATCAACATAGTTTTTGGATGCGATATCTGCATTAGCTGTTCCCATAGCAAGTATTGCTATTAAAGAAACTGCAAAAAGACCTTTCGTATTCATCATTTTTATTCTACCTAAAAAACTGTTTCGTTTCACTATCTAAATTGCAACCAAGACAAACTTTTTTGATGTGCGATATATTTTATGAAATACCGCACATCAGATATACCAAACTTATCGTGCAACAACTTCCCATTCATAAGCAGAGTTATTATAAGTCAAAACACACTTATTTGTTGGGTTTTCACAACTAGGATCTGTTGGTTTTGGTATTGCCGCTAAAGCAGTATTTTTTGCTTCATCTGCTGTTGTTTGTGCTGCTTCTGCTGCACCTTGTGCTGCACCAACCGCAGTATTTACTTCATTGATAGCACCAACAACCGTTTTTGTTGTAGTTGCAAGAGTATTATCTGTTTTATCTTGCTTGTTAGCCAAGTCTGTAGTTGTTGCCATATTCGCTATTTGATCTTTTGTTGCATATGTTGCAGCAGCATTCGTCTTTGTTTCGTATGTTGCAGTTGCATTTGCTTTTGTTTCATATGTATTTGCAACATCTGCAGTTTTTGCATAATCTGCCAAATCAGCCTGTTGCAAAGCACCATCTGCCTTATCCAAAGACGCCTGAACATCAGTCGCCAATTTTGCTTTTGTTACATTTCCATCTGCGATTTTTGCCGTTGTGACAGCGTTTGCATCAATCTCTGCTGCACTTACTGTGTCTTTTGCTGCCAAAGCACCCAAATCTGCTGTATTTGCTTTTGCCTCCAAAGCAGTATCTACTTCTGTTTTTGTATAAGCATCTGTGATATTATAACCTTGTAATGTTGTCGCTTTATCAGCTTTATTTGCTTCTAGGTCTGCAACAGTTCCCTGTAATTCTGTAATATCTTCTGTAACGCCAGTAACATTACCAGATACAGTTGTGATTGCATCTGCAACTGCTTTTACAGATGGATATGCATCATCATTTCCTGTATTGTCGCCATACTGTGCAGATTTAATCAAAGCACTATCCTGCTTACCTGCCAATCCTTCTGTCAATTCCGTCTTCGTTGCAGAGTTTGCCTGCAAAGTATCAATATCACCTTCTGCCGTTGTTAAACGTTGACCCTGACTTGTAACAGTTCCCGACAAAATAGTTACACTTTCCGTTGTAGCTCTTGTACCAACTTGATCATCAACATAAGTTTTTGATGCGATTTCTGCATTTGCTGCACCGACAGTGACAACTGTCAATAATGTTGCAAATATACCTGCTGTTAATTTTTTCATTTTCCTTCCCTTTTTTGTTTTGTTAGTTAGTTTTTTTAGTTAGTTCTTTATTGTGCCGGTTCTGTAACATTTACCCATTTGAATTGCCCGTCTGTTCCAACAGACAACACGCACAAACCAGATTCTGCCATACATTCACCTTCTGGTTGAGGCACTGCCAGTTCCACAATTTTTTCATTCGTTTCAGTTTTTGTATAAACATCCGTTGCATTTGCTTTACCGGAAATTTCACTAACTAATTCATCACTTAACTTATCTTGTGTCACTGCTTTATCAGCAATCTTATCAGTTGTGACCGCACCGTTTTCCAACTTACTGCCAGCAATAGAATTATCATTGATATTATCTGGATTAACTGGCAAACCCGTATCTGATAATTCTGTTATTTTCTTATTTGTCCATTCTACGATTGCCCCAACAGACGGATATACGGTCGGCGAACTTTGATTTCCAGCATCAATAGTTGTTGCCTTATTCGCAACATTTTCTTTCAGTGCCAAACCTTCTGTCAATGCAGTAGTTGTAGCATGTGTTGCAGACGCAGTTTGCAAAGCATCGATTTCCCCTTCTGCCGTTGTTAAACGTGTACCCTGATTTGTCACTGTACCTTCTAATGTTGCAACAAATTCTGCACTTGCCTTACCATCAACTTCTGTCTGCAACTGTTCAAAATCCGCTGCCAAACCTGTTTCTGGGTCAGTAATTTGTTCTACTTGCTGTGTTATATTCGTTATATTTTCTGTAATACCTTCAACAACAGTTGAATCCGCCTTAGCATCTAATGCAGTACGAACGGCAACCGCAGACGGGTATTGATCCGCTGTAGATTCAGCCGTTATTTCTTGTATTTTATTATCTTTATCTTCTTTTGTCGCCAAGTCTGCCGCATCTGCTTTTTGATTTACAGTTTCTGTCAAAGACGATACAGAACTTTCTAAACCACTAACAGCATCTTGTGCAGCCGCCGCATCTGTGACCGCTTGCTCTACCTGTGCCCCAAGCCCCGTTTCTTCATTATTAATTGTATCACCTAACTGTGTTACCTGCTGTGTCACAGTTGTTATCGTTTCATTTATCTGATTAACAGTTTCCTGCTTAGCATAATTTTCATCAACATATTTTTGACTAGCAATTCTAACGGGGTCACCGCTGGTTGCAGCATTAACATTACCAACACCAAGCAACAATGATGCTAAAAATCCAGAAAAGACAAAATTTATTTTCTTCATTGTTTAAACCCCTTAAAATGCTATCTCATACCAAACTTTGTCACCGTTACTATCAACACCTAAAACAGCATCCGTTCCTGCACCAACCATACTTATAGCAGCATCTGCCTTATCCAAAGACGCCTGTACATCCTCTGCTAATTTTGTACGTGCAATAGCCGCATCATCCGCAACGTCATCATTTGTAATTTTAGATTTTGTAGCCAAAGTACCTAAATCTGCTGTATTTGCTTTTGTTGCCAACTGTTCATCAACATAAGTTGTATCTGCTTTACCATCTATAGACTCAACTGCAGTATTAACCGTCTGTTCCATCTGAGTAATTTTGTTATTCATTTCTTCAAAATTACCGTCAGTTGCCATACCATCAGTTTTGGTTTTCAATTCGTTAACTGCCCCAACCAAGTTCTGTGCAGTAGTTGTCAAAGCACCTTCACCAACTGTGTTTTTTAACGCGCCTATATTTGAAGTATTCGTCTGAACTTTACCTTCTAATTCGGTCAAATTCGCATTCGTTGCCAAGCCTTCTACTTTAGAGTCAACTTCTGTTTTTGTATAAGCATCAGTAATACCATATCCAGCAAGAGTAGTAGATTTATCTGCTTTCGAAGCCACCGCCAATGCAGCCGCATCCGCTTTGTCCTGTGCCGCAGTCGCAGTATCTTGCGCTGCTTGTGCCGCGTCACTTGCCCCGCTTGCTAATTCTTTCGCTTCATCCGCTGCTGTCTTTGCCGCATCCGCAGTTTCCGCAGCCGCTGTTGCCGCAAGACCAGCATTATCGGCAGCCATCCCGATTGTATCCACTTTTGAAGAAAGAGCATTCACAACTGTCGTATCAGCCTTTGTATCCAGCGCAGTCTTATCTGCTTTTTCCGCCAAACCGGCCTCTACATCACTTGTTTTTGCATATTCTTTTAATGCTTCTTGCATATCACCGGCAGCAACATCGGCAACAAGGTCATTTACTTCTGTTTTATTATAAACTTCGGATTTAGTATAAACATCGGCAACATTTGCCTTACCAGACAAACCTGTGGTTAATTCTGCGCTTGTAGCCAAACCATCAGTTGCTTCACTAATAGCAGTTTGTACCCCAACTGTTGTGGCATAACCAGACAAAGCACCATTATCCAACTTACCAGACAAACCAGAAGTTAACTCTTCTTTTGTCGCATAAGTCGCGGTTGCAGTTTCTGTCTTGACATAATCTGCCAAATCTTTTTTCGTCGCATAAGTTGCAGCCAAATTATCAACTGCCGCACTTATCGCATCTTCCATATCTGTTTTTGTAGGATAATCAGTCAAATTAGCAGGGTCACCCGGTTCACCTTTTTCACCTTGTGGTCCCTGAGGTCCTGTAATATCAGCAATAGCAATCAAATCCTTCCAAGAACTATCACCTACATAGCGCCAAACCAAATAGTCGCCAACCTTATCCAATTCAATTTCACGACCATCTTCACCAGTAGCACCCGCAAGTGCTTCTTTCAAATTATCAACGTTTACAAAAATTTCATCATTTTCAATGGTGATATAATCATCTGTCGGAATTAGGGTATTTTGTTTTTCTTCCAAACCGCTTTTTATCTCTTCATCCATATCTTTCAGTTCAAGAACATCGTCTTGCAAACCTTCAACCGCTTTTTGCAAATCCGCAGCAAGCCCAGGATCCATAGAGCCATCACCACCAGAAGAAGAGCCCCCACTCGGAGTTTGCGGGCGTAAAGAACTACCCGTACTAACAGAAGTACTTCCCCCCAGATACTTACCTATAGACAAACGAGGCGTTGTTGTAACACGCCCGCTATTAATCGACCCTGTATTAGTTGTACTACTACCTGAAGCACCTGTGGTCGGCGTAACACGCACAGAGCCGCTACGCGCTGCTGCAGTATTACCAGAGCTTGCAGCACTAGCACTAGAGGCACTACTATAAGTACCTGCCCCACCTAAAGAACGCACAGAAGACGCACCATACGCCCCAGAAAAAGCAGTACACAACACACAAATTATCGCAAGTGTTGAAATTTTTAATTCGTTTTTCATTTATTCTCTCTACGTGTTACATGATATCATATTTTTGCGAATCGGGTCAACAGTTTTCCTATGCTAAAATTCGTATCTCAAACCGACGGATATAGAATTATCTAAAATAAAATCTATATCATTTTGAAACCAGTGAGAATTTTCACCTTCAATGAACATATTTACACGCTGATCCAAACCGGTCATTCCAGCTAAACGATAACGAACATCTAAAACTAAATTGTCATCCAATTTATGTGAATATCCCAACATAACCCCAGCCATAGGTGCAAAACCATATTCTTTACGGTCACTTCCATCCGTTGTAGCCAAAGTAGCACCCAAATCAATTGTTGTAATAGGCATAGCAACACCGACACCAGCCCCTAAATACAAACCATTTGTAAAATCATAATAACCATTAACCATTAAGTAAGGTATCTGCATTGTAAATTCAGACTCACCATCTTTATCTTCGAAATACCCCATATAACCCGCTTCTAATTCAGCGCGCCAGAAATATGCAAAACTACGACCTGCAAATACACTACCACCAAATACAGGTTCAAAAGAGTACTTATCTGTTCCGTATTCTTCTGCAGCAATTAGCCCGGCATCAACACTATACTTATTTTCCCAATTCATAAAATTTAAATCTGCACGCGCACCAACATACCAACCTGTTTTTGCTTTATCAGTATAATCATACGTGACGCGATACCCACCATTAGAATCCCGCGTAATATGACTAGGTGCAGCATTTGCAGCAGTCGCAATCAAGCCAAAAAAACCTAAAACAGAAATAACTTTTTTCATTTTAAACACTCCTACTTTTTTACTCATTCTATCACAAAACGGGATTCATTCCAAAGCATAAAAAACAAAATATTGACATCTTAAAAAAAAATCTGCTAAATTTCATATTAGGTAATCGCAAGACTGAGGGAAAAAAATGAAAAAAATTCTATTTGGTATGTTAACAATAACTTTAGCAGCATGTAGTGGTGTTCCTAGCAACATTAATGACGACAAAGTTTTCTTTGCATTTGATTCTGCTGTAATAAGTGATGCTTCACACGAAAATTTATCTGAACAAGCACTGTACATGAAAAAACACCCAGATATAAACGTTATAATGGAAGGACATTGTGACGAGCGCGGTTCTACAGAATACAACTTAGCTCTAGGTGCTTTACGTGCAGGTAACGCAGCACACGTTTTAATAAAGGAAGGTATTGAACCAGAAAGAATAAAAACTATTTCTTATGGTAAAGAACGTCCACAATACCCAGGTACAGGTGAAGAAGTATGGGCAAAGAACAGAAATGTAACGACCAAAGTTGTAGAAGACTAAACAAAACGCGCGAAAGCGCGTTTTTTTCATTTGTCAATCAGTAAAACCAGGCTTGAAAACTTGACCTAGATATCTTTTTTTACTACTATCTAAATTATGGAAGATAACACAGCAATTTCTTTTGCAAATGTCGGTGCAAAATATGACAATGCTCGTGAAGTATTGTCTGACGTATCATTTAATATTAGCAATGGTTCATTTTATTTTCTTTCTGGCGCATCTGGTGCCGGGAAAACAACATTATTAAGATTAATATATCAACTACACAAACCCTGTCGTGGTCAGATAAAACTATTCGGTCAAATGACAAATAATATGACGCGTGACGACATCACAAAATTGCGTCATAAAATGGCGATAGTATTTCAAGAATATTCGCTACTATCACATATGTCCGTATTTGATAACGTTGCCCTGCCCTTACGCGTACGTGGCTTACCAGAATTAAAGATAAAAAAATTAGTAACAAAAACATTAGAATGGGTTGGTCTTGGGAAATATGCAGACGCAAACCCTAAAACTCTATCTGGTGGTCAGCAGCAAAGGGTTTCCGTTGCACGTGCTATAATAATACAGCCTTCAATTTTACTTGCGGACGAACCGACCGGCAATCTTGACGACGAAAACGCATCCAGATTAATGGAATTATTTATTCAAATGAATAAAACATTTGGAACTACTATAATTTTAGCGACCCACAGCACAAAACTTATGGACACTTACAAATTTCCAGTCATTCATGTTGAAAATCACAAGGTAAGTTTTCTTGGTGGTCCAGGTACAAAGAATACAACACCAGAATCTAAAAAAATATGGAAAGGTCCGAAACCTCAAAATTACTTTACAGAATTATCCAAACAATTTGATGATATAGAGAAAGCATGATAAAAAAACCTATTGTATTTTCATTAGTTCAAGAACAATCAATTTTTATGACAGCCATCATGGCGTTATTAACATTTCTTGCCGTTTTAGCATTAGGTATATCTTTATCCATTGGCACAGGTGTGATGCGCTGGAACAGCCAATGGGACTTATTTGCCACAGTTCAAATAATGAATTCTGACAACAATCAAAATGTAAAAAAGATAATAGATGAAAATAAAGACAAAATAATTGAAACGAATGAAATTTCAACAGAACAAATGAAAGATTTAATGCGTCCGTGGCTTTCTGGTGGTAGTGAAGCACTAGAAAAATACCTTCCAAAAATGTACGAACTAAAATTCAAAAGCACATCAGACTTAGAAACCGTCAGAGAGCAAATATCAAAACATGCAAGATTTTTAACTCATGCAGAGGCGTTAAAAAGTTCAACTTCTGCGGGTTGGAAAATGATATTCATTTCAACGTTTGTACTAATTTTAACATTAGGAGCAATAGGTATCTGCATTTCTTATATTGCACGGAATACTGCATTATTGCATAAACGAGAATTAGAGATATTAAATCAAATTGGTGCCAGTGACAATTTCGTAGCACACCAAATGCAAATAATAATTGCAAAAATTAGTATTGTTGCTTCTGCGTCAGGTTTCTTAGTTGCCGCCCCAATTTTACTTTTAATCTTATCAACTGCGCACAGTGCACGCGTTGGTCTTATGGCCATGCTTAATATTTCTAGTACAGGTTGGCTACTATTATTGTTATTACCTATTGCAATTATAATTTTTGCGATATGGATAACAAAACGCACAACATTAAATATCCTAAAAGATAACTAATGAAATTTTTAACCCCGTCTTTATTATTATTTAGTTGTTTTGTTTTGGGAGGTTTGATGTTTAAATCAATGGCCCCCAGTAATTGTGCAACCATATTACCAGACGATAGTATATTTGTTTTAACTGGTGATGTGCGCAGGATACCATTTGCGATGCGTCAATTACGCCAACACCCAGATGCAGACCTTTACATTATTGGTGCCGGTGCACAAGGTTCTTACGAAATGGCAAAGAAAGTCACGATTGAATCGGACTCCAAGTCAACATATGAAAACGCCCTTGCAATAAAAGAAATTGCAAATCGTGCTGGTTTAGACAGACTTGTAATAATAACGACCGAAGACCATATGAACCGAGCAAAGTACTTAATCAAACAAGAATTACCACAATCAGAAATAGTTGCATGTCCCGTACCTCTAACTGGTATGCCAACGACAAAAAGACTTGAAAGATGGGCTATAGAATATATAAAATACATCGCGACTATGATGGGAATAAAAGAAGGATAAAAAAATGTTAAGAACTATTATTTTTAAAACTGTACTAGGTATATATTTTGTATTGTGGTCTCCGATATTACTTATCGGTTTAATATCAAAAAAACTAAATACATTTTTAGTATTAACATGTGCATACGGTGTCTTATGGGTTGCACGATTAGTTGCAGGTATAAAATACACAGTACACTATCCACTATTAGAAGAGAATGGTGTTCCAGTTGCACCAAATGGCAACATTCGTCTAGACGGCAAAGCGATAATCGCTGCAAAACATATGTCCATCTTAGAAATTGCAATATTATCCAAAGTTGTACCTAATGCGTTTTTCATAATAAAACGCGAATTATTATGGATACCTATTTATGGTTGGGCATTTTGGCGCATGGGTTTACAACCAGTAAACCGTGCACGCGGGGCAACAAACATGCAAAAACTAACTGACGCAGTAGCAGAAAAAATAATGGATGGGAAAATATTAATAATATTCCCGGAAGGAACGCGTGCAAAACCTGGTCAAAAGATACCTCTTAAACGTGGTTTGTTATTTTTGGCACATCAGTTAAAACTACCTATTTTACCAGTTGGTACAGATGCAGGATTATATTGGCCTAAACACGGTCAAATTCACAGCGGAACAGCAAACGTCTGGTTTGAACCGTTACTTCCATGTAACGCGTCCTTAGAAGAAATCAGCGAAGCAATAAATCGTCATAGCGCATAAGAAATCGCCCCGCAAAATGGGGCGATTTCTTTTAATCTTTACAGATAAAAAATTTTATACTACACTAATTTTGTCTGGGGGTGTTCCCTGGACGAGGACTTGAAACCTCTCTTATAACGCGTTGCATTGCGATAGTATGCGAAATAACTCCAACTTATAAAAAGGTTGGAGGGTGGCGATATAATTAAATAAGCCCGCTATTTTATAAGATAGTTTCAAGCCTCCAACCGCCCACAATCATTCGGCGGTTTTTTTGATTTTCATCAAAAACAAGGAGAGCTTGAATGAAAAAATTTTTTATACCTATAACATTGTATACAATATTATTTGCACCTACAGAATCCCTATCTGGTACATGTTCAGGAGATGGAAAAGTTTGCTTATTCGACGAAGACTGCGCTAGTGGTATATGCATAGAGAACGGCGGTGGCGGCAGCGGAAGTTCTTGCTATGAAACAACAGACTGCAGGAACGGTTTTTATTGCGACTTATCTCACAGTTTTCCAGGAATATGCATGCCTTATCCGGATTGCTCTTCTGGTTGTCAAGATTGTGAGACAAGCAGTTGGACAAACCATTCAACCGGTTACCAAAAAAGAACCGTTGCAAACTGTAATACTTTGACCTGTATATGTAGCAAAAAAACAGAATACAGATGTGCAGAAGGATATTACGGTTCTTCAACTAACGGAACATCAGGTTGCACAAAATGCCCCTCTCTGGGTGGTGTATCCGGAAATTCCGCATCAGGGGCTCAAACAATAACAAATTGTTATATACCTGCAAACACAAATTTATCCGATAGTGCAGGAACATATGTTTTTACCCCTAGCAATTGCTATTACAGCAACTAAAATACCCCGCAAAAGCGGGGAAATTTAATGTTCTTGTTTATTGTCTTCTATAAAAGCCGCAAATTCGGTAGGTGAAGTTGACGTAGATTCTAATATTTTTGAAATACTATGCATAGAAGGCCAACGCGGTTTACCGAAAACAGAATACCTTTTACTTTTATTAAAAGTCGTTGCATCCAAGCCACTAGAAATCGCTAATTTCGAACAAGAAATCTTATTTTTTCTGGCCAATTTATCTATAGCAGACCATACATCATTATGTGTCATATCATTCTCTCTAAAAATACAAACACCGCAAAAAAGCAAGTATTTATTCTAATTATACTAGACACACAAAAATTATTCAATTTATTTATACAAGTAAATATTCCTATTTACACCAGCCTTCACGCCGTCCACCACTATACGGTCGCCCTAAATTTTCTTTTATTAAAATCTCGCCAACATCCTTTTTACCATCTATCAAAACATAAGCATCTATTCTGCCCAAGTATTTATCATCTTTTATACTTTTCAATTCTACTGTACTTCCTATTGGCAATAATTCGGCAAGCCGATTTTTGGCACGATTAGCCATATCTATTTCATGTTCACACATACCATGAATTTCAGGTGTATCAACATTCATCAAACGAACGCGAGCAGAAACATTTACCCCATCATCTAAGTAAACAGTTGCAGCAAAAGTATCACCATCAAAAATATAATTCACAGTGGCAGGAACCGCATAAGCAGCACCTACCACACACAACATCAAACAAAAGCAAATAATACGTATACTCATCAAGGCAAACGAGGTGACCAAGTAGGTTCCACACCATTCACATCATCAGGTAATTCTATGTCATAAACATTTCTGCCGGTAATATCGACGCTACGAATATGACTAATACGTTCGATACCGTCCAGCGCACGTTCTGTTTCATAATAAACCAAGCGACGCGACCCTGGGGCCCACGAAGGTGCTTCCATATACCAACCACCCGCTAATATCTTTTCGTTTCTTCCGCGTGGGTCCATAATACCGATATAAAAAGTATCGTCTGCCATTTTTGTAAACGCTATAAACTGCCCATCTGGTGACCATGCAGGTGTTGCATATCGCCCTGCTCCATAAGTCAAACGTTCTACTTCGCCACTTTCCAAATCCAAGACATAAATCTGCTGGTTACCACTACGGTCAGAGTTAAACGCTAACTTTTTTCCATCTGGAGAATAAGAAGGGCTTGTATTTAAAGAGTTCCCAAACGTTAACTGCTTTAAAGATTTAGATTCAATGTCATATTCATATATATGCGTAATTCCATTTTTTACCAAGGACAAAGCTATTTTTGAACCATCTGGTGAGAAACGAGGTGCAAAGTTCATCCCACCAAACTGCCCTAATCTTCTTTGTTCTCCTGTATCCAAATCCAAAGTCCAAACCATAGGATCATCGTCTTTAAAGGATAAGAATACGATAGTTTGCATATTGGGTGAAAAATGAGGCGACATAACAAAAGTCTTTTTATCAGACAAATAACGCAACCCATACCCATCTTGGTCCATAATTGCCATACGTTTCACACGATTATGGACAGGACCCGTTTCTGCAATAAATACTATTTGCGTATCAAAATAACCAATTTCACCTGTTAGTCTTTCATAAATAGCATCTGCCATGATATGCGCCAATCTACGTGCAGACTTTTTTGATGCCACTAAACTTTGAGCCTCTATTTGCTCTTTCCCATTAACATCCCATACATAAAATTCTAGATTATATTTACCGTCTGATTCTGCGGATAACTTTGCCTGAACCAAAACCTGTGCTTTAACCGCCATCCACAAATTAAAATCTGGCATATTACCCATTTCTACAAACTCTGGCAGCGCATCATGAGAAACAATTCTAAATAGCCCAGTAGACTTTAAATCATTTTCTACAACTTCACGTATCATCGCCGCATCATCAGAAGACACTTTACCAACTGTTTCAAACTTTTGCACTGCGACAGAAATAGGCTCTGTTGCACCTGCAATAATATCAACCTTCAATTCTGCGAACGCAGGCGATACCGTAAAAAAACATACCACAAACAAGGATAATATTTTTCTTAACATTTTAAATTCCTTTCCCAAAAAGATTTCGTTGTAATTTTATATGCATATTTACAAAAAAGCAAGGTACACACCCCGATTTTATCAAACAAAAAGATTCCTAAACACGCACATAAAAACAAAACAATAAATAAAAAAAACGAAGCCACCCTCTTCCGCACACTCTCAACACAAACGCCACCACATATGACATTACAAAAGCCATTACACCCGCAATCACAAATGTATTGACAAATGCCAATACAATGTTATAGTCACTTGTAAAGACTATGGTATTGTGGTTCGTATAGGAGATTGTGTATATGCCAAACGTTATGCAGCAACTGTTTATAATGAACATGGAATCTTTATTAAAAGAGTACGCAGCATATAAAACATTTAACAAATCAGACTGCGTAATAAACATGCGTATTCCACGCCCTGTTTTAGACAGCATAAAACAGTTGGCAGAAAAACAACACGTACCCTATCAATCATTAATATCTTCTGTCTTATTCTCTATCGCGAACATAGAGGAACAAAAACAGCAAACAATCGTATAAATTTATAGGAACAAAACATGCCACGTCCACAAGCCAAAACAACATACGAATATTTACAGGGTCAAATTTTACGCTCCAAACAAGAAACAAATTTATTTTCACCAGAAGCAGATTTTTCCGTCCAACTTTCAGACTATTGGCTATTTTCAAATTTATACAATCTTTTCGGCGAAGATTTAATGGGCGAACACAAAAACGCATATTCAACTGCTTACAATGCAATAACAAGACACACACCTAAAAAACTACACCAAAAAGGTGAGCCCAATCTTTTATCACCAGAAAAGTTTCAAGACTTCATAACATCGCACATAATCACTATAACAAACAATTACTCAATACACGCACCCAACGGTGTAAAATATAAAAAAGAAGGTTTAGACGCGAAATTAAGCAGATATGCCTGTTGGAGCATAATGAAACAATACCCCTATATGATTTTCGCCCAACTATATTTCATGAACCCGAACACAAAATTCGAGCAATTAAATGAAATGGCATATAAATTTTCAAGAATCTATTTACGCGAAAATCTTACAAAAGCAGAAAAAGTAATAAGCGGTATTGCGATTAGAAAAAAAGCAAATATGAAACTATTTAATCACGCAAGAATAAACGCATTTTTCTATAACATAGATTCAAAAACCCTTAAAGAGATTCATGGTATAGAAATAAAAGAAAATGACCCAATCGCGAATTATATGGGCGCAGAATCATTATTAGCGCGCCAGAAAGCATTATATATGACAATAAGACAACACGATACTAAACCATCAATGAATTTTTCTGAGTTCTCAGATATATTACTTAAAGCATTATACAATCAAAGAATCAAAATGATTCAGACAACAGGCAAATACCCAGAACAAGACATTGAAAAACAGTCAGTCAACGAAGTAAAAACCGAATTAAATAAAAAAGAACGCGAATTTATAAAACAATTCGCATTCACAAAAATAAGATAAGCAAAAAAAAGACGGTTTTATGACCGTCTTTTTTTATTACATTTTGCCCCAGCTTAAAATTACATCTTGGCATCCGATTGCCGCTAATCCCGCAGAACTTAAGAAGAATTGCAAAACTACACCGATACCGAACAACAATATAAACCCGACCAACATACCAGTACCCTTCTTCTGCAAATCGTCAAGTTTTACTTCACCCTTGGAGATATATCCCCATGCCCAACCTGCAATAATAAATGCCGCACCTACGAAAGCCAATGTACGCAGAATTTTAAACACACCGTACATTTGTGCAATCAAGCCGCATAACCCCGCATTATTAACACCACCCGCCGCAGGTGCCGCCAACGCTGCTGCGCCACCAGCAACAACAACCAAACCAGCAAATCCGATTTTTTTCAACAAGTTTTTCATATAAAACCCCTTTTCCTTTTCTGTAATTTTACCACAAAAAAACACTTTATTCAAGAAAGATACAAAAATAAAAAGCGCCCCAAGGGACGCTTTTATAACAAGCAAACAAACTTACATAATAATATATCTACGTGTCAAAACTGGTTTTGCACAAGTTTGGCAACCATAGGAAACTTTTTCGATTTTGTTTTCACATGCATTACAAGAAACTTCTTGCGCTGCTGGAACTAAAATTTGACGATCATGACGTGGTTCCTGACCAAACATATCGCGAGCATACAAATCTTCGCAACGAGTATTGCGGTAAACAATTTTCTTACCATTATCTAACCCGCCAACATAACGAGAGAAATTACGTCCCTGTTCACCTGCATAATATATACAATCCTGACCATCTTGAGTATATCTTACGCCACCTTTATAATAATCATAATAACCACCACAACCTGCCAAAGCAGTCAAAGCAATTGCAGAAACCAAAATCTTTTTCATAATAACACCTTTTAAACTCTGCCTATCCTCAGACCATCTCCCGATTCGTATTATAATTGTTGCACAAAAATATTCATTGTCAAGTATTTGTCAACTAAAAGATTCCTATATTTATTTACGCACCGCAAAGTTTATTATGCTATAATATCAAGAAAAGAGGAAAGGATTATGGACTATAAAGATTTCGGTTTAGTTAATACAAAAGAAGTTTTTTCTGACGCAACTTCAAAGCATTATGCAGTACCTGCATTCAACTTTTACAACATGGAAACATTGTCTGCCATTGTATCCGCTGCACGAGACACAAAAAGCCCTGTCATTCTTGCAGTATCAGAATCTGCATTAAAATATATGGGACCTGACCTACTAATGGGTATGATATGGGGTTTACATATAAAACCGGAAGAAAAAATAAGTCTGCACCTAGACCACGGTTCCAGTTTTGAATCATGCGTTAATGCTATAAAACTTGGTTTTTCAAGTGTTATGATAGACGGGTCAAAACTACCATTTAATGCGAACATAGAATTAGCAAAAACAGTTGCGGACTTTGCACACAAATACGACGTAAGTGTAGAAGCAGAACTAGGCACTCTTTCAGGAATAGAAGACGAAAACACACAAAGCGCGGAATCTAGTTATACCAACCCTGATGACGTTGTAAATTTTGTAAACGCAACAAATATAGATTCTCTTGCGATTGCGATTGGCACAAGCCATGGTGCATACAAAAGGAAAACAGAAAACGAAGAACTACGTTTTGATATTTTAGAAAAAATAGCAAAACAGTTACCAGATTTTCCATTGGTATTACATGGCGCATCCAGCATTCCGCAAAACTTTGTAAAAACAATAAACGAATATGGCGGTAAACTATCCAACGCACTTGGTATACCTGCCGAACAATTACGTCATGCAGTTGAAATGAATATATGCAAAATAAATGTAGACAGTGATTCCAGACTCGCCTTTACTGCTGGCATAAGAGAGTCTTTATTTACAAAACCAGAAAACTTTAACCCTCGTGAGTTTTTAAGTATGGGACAGAAAAACATTTATGAGAATTGCAAGGAAGAAATAAAAACGATAATGAATTCAGAAAACAAGATTTAAAAAAAATTCCACATAAAGTGGAATTTTTTTATTCTTCAAAGAACCTATTTTGCGCGTTCTACATATTCCAAAGTTTCTGTATTAACGACAATTTTTTCGCCTTGTTCAATAAACAAAGGAACCTGAACACGAACCCCGTTATCCAAGATAGCAGGTTTACCGCCACTACTTGAAACCGTCTGACCTTTTAATGCCGGTTCTGTTTCTTCAACTGTTGCGACAACAGTTTTTGGCAAAGAAATAGAAACAGGTTGCCCCTCTACAAAGTTTGCCTTTACCTGCATTTCAGGTGCCAAGAATTTCATCTGTTCGCCCAAAGATTCAACAGGCATAGTAAATTGTTCATAATCTGACAAATTCATAAAGAAAGCATCTGTTCCATCAGAATATAGATATTGACAATCAAAATCTTCGACCATCAATTTTTCGACTTTATCTTCTGCGCGCCAACGGTCACCGCCCTTATTTCCAGAATCAATATCACGCAAATCGGCCTGAACAAAAGCACCACCCTTACCTGGTTTTACTTTTGTGATTGACATAACAGAATAACGTTTACCATTATGAGCAATAACCCAACCCACACGCATATCATTAGCAATGTATGAAGCCATTGTACTACCTCTTATTTTTCACTTTTCAAATTATACGGAACAATCGCATAAACGCAAGAAGATTATTGAACTTCGCGTTTATGAGCCCAATATCTGTCGATACTTTCCATAATTAACTTATCAGCAGTTTCACGGTCTGCCCAACCGGTCACTTTTGACCAAGAATTTGGCTGCAAGTCTTTATAGTGCTGAAAGAAATATTCAATTTTAGAGCGCAATATTGCAGGCAACTGTTCGACATATTCGGTATTGGTATAGAAAGGGTCAATTTTATCGCGTGGGACACAGATAATTTTTTCATCACCACCTGCTTGATCTTCCATTAACAAAGCACCTATTGGTCTAACTTCGATTAAAACCCCTGGACGCAAAGGCGCATTACAAACAACGACACAATCTAATGGGTCCCCATCATCACCCAAAGTTCCTGGGAAATAACCATAGTTTGCAGGATAAGCCATCGGAGTATGTAAAATACGATCAACACGAGGCAAACCTGTTTCTTTATCAATTTCATATTTTACGAAGCCGTTTTCAGGAACTTCAATAATAGCATTCATTTTTTTTGGTGGCATTTTACCAGCCGAAATTTCTTCAATAGACATAATTTAACCTTTTTTTGCGGCGGCAATAATATCATAAAAAAAAGCAAAATCAATTATGAAATAAACAAATCAAATAAAAACCCGCACAATTGCGGGTTTTTATGCTTTTACTTCCTGCATAAACCTATTTAGTATAATAACAATTTTGTGAATATTGCCACGTTCCTGTTGTATCAGTCTCACCAGTTCCAGCAGGTAAATAACAACTTGTTATCAACTCATTTCCACCAATACTTTCCCCATTTTCAGGGCACTCACTACAAGCAAACGTACCAATCTCACCATAACGCGCATTATAGCGTCCAATATCACAATTACACAAATTATCATCAGAAGTACAAATTTCTATTGGCGTTCTTCCTTTACAAATCTCACCGGCATACAACTCAAGAACACTAACCATTTCATCCGCCTCAGACCAACAACTCTGAAAATAGTTATCTCTTTGCAATTCATACTCCGCCTTATAGTTTCCAACAACTTCACTCCACTGATAATATTTTTCTGCATCAGAACAAGAAGGTTTTCCCAAATTATCACTCCAATAATAATACAACTGTTGAAGAGCATCTAGGCATAAAAAACAAGCAACTGGTTTTATTCCCCAAACAGGACCATAATCCTGACAAATATCCACAAGAGGAGGCGCAGCAAACGCGTCATTAAAACTTATACAACTTAATAAAGCAAAAAGTAAAAAAATTCTTTTCATGTATCAAACTCCCGATTTCAATAAAAAACCACCTATCTTGGTGGTCAGGAGGTTGATAACAATCTTACGAATTGCGCGACCTATTTTATATTCAGTCGCCCTCCTGACCTGATAAAGCCAGGAGTTTTATTTAACGTCGCAACAAAAAAGGCGCAACGCGCCACCCCTTTCATTTCCGACGCGTAAGAGAGGTTATCAAGCCTCATCATAGTACCCCACCATGACAATAATATTTTACAAAAAGCACATAAAAAAGTAAAGTGTAAAAAATACCCCACGTAAAAACGTGGGATATTTTTACCTTTTGATGTATTATTCAGAATAATAACAATTTTGAGAATATTGCCATGTTCCAGTCGTATCACTTTCACCAGTCCCCGCAGGTAAATAACACTGGGTTATCGGCAACACCCCACCTGCTCCAACACCGGGCTCTGGACATTCTAAGCAAAGAAAACCCTGACCATTATGCAACTCATCATAAATAGGCATATCGGCATAATAATTAGGACTGCATTCACAAAAACCTTTACTTATACAAAATGCTGCCCCAGTCATATTTGTTGAACACGCACTATTATTAAGATCATCAAAAACATCAACAACCTCTTGCAGACAACTTGCAATTTGCGCATCATAAATCAAAGACTCTTTAACTCTACCAATATACTCTTGCCACCAAACCAATTGTTGCAACTCTGAACACATATCCTCTGTATACCCCATGTCCAATCTATTTCCAATTATAGTATCATAAACCTCAATGCATTCTGTACACAAAACATCCGGTCTTGCGTACCCTTCCATTACTGTATCACAAGGATCTAACGCAACCACAGCAAAAGCATTACTAAAACTTACACAACTTAAGAAAGCAAAAAGTAAAAAAAATTTTTTCATAAAATAAGCTCCTACTTTTATAAACAAAACCAACCTGCATTCGCAAACAGGTTTTCTTTCATTTATATCATCACAGCAAAACGCGCTTATTTGTGCACATTTATACCGTAATGCGTAAGAGGCTTATCACAACCTATCATATCCAAATATATGACATTAATATTATAAAAGAAAACGAACTATATTGTAAAGTTAAAAAACTTTTTATATAAAAAACTTAATTAAAAAACTGCCTTTCGGCAGTTTTTTTTTTACATTCTCATCGGCATTAATATAAATAATGCATCTGTATTTTTATCAGTAGATTTTATTATTGTTGGTGACAAAGGATCCTGCATTTCCATCTGGAATTTTTCACCTTCTACCTGTCCTGCGACATCCATCAAGAATTTTACATTAAATGTCACAGTAAATGATGCATCAGCATTATATTCAATATCCAATTCTTGTGTTGCGGTACCTGCATCTGGACTTGATGCATTCACAACCAACTTATTCATAGAGAAAGTTAATTGAACAGATTTAGTTTTATCAACACTAGCAACAGAAACCAAATCAACGGCATTCAAAAACTGCTTTCTATCCAAGACCGCGATTTTATCATTTCCTTTTGGTATAACCACACGATAATTAGGATATTGTGCATCAACTAACTTACTTGTAAGCGTTGCAGGTCCAACAGTGAACCGAGCCTTAGTATCCGACAATTCAACAGTAACATCATCAACGGTTGCATCTTCTAACAATTTAGACAGTTCACCAATTACACGACGCGGTAAAATAACTGCTGGCATTTCTGCACTACCAGTGGGTGCCGGCATTGCACACAAAGCCATACGCTGCGCATCTGTTGCAACAGCAGTTAACATTTTTTCTTTACCTTCATCAGAAATATGGAAATAAATCCCCCCTAAATGATAACGAACATCATCCGTTGGAATTGCGAACTTAGTCTGATTAATCAAATGAGCCAAATCCCCTGTTGTCATCTGGAACTTAGTTGTTAAATTACTGCCGGCCATTGCTGGGAAATTTTCTGCAGGCAACGTAGGCAAGCGGAACACGGCTCTACCACTAGAAACGACCAACAGGTCACCAGATTGCTTGAAAGAAATTTCCGATGCATCTGGCAACTTACGAACAATATCATACAACATCTGAACAGGAACAGTTATTTTCCCACCCAAAGTAATATCGGCTTCGACATGTTCAACCAATTCTAAATCAACATTAGTAGCAGACAAGACCAAATCATCTGCAACTTCTATTTTAACATTCATCAATATCGGCAGGGTTGCACGCTTTTCCACAATAGACTGCATATGCCCCAGCGCACGAATTAAAACCTGGCGAAATACTGAAAATTCCATGTATGTGCTCCTGTTATTAAAAATACGCCCTACATTCTTTTGTTAAAGTTTATCAAAAAATGCCGATTCGGTGCAAGAGTAAAAGAAATTATATTAAACGCCCCAAAAAATAAATACGTCAAAAAAGCCCAGTCTTTCTGACTGGGCCACATACAAGCATTAATATATTATTTAGACATAACTTTTTCTAATTTTGCGCGTAATTTTTTTATATCGTCATATTTAGTAAATTTACCTTTTTCTGCTATTGATACATCACCGCTTTCTTCTGAAACCACCAAAACCGTTGCACCAGAAACTTCTGACAAACCAAGTGCTGCGCGGTGACGTGTTCCATATTTCCAGTTCAAATTATTCTGAGACAAAGGCAAGATTGCTCCTGCATAAGCGATACGATCCTTTTCTATTATCACCGCGCCGTCATGCAAAGGTGTTTTATTAAAAAATATCGTCAGCAAAAGTTCACTTGAAATCTCTGCATCAATAGCAACCCCTTTCTTTTCTATGACACTTTCATCAACACTACTTGGGAAAACGATTAATGCCCCCGTATGTTTCGCAGACATATATTCTACAGCAGAAACAATTCCATCTAATGCGCTTGTATTTTTTGTGGTCACCCCACCCCGTTTAAATATTCTACGCCATTCATCAATATTTCCCATCAAAGCCATAAACTTACGTAACTCTGGTTGAAATACCACGATTAAACTAATCGACAAGAACAATGCAGTCCAATGTAAAAAGCCGCTTAACAAATCTAAATGCGCCCATGAAAGAACGAAACTTAAAACCCACAACAAGGCTAAGCCTAATAATCCACGCACCAAACGTTCCGACGACGTATTTTGAATAAAACTTCTATAAAACAGCCACATAACAATAGCAATAATTATAATCTGAATTAACCCAATCCAATTAACCATGTTTACACCTTTTAATTATTTAATATTCCGTTTAGTAATTCTGCCATAGGCAAGTTCAACCATTCTGGATCATTTCTACGTGCTGGTGCACCTTTTTCCATTGCGGTTTCACAAGGATGGTCATCTGCTAGCCAATTTTCCAGCAAGTCACCTGCCAACAGCCCCACACCTGCACCAGCGACTAAACCTATTCCTCCCGTAAATGGGGCTAATAGCAGTCCTATACCAGTTGCAGACGCTACTTTGCCGGCAACTGCAGCACCACTTATTTTAATATCAGGTTCTGCTAAATTACCGGTAAATTCTATAGAATTAACAACATTTCCCGTCAAGGACAATTTAATACCTCTAACAGGCACGGTTGTTAAAGAAAGTTTTAAATTTTCATCACCCAAGTCTAACTTTCCTGCAAGTCTAACATTAATAGCATTAGTTTCTATTGCGACCCCATGTTGGGTTTCAAAAGCACCGTCACGAAGTTTCGCATTAAGCGCGACACAAGAAATAGTCATTTGATTATATTTCTTTTCTGTACGGAATAAGTCTTGAATACTATGACGCAAAGTTGTTAAGAAATCGGTACCATAAATATTTGCAACCAGCGCAGAATGTGCATATCCCTGACCTGCAGAATAAATTTGCACAGGTCCAGTAATAGTTTGCATCCATTCGGAAAGATTTTTTCCATTTGCTTCTAAATAAGTTTCAAAATTTACTGGTAAATCAGAAATTAAATCTTTTACTTGTATTTGATTTAAAATTTCACCGACAGAAACATTTCTTCCTATTCCACCTACTTTTACATACATATTACCGTCTGTATCAATATCTACGGTACCACCAACTTGTACATTTCCGTTACCTATAACATTCGTTGTATCTACACGCGCATGTCCATCTTTTAAATTCAATTTCAAATCAATATCTTTTATAGAAAAATCACGATAAATAATAAAATCGTCCAACATTAAATGCAGATTTAAATTAAAATTCAAAAACACACTTCCAAACAAAGGAACATCCTTAAAAACATTAAGTTCTCGATTAGGTCGAACCCATTCCCTAGAATACATTTCTGGGAACAAATCTTTCAAACTAATTCGTTTAGAATCAGCAGACACATTTATCATAGGAATTTTTTTAGACCAATCCACATCACCAGAGAAAGTGATACTACTATCCTTAATTTTTATAGATGAATTACGAAAACTAAGTTTTGTTCTATCAAAACCACCTGTAATATTTACTTTCATCAATGGCATTTCTGGTATATCCAAGCCGAAAGCATCACCAACCGCTGTAACATCAGGAATGTCTCCTTTTACAATAAAATCAATTGGTGCTTTACTGGTCCCTTCCAAAGCAATATTTGCAATTAACGCATCTCCCCCAGTTGCGAAAGCAATTCTAACAGGATACACTTTTCTTTCTGCGTTATATTTTGATAAAGAAATAATGAAAGGGAAAACATCGTTATCAGATTTGATCCAACCACTATACTCCCGAGTATCATCACGTGGGAAATACCGTACTTGAAAACCTGTTAAAGAATAAATATTTCCGAACAAATCCAAACTAAGATTTTTAACTTCTACCCCACCAAGTCCAGGATCTTCGAAAGGATAATCGGCTTTAACATTTTCTGCCTTCTTTTCAGAAATATCTTTATCAGTTTTAATTGACAACTCACCTTTTTCATTTTGTTCCACACATATAGTCGCATCATAGATTTTAACGTTTTGAATTGTTGGTCTATCACGAAACAGAGAAATTAAATTTAAAGTCACATCAATTTTTTCTGCGCTGAAAGCATCTTTATGTTTTGCCCATTCTGCATTAGGAACTCTGACTTTATTCAATTCGATTTGCGGTCTTAAAGACAATTTCCAAGAAACACTACCATCAATTTCAACGGGCAACCCAGTTGCATCTTTTAAAATAGCCAAAACATCGCCACGCAAAGTTTCTAAATTCAACTGAGAAAAAGCGATGATGAAAGCGACCACTAATCCCATAAAAAATAGGACTATCACACGAGATACGATAAAAAATACATTTTGTTTTTTTTTCTTTTTTACCATTTTATATCACGCAACTTAAGGCAACTTAAACTCCAAGAAGGAAATAACAGGCTTCATAAAATCTGGGACATCTGCCCGTAAAGTCATCATCTTTCCTGTAGTAGGATGCTGAAATGTTATCTTATAAGCCAACAAAAACAAGTTATTTGTTGCAAACATTGACCTTAAAGTACTATCCAATTTTTTTTCTGTACCATACAAAGTATCTCCGACAATTGGTGCATGCAATGAAAAAGCACTATGAATACGCAGTTGATGTGTTCTTCCTGTCTTAGGAGAAAATAAAACCCACGACAAATGTCCACCCGCCTGTGTCAAGACTTCATATTCTGTAATTGCACGTTGTGGACGTTGTCCTGTACCACCATTTACCCGCGCCGCACTATCAAAGACCTGTCCTTTTATCATATAATTATCTATTATACCGCGTTTAGGTTTTACATCACCATTTAACAATGCCAGATATTCCTTATGTGCAGATTTATTTTGAAATGCATCTGCCAAGATTTGTGCTGCTCTTTGATTTTTAGCAACTACTAAAACACCACTTGTTTCTTTATCCAAACGATGAACCAAAGAAATTTTGTCATATGGAAACAAGGCAGCAGCCATTTTATCTACAGACTTACGAATTCCTGTCCCGCCTTGGACAGCCAAACCCGCCGGCTTATTGAATACAACAATATCTTCATCAGAATGAATAATACATTTGCGCAGTTTTTCTAAATCCGCCAAAGAAAACATTTCACCAGACTCTGTTTTCTTTACATTTGTCTGTGCATAACTTCCAACAGTCGGTGGGATTCTTACAACATCCCCTGCCCTTAATATTTCTTGACCGTGCGCTCGGGATGAATTGACTCTTATTTGTCCCCCGCGACACAATTTATAAAACTCGCGTTGTGGCATAGATGGATAGCGACGCAGGAACCAACGCAATAAGCGAGTTCCTTCTTCCGTCTTAGAAACCTCTATCATTTCAGCCATACAACGCCTCGATTAAAAATTATTCGCCATATGTTATCTGAACGACATTTTTACCATTTTGATTATTACAATTACCCGAAGCACCACTTGCCGTACGTCCAGACATCTCGTAACCAACCGAACCATCCCAACCCTTTGTAACAAAATATTCACAATCAGATTGAGAAAGCCCATTTATCGAAACAATAAACTGACGTGAATTTGAAGGGTTTACAGATAATTCGTACGTTCCGCCATATGGGTTTTTATTAGACATACCAATTGCACCGAAAATAGTAGAATTATTGATATTAGAGTAGTCATCATATTCACTAAACAACTGACGAACTTGAGTCACCATTTGCAGAACTTCATCATTTACAGTATTTCTTTTCTGCAGGCTCATAGCACTAGATATAGCTGCAATAGCCCCGACGGTTATAACCCCCATAATCGCTAAAACACCCATCATTTCTATCATTGAACGACCGGATTCTTGTCTCATAATAAACCCCTATTTGCTATTTAATTTATAATATTCTATCATATTTAGTATGAATATTCAATTTTCTGATTTGATTGAAAATAGTCCCAGCGCACCAGGCATATACAAAATGTATGATGTCGAAGGTACTTTATTATATGTAGGCAAAGCAAAAAACTTATCTAATAGATTACACCAATATCTGGACATCTCTAAACTAGAACCGCACAAACAAGTTATGCGTTCATTGGTTGCACGTGTTGAATGGGATATAACAGCAACAGAATCGGATGCTTTATTACTAGAACAGCATTTAATAAAGACCCTAAAACCAAAATATAATATAATGCTTACCGACGGGAAAATGTACCCAATGATAGCATTAACGAATCATGAATATCCTCGGTTGCTAAAATTTCGTGGAAAAATATCACAACGCCGTGACGTTTACGGTCCATACCCTTCTGTATCTGCACTGAATGAGACAATAAAAACTATTCAGAAAGTTTGCAAAATAAGGACATGTACAGATACATTCATGCGCAATAGAACCCGTCCGTGTTTACTTTATCAAATCGGAAGATGCAGTGCACCATGTACAATACCACAATCTGATTATGATAAAAACGTACAACTGGCACGAAAAATTTTAACTGGTGACAGCGAACCTATAATTGCAGACCTAACAAAAGAGATGAAAAAACACTCTGACAATATGGACTTTGAGGCCGCTGCTGCATGCAGGGATAAGATTGCAGAATTAACACACACATCAAATCGCGGTATACGGCGGAATCATGCACATAGCACGAATTTTAACTGGGATGAAAATGTAAAAAATTTAGAAGAATGGTTAGGTTTTAAAATTGAATGTGCAGGCGTTTTTGATAATTCACATTTATTCGGTAAAAACCCAGTTGGTGCGATGATAACTTTTGGTCACGACGGTTTTCTCAAATCTGGGTACAGACATTTTAAACTACGCGATTCGTCACGTGCAGGAAATGATATTGCCATGATGGAGGAATTCGTATCTCGCGCAGTTGAACGCGGTCCAAAATTAGATTTAATTATTGTTGACGGGGGGCCAGCCCAATGGAATATCGCACACCAAACCGCACCGAACATACCTATTCTTGGGGTAACAAAGGGCGAAGTGCGCGATGGGGACGAACACTTTATAATGCCAGATGGGACAGTTTGTCGTGATTTAGCAAAAGATTCCAATTTATTTTTACTTTTACGTGCTGTTCGTGATGAAGCACACAGATTCGTAATAACATTCCACAGAACAGTACGCGCAAAAACAATGACATCCTCTGTTTTAGACGAAATAGACGGCATAGGCCCGACTAGAAAAAAAGCACTTTTAACTCATTTTGGTTCTGTTCGCGCAATATCAGATGCAGACTTGCCGGCATTATTACGCGTACCAGGTCTTGGGAAATCGGCAGCAGAAAAAATCTATGCATATTTCCATTCAGAAGTGATATAATCAAAGCATTGATGATTCTAAAAAGGAGTAAATTATGAAATTTTTTGTTAACTTTTTATCTGCATTCCGCATTGCTGCGGCATTTGCGATTATACCGACATTAATGTTTGGATTATATTGGACAACATTTATCTTATATGTGCTTGCTGCACTATCAGACTGGTTTGATGGCTACCTTGCTCGTAAATACAATGTTTGTTCAAAAGTTGGTGGTGTCATGGACCACATCGGCGATAAATTATTAGTAGTTAATACATTAATTATGTTAACAGTGATGATGCCGGTATGGTTTATCGTTGTACCTGTAATCATTATGGTTGCACGCGAGTTATACATAAGCGGTCTGCGTGAATTTCTAGGTACACAAAAAATAGAAATGCCTGTACCAAAAGCACGCTTTTCAATGGGTAAAATTAAAACAACTTTGCAGATGATAACAATCGGTGCTTTCTTATTATTATTTGCAATTGGCACATTAATTACCCCAGAATCAAACAGCCAAACAATGATGTTCTTAATTTATATCTTGCCACAAATTGGTATTTGGGGTACATGGTTATCACTTATCGCATCTTTGTGGTCTGCAACACAATATACATTTACGTTTGCAGAAAAACTGAAACAAATAAAGAAATAAAAAGACCGGCAAATGCCGGTTTTTTTTATAGATAAAAGTGAACTTGCTTTTACCATTAAATATTGCTTTAATAATAATTTGAACAAGGGTATTCCTTGTTTGGGGTGTCGAAACCCGGAAATTGGCGTTCTTAAAAAGAATGAAAAATCGCTCCAACATTTGGTTGGAGGGTTGTGAATAATGCGTTCGCGCAAAATAAGCACACTATACCAATTTATAGTTTCGAACCTCCAACCGCCATTAAAACCGGCGGTGTTTTTGTAAAAAAAACACGGAGTAAAAACTATGAAACATATAACCAGCGGAATTTTAGCCGCAATACTATGCTTAATAAGCACCAACAACTCGCTTGCTGCAATAAGTGGCTGTTTACAAGACACCACCCTAACAACACCCATTACAAACGGTACAAAAACATCAATAAGGCACGCATACGTTTCACCAAACTGCGTAGCAAATTGTCTATGCGCTAAGGAGCCAACAACATATAGTTGCGATTGTAATACTGGATATTATGCAAATAACCAAGGTACAATGCTCTGTGACTGCCTTGGCGAATGCCCCGCAAACAGCACGTGCAGCAGCGCAACATCTTTCTCTTGCAACAAAGGTTATTATAAAAATGGCAGTGTCTGTACGCGTTGTCCTTCGTCTGGTGGGACATATGGAACAACAGCAAGTTCTGGCGCAACATCAGTAACATCTTGTTATCTTCCATCTGGAACAACAGGCAGTGATTCCAGTGGCAGTTTTACATATACTGGGAACTGTTATTATAGCGAATAAAAAAACGCGCTATATACATGAATTCCTGTATATAGCGCGTTTTAACACAATAAACTAAAACCAACCTTTTTTCTCTGATTTAGTTCCTGCAAATTCATTCAATATTTTCTTTTGCTTTTCGGTTAACTTTGTCGGGACAGTCATAGTTATATCAACATATAAATCCCCAAAAGTACCAACACGTCTACCAGGCATACCATGCCCACGTACACGCAACTTCTCACCAACCTGTGTTCCAGCAGGAACTTTTACAGATAGTTTTTTATCGTCAATTGTTTCGACTTCTATTTCACCGCCCAATGCAAGTGTAGTAAAAGGAACATCTACCTTAGTAATTAAATCTGCCCCATTACGTTCAAATCTTTTATCTGGGCGAACACGAACATCTAAATAAAAATCCCCTGCAGGTGCACCATTTTGTCCCGCTTCTCCCTGTCCTGCCAAGCGCAAACGTGTTCCGTCTTCTACACCTGCAGGTATATTAACTTCCAGAGTACGACTTTTTCTAACAGTACCATCACCATTACACTGCGAGCATTTCTTATCTATTTTATGCCCCAAACCATTACAATCTGGGCAAGGTGTTTCCATAGCAAAGAAACCGCGACTAGTATGAACATACCCCGTACCACCACACCTTGAACAAACGGGTGCTTCTTTACCGTCTGCAGTACCAAATCCGTTGCATTTATCACATTTTACTTCGCTAGAAAACTTAACTGTATGAGTTTTTCCGAAATAAGCATCTTTCAAATCAATGACGACCTCATCTAGTAAATCACGTCCACCGCGTCGACTTTCCCCGCGTGCACCAGATGCACCACCAAAGCCATCGAAACCGAACCCGCGCATAGCTTCACGCAAAATATCTTCCATACCGGCACCACCACCCATATTGAAATGGAAAGCACCATTCCCGAAAGGATTACCACCTGCCCCAAACGGATTTGCACCTGAAGCGTTTCCACCTGCAAATGCAGCATCACCAAATCTATCGTATGCCGCACGCTTTTGTGGGTCTTTCAAAATATCAAAAGCATTATTAACTTCTTTAAACTTTTCTTCTGCTTCTTTATCACCGGGGTTTTTATCAGGATGATACTTTAAAACTAATTTATGATAAGCCTTTTTAATATCTGCATCTGACGCATCACGCGCGACACCCAAGACTTCATAAGGATTTTTATTCATTTTTATATGCCTGCATAGTTATATTCTCAAAATATATAAGGTCTTTAATAAAAAAATCAAGCCCATAAAGGTCACAAAAAAATTCTTTCGCTTGCAAGGAAACAAATAATGTACTAATAATAATATGCTATGACAGAACAAAATAAACACTCTTATGATGCATCAGATATTCAAGTATTAGAAGGTTTGGAACCAGTTCGCCTACGTCCTGGTATGTATATAGGCGGGACAGATGAAAAAGCTTGGCACCACCTGCCAGTTGAAATTATGGATAACTCAATTGATGAAGCAGTTGCTGGTTTTGCAAAAAAAATTATTGTTAATTTAATAGATGCTAAAACGATTGAGATTACAGACGATGGACGTGGTATTCCTGTTGATGAACACCCTAAATACCCAGGTAAGTCCGCATTAGAAGTAATATTAACTACATTGCACTCTGGTGGTAAATTTAATAATAATGTATACAAAACAAGTGGTGGTTTACATGGTGTTGGTAGTGCGGTAGTAAATGCCCTAACATCAGAAATGATTGTAACAATATCTCGCGATGGTTATGAATGGCGTCAAACATTTTCACGCGGTAAACCAACCAGTTCGATGACACGTGGGGAACCAACAAAAAACCATGGTACAAAGATAAGATTCACAATAGATGATGAAATATTTGGTGCAAACGCTGTATTTAAACCAATAAAAATTTATCGCATGGCACGTGCAAAATCTTTCTTATCCAAGGGTGTACGTGTTGAGTGGCATTGTAATCCAAGTCTTCTAACAGAAGATATGAATATTCCTGCGGACACAACATTCTATTATCCGAACGGTGTTGCAGATTTCTTGGAAGAAAAAACAAAAGATAAACCACGTATTTTACCTAAAATATTCAGTGGAAGTGTTGATTTCCCTGACGATATGGGTCGCGTTGAATGGGCACTGACATTTTTAACTGACGAGAACGGTGCTGCATCTGATGACGGGTTTTTCTCATCATATTGTAATACGATTGCAACCATAGACGGTGGAACACATGAAACAGGATTTAAGTCCGCGATAACCAAAGGCATAAAAGCATACGGTGAAAAAGTAAACAACAAAGCCGCCGCATCTATAATCGGTGACGATGTATTTGACTCTGTTGCGGCGATAGTATCTGTATTTTATAAGACACCGCAATTCTTAGGTCAGACAAAAGAAAAATTATCCAATCCAGAAATTGCAAGATATACAGAAAATGCTTTGCGTGATCCATGGGATATATTCTTAGCGGCAGACCCTAAAACAGCGAACGCATTATTAGATTTTGTTATAAATCTTGCAAATGCCAGAATAAAAACTAAACAAGTAAAAGACATTGCAAGGAAGACACCGACAAAACGAATCAGAATGCCAGCTAAATTAGCAGACTGTTCTAAACACGGTGTTGAAGGAACGGAATTATTTATCGTAGAGGGCGAATCTGCTGGCGGTACAGCAAAACAAGCGCGTGACCGTGCCACCCAGGCAATTATGCCCCTACGTGGGAAAGTCTTAAACGTAATATCTAATTCAGATGAAAGATTCGGTGCAAACAAAGAATTAAATGAATTAATAGATATAATCGGGGCTGGTACTGCAAAAGATTGGGATGACAGTAAGTTAAGATATGAAAAAATAATAGTTATGACCGATGCCGATGTTGACGGCAGTCATATTGCATCACTATTAATGGCATTCTTCTATCAACACATGCCGCAATTAATTTATGGTGGCCACTTGTATTTATCATGTCCCCCACTTTATAAATTAACATGCGGAACCGAATCGATTTATGTCGATACAGACGAAGAATTAGAAGAATTAAAAAATAATAAATATAAGAATAAGAAGATAGAAATATCTCGATTCAAGGGACTTGGTGAAATGATGCCAAATCAATTAAAAGAAACAACAATGTCACCAAAGACCCGCAGATTAATTCGTGTTGACCTGCCCCCACGCACAGACGAAGGCGCAGAAGATACAGAAAAAACCCGTACAATCGTATCTGAATTAATGGGTAAAAAACCTGAATTTAGATTCAAGTTCATAACAGAACATGCCCAGTTTGTAAAAGATTTATTCGTATAACAGAATATTCTTTCAAACACCACGGTAAAGAAATCAGCCAAAAATACAAAAAAACAAACGGAAATTATTCTGTCTGTACAAACCGCCAAAAACATGGCAAAATCTTTACCCCTAACTTTCCAAAGGCAAGCACACTTGACAAATTTTGTTTTTGGTATATATTATATGTAAATTTATTAATAAACGGATGTAAAATATGAAACCGACAAAAAAGAAAAAAAACACATATGTAATTAAACAACCTGTTTTAGGTGGCTATTCTACATTTGAATTATGTCAAAGCACACCACTTGCAGTTGTAACAATAAATGGCAAACCAGTAGACAACAAATCAGGTTGGTTAACTTCTCTTGATTTTCCAAATCCCGCTGCAACAAATATGGTAAAATCATTTAAAGAACTAAAACCGATAATGGGCGAAAGAATGGCAAGTACAATTATTGAATATTTAGACAAAGAAACTGGGGAACCAGTAGCGATGCTGTTTCCGACGAATGAAGTTATGACACGTGGTGACTTAGCAGATTTTCTAAAATGTCTAAATCATAAAACTCGCCAAGACTTTTTCCGTCAAATTCAAATACGTGAAAGACTATTAAACAATTTGAAAGACAAACAAAATCAAAAATAAAAATACCGGGTTAATACCCGGTATTTTTTGTCTTCCCCATCTAGATTATTGGATACCGACGCGGAACTGATCGCCCCAACCGGCGACGACTTGTCCACCGACGGTGCATTGTATATCTTCGAACCCGCTTTCTACTTGATTCTTTTTAACGACATTACTTGTAATCAAGCCACCAGCAGTACCTAAAACTACGCCTGCAACAGAATCAGAAACAAGACGCGAAGTATTAAATTTACCTTCTTCATTTTTCCAAACGCTATCATCAAAACCTGCAGATATAGTATCAATTTCTTTAACTGCGGCACTTATTTTAGTTTTAGATGCATTAATTTGAGCAGTAATTTTAGCTGCCGCCGCTGCCTCTGCTTCTGATTTTTGAAGGCTATCAATCAATGCCTGCAATTCAACATAATATGCATTAAATACGCTTTCCACTCTTGTTGCACCATTACAATAATCAAGAATGATATTTATTAATGTAGAAACTTCTAAATTAGAACCATATGTAACTTTCCACTTTGCAACTTGTGCAAGTTTTGTTGCATCACAATCATATTGTGGTGCCACAGGTTGTGGCGCAACATTTGCTACATCCTCGCACTGTAAAGTTGCAGGATTAAATTTCTGATTAGGATTTTGTTGACACTTGCATACACCATTTTCCCACTTTGCAAGGGATGCAGGGACATAACAGCAAGTCACACATTCAGATTTCTGACTGCCAGTCAACCCACCACATCTTTGTTGTACACAAGAAGTCTTTGTTCCAGGATTTGTTGGTTGAACGGGCTTTACAGGTTCTTGTTTTACCGGTGACGGTTTTACTGGTTCTGGGTTAGAACTATTTGTAGGATTTTTACATCTACACAAATCTGTTTCGCTTTGAACCAACAATTGATTTTTTCTGCCAGTTGCCACACCAGAAGTACCATCTCTGGCATCCATAATATACCAACCATCAATGTTATATAAAACATTATCTATTTTGCATACAACTTTTGTACATTCTGCCAAATCCATAACATTATATTCCGACCAACGTGTATCCCCAGATGCTACACAAGTGTAAATTTTAGCAGTTGGTATTTTTTTACCGTCATGATAATGGTTAGCATTCATAAAAACTTTTTGCTGACTTGGGCAATACCCACCACCACATTCTAAAGTATAATTAGCATTATAATCCGAAGGGTTTTGATATAAATATTCATTACTATTTTTTATATCAAATAGACCAAGTTCTCTAAATTCGCACGCCGCACGTGCATCTATGACTGCGCCACATATTAACAAACATACAACTGGAAATAATAAAAACTTTTTCATTTCTCCCCCATTTGGTCGAATTTTCGAACCTTTGTCAGGCTTTTTATACCTATACAATTTTATATTATTTTATCATATTTTCACTGGGGAACCAACAACTAAATACTAAACTTTTCCCAAGATTCAATTATCTGCATTCTTCTATCATCTGGTTTATTTGTGCCGCCAAAACCAAATCTGTTTTCTTTAATTTTTCAACTTGTGCAATTGCATACAAAACTGTTGCATGGTCACGATCACCACATACACGACCGATTTCTGTCAAAGACATATTTGTTGCGCCTTTCAATACTGCCATCATCATCTGACGTGCCAATACTACTGCGCGGCTACGTCCTTTACCACATACTGCATCATATGCAACACCCAATTTTTCACACATAGACTTTACCATTGCAATAGGTGTTTTAGATTTCTGCAAAGTATCTGCCAACAAACGTTGTGCAATTTCTAATGTAACTGTTTCACCCATCAGTTCAGAATATGTTTTAATTTTTGTTGCAACGCCACCAACCAAATGACCATCACCTGCGATACGTGTTGCAAGTGCTTCTGCAACATCAGAAGAAACGCCTGCACGAGTCAACATAACACGTTTTACATTTGCGGTTGGTGCAATAACATCTGCAACCAAACCAGAAGCCAACAAAGACTGCATACGACGATCAAAACCAGACAAATTATTTGGTGCGGCATTTGCTGTTAAAACAACATTCTTACCTGCTGCACGTAAATCAACGATTAACTGTACAAATTCTTCACAAGTTGCACGTTTACCAGCCAAAGTCTGAACATCATCTAAAATGAAAGTATCACAATTACGGCAGAAGTCTTTGAATGCGAAGACAGATTTATCATGAAGACTACGTGTAAATTCTGCAACGAACTGACCACCAGACATTTTGATTACACGACCTTCTGATGCATTTTCAATGCAGTTTACCAACAAAGACTTACCACAACCCGCAGGTCCATAAATAAACAGCGGGGAGAAAGGAACCGCACCCGCTGCTAATTTTTTACACGCAGATAAAACGAATGAATTTTCTTCACAAGATACGAAACAATCAAAAGCGTTTTTAGTTGCAACTGTTGCAACCTTTTCTGCTTTTGCGGGAGTATAAGTTTGAACAGTATTATCATTTGCAACATTTGCAGAAACTGTTGCACCACGAACACAAATTTTTACGTTCAAACCAAATTCTGCCGCAACAGAAGATAAAACATTTGCGTGTACACTGCCGATAAAATCCGCAGAGAATTGATTTTGTGCAGTCAGCACCAAAGTATCACCACAAACATCAAACTGTAATGGGGAAATCCAAGAAGAATAACTTGCGACATCCATTTTTGCGGCTATGGCCCCCTTGATTTGTTCCAAGTTAGTCATCATTTTTTTTGCCGCTACTTGCATGTCGTTTCTCCTTTCCTTCCTTTAAAAAAGTTTCCTGCCCGCGCAAGAGTATAAAAACCACCCTGCCATAAATGCCTAAACTTTATCAACCTTATTCAGATTTAATAAAAATTTAGTTTTATATCAGCCTACTTTTATAACTCTCTCGCTTTGGTGATTGAGTGTTTCTCAATCGTTTTGGATACGTCTGATAATTTATAAGATTAATTCGTGTTTGCAACCAATTGTTAACAGAATTTTAAAGATTTAGTTTTTGACAACGATTCGTTTTTTTGCCTGATTTCCGCGCTTTGTATATACACTGTATATACACAAAAAGTTTTATCTTCGAATATAACCACCGTCAACTTTTTGAATCAAACCCTGCAATTCTAAGACCACTAAATCGCTTTTAATTTCCGAAATATTTTTTTTGACAATTTCTGCCAATACAGATTCAGATACGGGAATTGTTCCTAAAGCATCTAATAAAGAATTTTCTGTTTTATTTTTTTCAGAATTTTTTTTCACATTAGATGTATTTTTTTCTGATTTGAAAAAATCATCTACTCCTAAACATAATTCAGCCTGCCCACTTTTTATTAATGAATTTGGTCCCAAACTCCTAGAATCCGAAGGGTGTGACGGAATTGCGTATACTTTTTTGCCATATTCAATAGCGAATCGCGCAGTTGTCATACTACCCGACTTTAAATCAGCCTCACCTAATATCAACTTTTCGCAGATTCCTGCAACCCATCTATTTCTTTGTACGAAATTATTTGCTATTGGTTCAAACCCAACAGGCATCTCACTTATTACTGCACCACGATTTACAATATCCCAATATAACGATTCGTTTTCTAGTGGCCATATATAATCAACCCCACCTGCAACAACCGCGATTGTTTGCGAAGTGCCCTCAGATTTTAACGCCCCGCGATGCGCTGCAGTATCTGTACCCATTGCCATACCAGAAGCAACAACATAACCGTTATCAGCAAATCTTCTTCCTAACTCTGCCGTAAATTCCATACCCGCAACAGTTGCATGACGCGTACCGACAATACTTACTATCGGCTTTTTTAAAGCATTTACGTTTCCTCTGACAGATATAACGGGTGGATGATTTTTTATCTCTTTGAGTTTAGCAGGATATAAATCTTCATCATCACATATATAATGAATATTGCTCTTTTCAGCCCGTTCTAATTCGCGCGAGACAGATTCACGAACCGAATCGTTATCTGATAAAGAAGCCGCCGCCTCATCCAACGTACCGAATCGTTTTATTAAATCATTATATTTTACAGGACCGATTCCAGGTGTACGAAGTATTAATAACTTATTAAATAAATTAGACATGTCTTTACTATAAAAATATAGGTTTAATAATAAAAGGACTATTTACATATAATATATGTATAAAATAATTAAAGCCCCACTTGGGGCTTTAATTTAATTTATATTTTTTGCATTCAATAAGTACTCATAATTATAACTTTTACATTCGTCTGGCAATTCTGCACCTGCACTCTGAATACTTTTACATTCTTTCTGCATAGTTTCGAGTGCTTCTATAAAATCATTATATTGTGGGTCCTTATCGCGTTTCAGCACCAAAAGATGCGAAAGCAAGCGTTCGTCACCTGTTAAATCCTTCTGTCCTTCGACACTACCACCAATCCAACGATTACCGAACAATTCCATAATACCAACACCAACACCTGCCCCACCGACAACGCCACCGACCGTAGCCCATGTACGTGCAGATTTCTTAGCATCTAAAATACGTTGACGTAAAACACCTTCATCTGCCCAGTCACCACAAGTAATATCACGTCCCATTTCAAAATAACGACTAGGTACATCAGATACACTTATTTTTGGATCATTAGATTTTACTTCTACCTTAACGAAGCAGACATTGTTATCCGGGTTTTCTGTATCTTCTACCATAGAAGCATAATTATTAGAATTGCTATAACGTGAAGCCCAAACGAAAGTATTACCGACACCTATATTATTATTTATACAAGCGGCCTTTTCTTTTTCCCTATTATTTACTGCAGGTGCAGAAGGTGTCGTAATAGGTTCAACTCTGACGCTAGACTTATCTGCCAAAGGTACTGCAGTATTAACTGCTGCCATCGCACTAATTTCAGCAGTTGAAGCCGTTGCACGTGGTGCCGCCATAACCATCTGCGAAGTCATTGAACGACGCGCTTGATTTTCTTGGGTTGCTGCGAAAGCAGGCAAAGAAACCAAACATACAGCAAATAAAGATATTATTTTTTTCATTATTCTCTTCCCCGATTTTATAGAAATATTATATCATAAAACGTAGTCTAAATAAAGAATAAATCCAATAAGATAAAAGCCGCATAAAATTAATTATGCGGCTTTTATTATTTTTTCCATTTCCATTCAATCTTCGATTCGGTACCCCCAACTAGTCTGCCGATATTTTCACGATGTCTCCACAAACACAATAAAGCGATAGCCAAGAAAGGCAAACCTATTTGCCACCCCATAACGAATCCCAATACTGGCATTACACAGAAAGCAACAACTGCACCCAAAGAAGAATACCCAGAGGATAGAGCAACTATTAACCATTCTATACCACAAATAACGAAAGAAACAGGACTTACCGCCAACAGAACACCGAACAAAGACGAAATCCCCTTTCCACCGTGGAATTTCAACCAAACAGGATAACAATGTCCGACAATTGCGATGAATCCGCACCAAGCCCCAAATACTTCGCCACCGATTGCGATACCGACAAACACGGCTGCAATTGCCTTTAACATATCTAAAATCCAAGTGACAGCAGCCATTCTAAGTCCACCGACGCGCATTACATTGGTTGCACCGATATTACCACTACCGACTTTACGCAAATCACCCTTTCCCATTAAACGGGTTAGCAACAAGCCCATAGGTATAGAACCCAACAGATAAGAAATAATTATTCCAATTACGTATATCATTTTATTTTTCCTTGATTTTATGTTTGTTTTCTATAAAATAGCAGAAAACGTGATTAAATAAAAGGAAAATAAAGTGGCAAATCACAAGTCATCTGAAAAAAGAATTTTAGTAACAGCAAAAAAGAATGCTGTAAACACTGCACGTCGTAGCGTTGTAAAAACCGCGACAAAGAAAGCATTAGTTGCTATTGAATCTGGCGATAAAAATGCTGCAGTAAGTGCTGCACGCGCTGCAGAAAGCAAAATTATGAAATCTGTTGGCAAAGTAATGCCAAAAAAACGTGCTGCTCGCAAAGTATCTCGTTTGGCAAAGAAAGTAGCAAAGATGGCATAATTTTTCAAAAAACAGTTTTAAAAAGGCGTTCCGCTGGAACGCTTTTTGTTCGTAGAAAAAAATACAATAAACATATAAATATATATTTCCGAACAAATAAATTTAATTCAAAGCATTTATTAGCACATAAAATAATAGCAGATAAATATCATAAAGAAGTATAAAAAACCGCCTTTCGGCGGTTTTTTATTAATTCAGAGGTGCCCCCCAATGTTGCTGAATATTTCGTTCTGCATCCATTGGGCTAACCAAAACTTGCGGTGTCAAGATAACAACCAACACATCACGCGTTGCGGTTGTTTCGCGAGAACCCGACAAAGCCATAAAGTCAGGATCACCTAAACCATAACGAGTATCATTATTCGTCTGCTTTTCGAATCCAGAAACAACTAACATTTGTCCTGATTCCATAATTACTTCTTGCATAAAACTACGTTCTTCTACTTCTGGTAATTGCAAGGTAACCTCACCGATTGTCTGAGTTGACATCTTTAACAATTCACGTACAGACATTCTGAACAACAATAATATCTTTCCATTTTCTAAGACGTTCGGCAACAACTGCATCGAGAATCCAGTTTCCAAATCATCCTGGTCAACAGTACTTGATTCAACAGTTGTAAAGTTACGAGATTCGAAACGTTTAATATAACCTGTCGTTTTTGTATTATTAACTGGCGCGACACGATTACTACGAGTTGTAACCCCGACATTTGTCACCAAAGAAACCTTACCCTGTTTTGCCAAAGCCTGAATAAGAGCATTACTACCAGCAGCCCCAGACAGAGAACCGTTTTTAATCTGGTCTTGCGTATAAGCCCCAGCAACCTCTTCATTACCTTCAAGATGAGTTGCCCCTGTCACTGCGGAAACAGTATTAGACAGAACCGCAATATTCATAGAGCTAGCCTCTGTTGTGGCTAAATTATTCTTTGGGTTTGCAACGATATTTAATCCAGACGCAGAATTAATCGCCGCCGCCAAATTCAAACCGAATGCAGAATCATTAGAAATAGATACCTGCAGAACTTTAACGTCGATTGTTACCAATTGAGACAAGCGTTTATTTTGACGTGCGATATAATCCCCTACTCTTGTCAAAATAGAAGGAGGCGCCGTCACAGTAATAGTTCCCAAACTACGCGATACGGTAAAATTAGTATTTTCATTATCACCTATTATAGAACTAATTGCATTTTCAATTTCATCCCATTCTTTCAGAGTAGATTCCAAAGAAACTTGATTTCCATCATCTGTTTCTACGGCAGTTTGATAAGAAACATCTGTTCCCAGCGCGTACAAAGTAAATGTCTGAGTTTCTGTTTCATAAAAAACTATCGAAGTTTTATCATAATACCATAATATATCTAAATCTGTCGCGATCTGAGACAACAAACCAGACAATTTACCAGTATAAGCGATATTTATTGTTTTCTTTAATTTTTCCTGATTGACCTGACTATCAATTTTCACAGGAATACCAGTAATAGAATTAATATTATTTGCCAAAACCTGCAATGTCACAGGTTCATCTAAAAGAATTGTGATTCCTGTATCTGTTTCAAATTGAGAAGGTAAATTATTTCTATGTTCCAACACAGTAGAACTTGCGCCCAACCATACACCTTCTGACATAGAAACAGTATCACCGCTTGCAACCTTTGCCCGGGGTGTTTTAGCCATTTCAAATGCATCATATGCATTTATAAAATCTTGATCAACAGATGCCGCGACCTTAGCAGACTCTTCTTTTGCACATCCTGTTGCTATTGCGCATAAAATCCCGCACATAACAAAAAATTTAATTGGTTTCGTCATCTATTTTCTCCTCTGGCCAACTTATAAAAACACCACCCTATTCTTCAGACGTAGAAATTACTAATACACGGTTTCCTTTATAAAACTTTGCATAAGGAACAGGTGTTGCACGTGAAAAGTTTCTAACCAGTGCCGAAGCAACATCTACGAAACGCCCCTTAAACACAGCACTTGCTTCAATTGGATACTCACGAGAAGTTGCCCAAACCAAATCCCAACCTTCTTTATTGCACCAATCTTGCAAAACCTCACGAAGGGTTTGCCCACTAGCAACAACCCATGAACGAACTTGATCGATAAGCACAGTTGGTGGTTCTGCATCTGCGGAAATATCCACAGCAATTTCTGCCTCAACACCTTCGACTTTATTCGCATTTGCGACTTCTTCTTCTGACAGGCCCATTTTAGCAATAAAAGCCTCATACCCATCTTTATAATTAGTACAATCTCTGCGCGAACTACGAGAAACAGTCAAGACAGAGCCACCGTCATCTTCTAGCATTTCCCTATGCAACAAGGGCATTTCAGAGCCGTTATTACATTCGTCATCAAAACCTGCTGGCACTTGTGTTCCATGAAGCATATTAGCACCACCAGACCAACCACCAAAATCACCGTCCGACGCCCCAAGATTAAAATTATTTTCAACGACTAAATCTGCGCCTATTTTTGACACAATTCTGATATTGTCTTTCTGTTTAGACTTTGAGCATGCGTTTCCTTCACAAGCAACTTCAACATCAGCATCAGACCCAGCCAAAGGCCAAACAGGTATTTGTGCGGTCTGTCCGTCTTCAGTTTCAACGACCTGACTTGATTCAATCTGTGAATAACGAGACCCGTCAACATTAGACCCCTGAGAATAAAAAACCTCTGATGTGACAACTTGTGGTAAATTATCTGCTGCAAAGCAATACCCTGCAGCGGTTGCAAACATTGCTACAATTAAAATCTTGCGGAACATAAAACTTCCTTTCCTGAATGTTTCTCTTATTTATTATAATTATTATATCAACTTGACCGAATCTGTGCAAGACTAAAACGCAATATTATAAGCACCTATTTTTTTATGACGACAAGATAAAATCGCACGAATCGGCAAAAGATGTTATACTAATTCAGAAAAACGAACCTTTCAGGAGCATTTAATGTCTAATACATTGATTTTAGCAGGAATCATTATTTTAATTCTTATAAACTTTGGTATTTTATATTTTATTACCGTTATCAATAATCGTGTTCGAGAAACGACAAAAACATTAACACTTCAATATAACTTAATAGTAAAAATTCAATCTGTTTTAAAGAATAAATCTGCGACTAATGCCGTTGCAGAAAACGCAGAAATGATTTACCAAGATTTATTACAGAATCTGATTCCAATTATGGCAGCGATTGATATAATGCCTCGCAACACATCCGAACACCCATTATGGCGTGCATTAGGTGGGATTATGGACGAATACGCAAAAAACCCTTTTGCACTTGAAAAATTACGTAGATGTATAAAACTAGACTCAGAAGTTGCCAGAAGCATTGACAACTACATGAGCCGTGCAGATAGTTTTTTGCACCACTTAACTACAACAGACCCCGACGGCATATTATCTGCAACATTTACAGATGGCCTTTTGGGTCAATCATTAACATTCTTTGCCCAAGCAAAACAACTTGCCGCGCAAAGTAACGAAATATAAACTTTATGCCGAAACTGTCAGAAAAACTTATTTGCGAAATATCTGCACGTAGACAAGAACCATCATGGTTATTGCAATGGCGCATAGATGCGTTTAAGGCTTGGTCAAGAATGACAGAACCACATTGGGCAGAAATAAACTATGAAAAAATCGACTATAATTCATTAAATTATTACAACGAACAAAAACAATTGGATAATTCTGATTTACAGCAAACATATGAAAAAATGGGACTACCCGAAAGCGAGCAACGCGCTTTATTAGGTATGGCAACAGATACCGTAATAGACAGTAAATCAGTACACACATCATACACATCAGAATTAAATAAATTAGGAATAATATTCTTACCGTTTTCCGAAGCAGTAAAGCAATATCCCGATTTAGTAAAAAAATATTTAGGCAGTGTTGTTCCTGCAACAGATAATTTTTATGCGGCTTTAAACGCGGCGGTATTTTCAGACGGAACTTTTGTATACATACCCAAAAACACAAAATGCCCGATAGATTTAGCAAGTTATTTTCGTATTGAAACAGCAAAAATTGGTCAATTTGAAAGGACTTTAATTATCGCTGATGAAGGTGCAACATTAAGTTATATGGAAGGTTGCAGTGCACCGCGTCGTCCTAACCATCAACTACATAGTGGTGTAGTAGAAATAATTGCTCACGACAATTCGATTGTAAAATATGCAACTGTACAAAACTGGTATGCCGGTGAATTCAAGAAAGCAAAAAAAACTTCAACGAAAGGTGGAATATTAAACTTCGTAACCAAACGTGGGAAATGTGGCAACAATGCCCAACTTGACTGGACTCAAGTAGAAATTGGATCTGCCATGACATGGAAATATCCGTCTACAATTCTTGCTGGGAATAACGCCAAAAGTGATTTTTATTCACTAACAATAACGCGTGGCGCCCAACAAGCCGACACAGGCACAAAGATGATTCACATAGGCAACAATACCATTTCAAACATTGTATCATACGGTGTTGCCTTGGACAAATCACGTCAGACATTTCGTAGTCTAGTAAGTTTTAGTGGTAAAAACAGTAAAAATGCTTCTAAATGTGACACAAGAATAATAGGTACTGACGCAATTGCGAACACCCTGCCAACTATTATACATTCTAATGGTACAAACAAACAAAGTCATGAAGCGACAACAGGAACTATAGATAAAAAACAATTACAATTTTTAATGCAATCTGGTCTACCAGAAGATGAAGCAACGGCTCTAATAATAGGCGCATCTGCTGCTCCTATTATATCGCGACTGCCTATGGAGTTTCTGGTAGAATCAAAACAATTAATTCAAATGGCGCTTTCAAAAGATTAAAAATGATTACAGGGAATAATATGTTAGAAATAGAAAACTTGTCTGTATCTTTAAACGGGAAAAAACTTCTATCAGATATAAATCTGACAATAACAAATGGTGAACGCCATCTGTTATCGGGACATAACGGTTCTGGGAAAACAACTCTTGTTGAAACGATTGCCGGCAATCCAGATTACACTATCGATACCGGTAAAATAATATTTGATGGTACAGACATAACAAAAGAGAACACCACAAACAGAGCATTACGTGGAATTTTCTTAGGTGCACAAAATGTACCTGAAATTCCCGGTCTAACAGTACTTAGTTTTTTAAAGCATTCCATTTCTGCACACACTCATTTTCAAACAGGCAAAGAATTATCAATGGGCGAATTTTTAACAAATTTAGAAACAGCCAGGACAAACCTAGAAATTCCCAAAGAATGGTTAAACAGAAGTATAAACGTCGGTTTCTCTGGTGGTGAAAGAAAAAAACTTATGTTATTGCGTCTTATATTAACGAAACCAAAACTTGCGATATTAGACGAACCAGATTCTGGTGCAGATAGTACTGTGCAACAACAAATTGTAAAGACAATGGAAGAAATGCCTGAAACAACATTTCTTTTCATAAGTCATCAACAAAACTTTACTTCACTAGTAAAACCAGATGCTATAACAACTTTGTCAAAAGGTAAAGTTGTGATAGAATAAACAGAAAAGCAAAGGAAAAACAATGGCAGAAAAAAAGTCTATAACTTTATTAGATTGGCTTCTATGGAAACCGATAAAATTTAGTGTAATTACATTTCTTATGATGATTGGTGTGGGATTCATATATGCTGTTATTTCATCTCTTATTTTTAATGGCGGTACAGAATCTAAAAGCCTGCTAACAATATTATTAGCAGTTGCATTTGCAGTAAGTGCTTATCTAATGTTAAGGAAAATGCCGTCGGATAATCTGGATAGGAAAAGTTTTGTCGCCATAAATAATGCACAAATATTTTTTACATCTGCAGCATTTATAATATCAACACTTATAATTGTCGCGAATGCGAACACTATAATGCTAAAACTTTTACTAATGCCTACCCATTCCAGTGCATCATTTATTGCTATAATTGTAGTAGCCGCATTATTTTATTTATACCTATGTGGTTTATTTATTGCTAACTTATATTTAAAATTCCGCAGATGCAGAACATTGGGAATTTCGCCTTGGAAAATATTATGTTCAATGCCGCTGGGGTTTGGCTTACTATGGATACCTGGATACATTTTACCAGATGTGAAGAAAGGCAAACAAACATTACAACTAAAAACAAAATGGTATAATAAATTTACTGATTGGGTATTATCAAACACTGTTAATACAATTATAGTATTTATAGCATTAGTCACCTTTTCAGGCTTTTTCTTCGGGTTTAATTCAATATTGCTAACGCTGTTTTTAGCAGTAATCTTTGCTATATGGTTAAATATATATGGCAAGGACGGTTTTGGTAAAATTTTACCTCATAAATACGCGTCTTTTGCGATAATACTAAACATAATTTTAATAATTTGTTTAATCGGCTTAATTGTATATTTAAGCGCATCTGAAATAACAAATATAACCATGAATATTAATGAGGTTTCAGCAGCAATACCAAACAACTAAAAAAACGCGCTATATGCACAGATACAAGGCATAGGAGGTTTTTATGAATGGGTTAATTTTATTTGTTGCCATAATTTTTTTCTTATGGCTAGGTCGTTCTATTTTAATACCTTTACTAGTTGCAACGTTCTTATGGTATTTAATAAATGCGACATCTGCATATTTTAGAAAAATAATGCCATACAATTCTGACGAGAATAGGAAACGCCGTCCTATTTTATCTCGTTCTTTTGATTGGGCATCCAATATTTTATCAACACTGATTTTATGCGCTCTACTTTATTTCTTTGTGACACAGATACAACCAATGTTCAAAGAACTAATAGGCGCGATGCCATTAATTCAACACAAACTGATAGTATTTGGGAATTACTTATCTGAATCACTCGGGATACATTTTGATGCCAGCATGATACCAAACATAGCAAACATCGCGACTAACATAGGTGCATCTGCGGCAAACCTTGTGACATCTGCGGGTATGATTTTGATATACATGCTTTTTATGTTCATAGAACAAAGCACATTCAACAAAAAATTTGCTGTATTATTTCCAAATAAAACGCAGTCAAAAAAAATGAGATATATCTTAGATAGTATTGATAATAACATGAAGAAATATTTATTTATGAAAACATTATTATCAGGTATAACGGGCATTTTATCTTATTTCTGGCTACAAATGATAGGCGTAGAGTTTGCTGGGATATGGGCGTTTATAGTATTTATAACAAGTTATATTCCAACAATAGGTGCAATTGTTGCATGTGGATTACCTATTATATTTTCTTTGATTACCGCACCATCTTTACAACAGCCGATACTAACAGCCATAGGGCTTATTGGTTTACAAATAATATTTGGCAATATCTTAGAGCCTAAATTCACTGGAAAAACATTAAATCTTTCGACACTTGCCATATTAATAAACTTAGTATTTTGGGGTATGATTTGGGGAATTGCTGGGATGTTTTTCAGTGTGCCATTATTAGTGGCGACATTCATAATAACCGCACAATTTGATTCAACACGCTGGATTGCAATATTACTATCTGCTGACGGGAAAATACCTGATAAAAGAGAAGAATAATAAAACGCAGAAACGGCGCTATATGCACCGTTTCTGTGTTTTTTTGTTTATTTAAATTAATTTAATCTATTTAACAAAGCAATCGCATTTTCAAGAATCAATCGTGCAGATTCTGAATCCAATTTCTGTTTTATATCAGAAATCCGGACTTTTCCCATACTTTCCTGGGCAGAAAAACTTGTTAAATTCTCTTCTATAAAAGCAACAGGCAAATCGATGTATGTGCACGTTTCTGTGGCACACGCACGAACTAACTTAGTAGTTTCAGATTCTTTTCCATCTGCATATAAAGGCAGCCCAAAAACGATACCAACAACTTTTTCTGCGGTTGCTAAATCAGCAATTTGCTTTGCGATAGAAGCCCCCAATTTAGAAGCAACAATAGGCTCTCTTGCAAAAAAGAAATTACGTGTTTCATCAGAAATAGCAACACCTGTTCTTTTTGCGCCCCAGTCAACTCCTAAAACGCGTCCTGTGCGTGGAAAAGCCTTGAATTCTGGCAAAATCATTGTATAATTTCCTCTGTTTGTAAAATATATAAACAGAATAGGATTAGAAATGGCTTTTAGCAAGCAACAATTAAAAAAATTTGCAGATTTAATAAGAATTGATATTTCAGAAGAAAAACTGGAAAAAATGAATATTGATTCTGTAATTGAATGGCTGGATAAATTACAAAAGATTAATACCACAGGGGTTGAACCTATGTTAAATCCAGCGGAACACAAATTACCACGACGCGCAGACGTTGTCACAGATGGAAATATCAGGGATTTAGTTTTATCAAACGCCCCAGACAATGCAGGTATTTCGCGTGGATACTTTGCTGTACCAAAAGTTATGGATGAATAATTAATAAAAATTGAAAGTGATACAAATGATAGACCTAACAATTACAGAAGCATTACAGAAATTGAAATCAGGTGAAATAAGTGCAGTTGAACTAACTCGTGCTTATTTGGACAGAATAGAAAAATATGGCAAGGAATTAAATTGCTATATAACAGTCACACCAGAACGTGCGATGGCGGACGCTGCAGCATCTGATGCTCGTTATGCAGCGGGTACTGCCCTGCCCCTGGACGGCATTCCAATTGGTATGAAAGATTTATTTGCAACGCGCGGCATCAGAACAACTGCCGCATCAAGAATGCTCGAAACCTTTGTACCAGAATACGAATCAACTGTATCCCAGAAATTTATAGATGCAGGAACTGTATTATTGGGAAAAACAAACCTTGACGAATTTGCTATGGGCACATTCAGCAAGACAAGTTATTTTGGCGCACCAATAAACCCATGGCAAATTGAAAAAAGATTAACTGCAGGTGGTTCTTCTGGTGGTGCAACAAGCGCAATTGCATCTGGTTTAGCAATTGGTGGTACAGGAACCGATACAGGTGGTTCGATTCGTTTCCCTTCTGCAATAACAGGGTTAGTTGGCATGAAACCTACATACGGTTTATGCAGTCGTTGGGGATGCGTCGCATTTGCATCTAGTTTAGACACACCAGGTCCTATTGCAAGAACGGTCGATGACGCTGCATTATTATTATCTGCCATGGCTGGACACGACCCAAAAGATTCTACAAGCAGCGATAAAGGATTTAATGCAACAGTACCCCTATCTCCTATATTAGGAGACGGGAAAACACTGCGTGTCGGTATAATAAAAGAATTTGCAGATGTTGAAGTATCTGCGGATATGAAACGATTGTTTAATGCACGCATTGAAGACTTGAAATCCATTGGTGCAGAAATAGTTGAAGTTTCTATTCCTAATATATTAGACGCGTTGGCTGCATATTATATAATTGCTCCGGCAGAAGCGTCTTCTAACCTGGCGCGCTATGACGGCATGAAATACGGTTTGCGCATAGAAGGCGAAGATTTAATAGACACATACAAAAAGACACGCGCCGCAGGTTTTGGTGAAGAAGTACAACGTCGTATGATAGTGGGTACCGCTGTATTATCCAGTGAATCGTATGAAGTCTATTTCATGCAAGCAGCACGGGTACGTCGTATGATTGCAGATAGTTTCAATAAAGCATTTGAACAATGCGATTTAATACTATGCCCATCAGGTGCAGGTACGGCTATGCCACTTGATTCGGATTTAACGCCACTTGAATACTATGCACTTGATTTATTTACAGTTGCGATGAATTTGGCTGGTATTCCTGCATGCAGTGTACCATGTGGATTGGCAGAGAACGGCTTACCACTAGGGATGCAAGTTGTTGGTAAACGCTTTGATGATTTGAAAGTTCTACAACTAGCAAAACATATCGAGCAATTTGCAGGTATAGATAACAGACCAACAAAAGTAATGGGGAAATAAAAAAAGACCCGAAGGTCTAAAAAAGTGGTGGCTAGAAGTGGAATCGAACCACTGACACAGGGATTTTCAGTCCCTTGCTCTACCAACTGAGCTATCTAGCCAACGCGAAACGAATAATAAGATACTAAAAAGAAAAAAGCAAGGAAAAATAAAAATGTTTACGATAAAGGGTAAAACAACAGATTGGGAATTAGTCATAGGACTTGAAACACATATAGAAGTTCTGTCTAACAGCAAACTTTTTAGTGGTGCATCTGCAAACTATAACCCGACAATCGCCCCTAACACTCAGGTATCTATGGTTGATGCGGCTATGCCAGGTATGCTTCCTGTACTAAATGAATTCTGCGTAGAACAGGCTATTAAAATGGGTTTGGGTTTAAATGCGGAAATATCCAGAAAGAGTAAGTTTGCACGTAAACAATATTTTTACCCTGACCTGCCACAAGGTTATCAGATTTCACAACCAGCCGAAGAACCACCTGTTGTAGGTCGAGGTTGGGTTGAAATTATGGGGGACGACGGAAAACCTAAAAAGATTTTAATTGAACGTGCACATTTGGAACAAGATGCAGGTAAATTAAAACATGATGTACATCCAACAAAATCATTTGCGGATTACAACCGAACAGGTGTAGCATTACTAGAAATTGTCACATTTTTAGACACAAAAAATCCTGAAAATAATTCTTATATAACCTCTCCCGATGAAGCGGAGCGCTATCTACGTGAAATTCGTGAAATCGCGCGTGCACTAGGTGTATCAAAAGCAAACATGGAAGAAGGTTCTATGCGTGCAGACGTAAATGTATCCGTCAGACCTGTTGGTTCAAATGAATTCAGAACGCGTACAGAAACAAAGAACATGGTTTCTTTTAAATTTATAAAGTCTGCTATTGAATATGAAGCACGTCGCCAGATAGAAATATATGAAAATGGTGGCACAGTATCGCAAGACACAATGAGATACAGCCAATCCGAAGGCACAACATCAGTTATGCGCAGCAAGGAAGACGCATTGGATTATCGCTATTTCCCAGATCCAGATTTATTGCCTTTGGAAATCAGCGACGAAATGATTGAACGCATAAAGCAAACAATGCCTGAATTACCTGCTGCGACACGTGCAAGATATATAAGCATGGGTTTAAATGAATATGATGCAGCAAGACTTACCGAATCGACAGATATATCAAAATGGTTTGATACTGCTGTTAACGGAAAATCGGAACGTGCGAAACCAATTGCGAACTGGATGATAAGCGAACTATTTGCGCACCCAGAAAATTGGGATGCAAAAAACGCTGTGGATACAGCTGAACAAGGCGAAGCGCGGATTATTACACCTGAAAATTTAGCCGAATTAGTAGATATGATTTCCGCCAATGAAATCAACGGTAAACAGGCAAAAGAAATCTTTATCAAAATGTTAGACGGTGAATCGGGAACGCCAAAAGAAATAGCAGACCGATTCGGTATGAAGCAAATTACAGATACTGGCGCAATAGAAAAAGCGGTTGATGATGTAATTGCTGCAAACCATGCACAAGTCGAGCAATATAAATCAGGTAAAGTAGGCTTATTAGGCTTCTTTGTAGGTGGCGTAATGAAAGCAACAGGCGGCAAAGCAAATCCTGCGGTTGTAAATGAACTACTTAAAAAGAAACTAGCATAAAAAAATAAAACCATGAAAAAATTCTTTATTCAAACTTTTGGTTGTCAGATGAATGTTTATGACGGTCAGCGAATCGCCACCATGTTAGAAAAGCACGATTTTGAACAAACCGACAAAATCGAAGAAGCAGACATCATTATATTAAACACATGCGCAGTTCGCGAAAAAGCGACGAATAAAGTATTTTCTGCTCTGGGGCGTGTCCGTCGCGCCAAAAAGCCAGACGCACTATTTGGAATAGTTGGTTGCGTTGCACGCGAAGCGGGCGCAACCGCTTTTCAAAGAATACCTGATTTAAATTTTGTCTTAGGTCCGCAAAGTTATCATAAACTACCTGAAATTTTAAAAAATCCTGACACTAAATTATTAAACATAGATTTAACTGGGCTTGAGAAATTTGATGAATTGCCTCAAATGGAAAAATCACCAGCAGTGGCATACATACCTATCCAAGAAGGCTGCAATCATTGTTGCACATATTGTATTGTGCCCTACACCCGCGGTCGCGAATTATCCAGACCTTTTGAAGATGTTCTACGCGACACAGAGCACGCTGCGAATACAGGCGCAATAGAAATATGCTTCTTAGGTCAAAATGTAAACGGCTATAAATATATCGATGAACAAACAGGTAAAGAATACCGCTTATCAGACTTGATAAAAGAAACCGCAAAACTTAACAATATTAAAAGAATACGATTTACATCCAGTTATCCAACAGAAATGACAGATGACTTGATAGACATGTTCCAGACAGAACCTAAATTATTACCTTTTTTAAACATGCCTATACAAAGCGGGTCACAGAATGTATTGACAAGAATGAACCGTCCTTACGCTCTAAAACTATATATAGATATAGTTGACAAATTAAAGACGGCGCGGCCTGACATTCAGATATCCAGTGACTTTATTGTTGGCTTTCCAGGTGAAACAGATTCTGATTTCGAACAGACAATGGAAATAGCAAAAAGAATAAAATATATAAATTCTTATTCTTTTAAGTACTCGCCCCGCCCTCATACAGCGGCAGCATTAATGAAGGACCAGATTCCAGAATCCATTAAAGCAGAACGTTTAGCAAAATTAGATTCTTACCTAAATGAACTGCAAAGAAGTTTTAACGAATCGTGTATCGGAAAGACTATGGAGTGTTTATGCGAAGGTCCAGACAAAACTGGTAAACATTTGGTATATCGCACGCCATACATGCAACAATGCATTGTTAACGCAACATCGGGGAACTGCGAAAAACAACTTGCGAACATTCGTATAACTGCTGCAAACAAAGCATCTTTACGTGGCGAGATTGTGGATTAACTAAAATTCTATAGTTGCCCCTAACCTAAGATTATACGAAACACCCATTTCATCATATATAGTCGCAATTTCTACATTACCGCCTGCCCTATCAAACGGTGATAAAATATTTACACGAAATGCGGCAGACATTTGACCCGATGTCAACATACGAAACCGTAATCCATAATCATATTTAATATCAAAATCATTTAATTTAAATTTTATATCTGAACCGATACCTGTTACAAAATCTATATCAGACAAACTCATAACAGAAACATAATCAAAACCGATATTAACAAAAGGAATAAAATCTAAATTTTCTATTATGTTAAAAGCATGCCCAATATTAGTTGTAAAATAATAAGAAACACCACTTGGATTATTTTCTATGTTGTTTCCATCAAAGACAGCGCCTACATCAAACTTAGCAACTGTAAGTCCTGCAACCCCATCCAACATAAATAAAGCATTATCATAATTTAACCTAAAACTAGCCCCATATAAACAAGACGAGAATTCATTTATATAATCAGATAATTCTAATCTTGCGCCATATCCAGATATAGCGACATTCATTTTATCTGACAAAGAGAAATTCAAACGAGCATTTATTCCATAAGAATAAAAATCATCAGAAAACATATAAATAGGTTCAATATCTAAGTCTGAATCATTTGAAGATATATTCAACCCCTGAAAACTATTAAAAATCCGAATCGAATTCATTAAATTCATAGGATTTAATTTTACAGAATTCTTCATAACATTTTCTAATTCTGTTCTATCAGAAGCGCCATCCAAAGCACTAAATAATTTATCGTCAGGAGTATTACTTCTTAAATTATCAAGAAAGTCCCCTGTCTTATTTTTGAGAATTTTCGAATAATCAGTTTCTCTAACAAGTTTTCCATACACATGACCATCTTTAACATAAGACTCGACAACAAACAAATCATCAAGTCCATCCACATAAAAAGACACACTTCCTTCCCCAGATACATTCGACAAAATAGGTTTATTTAAAATCTCGTCAACAGAATTCGCATAAACAATTACATCACCTACTATTTCAATTTTAGTTTCATTTATATTATTTCTTCGCAAAAGCATTAAGCCATCAAACTTCAATACAGAGTCGTAAAAAATTATTTTGTCTGCAGTTGCACCAAAATTAATTACAGAACTTAAAGACAAAGATTCTGAATTATTTATTAATAAATCGTATCCACTATTTAACCCAATAGAATTAAAATCTTTATCCGTATAAACGACCTGAACAATTCTTGAACTTTCACCAAGTCTAAAATTAGCATTCACCTTACCCATATTTTGGATATGTAAAACACGTCCATCCGCAACATTTATATTTCCAAACAGTTCTCCACTATTAGCGACAAAAATTGAATTAACAATATTTATATTCGTCACATCAACAAGCGCGTTTTCTGTAACAATAGTATTTTCCAAAAGATCTAATTTTTGCCCATATTCATACTCGTTTATTACATATGAAAAAGCAGCATTGTTATAAAACAAACAATGCGTTAAACACAACACAGTAAAAAATCTCTTAATCTCCACAATGGTACAGATTAGCACATAAGATTTTTTTCTTAAAGTAAATTATAAAAAAAGAACTCTGATACAGAGTTCTTTTTTTTCGGTATAAACAACACGTTATAGCATCATACCCTTTTCCAAAGTACCCCATGCGGCTTTATATCCACCATCTCGTTCCAAGTATATTTTTGCATTATTTAATTGACCCGCATTAATGCCACGTAATATGAAAGACTCTTCCAATCTTCCCGGTTTTTCAACACGTAAAGTTGGCAAATCTGATGCAAGACTTGTATTGCTGCAGCACATACCAGAAGAACATTTTTCACATTGATATATTTTCATAGTATATGTTACACCTGGGCGCAAATCTTTCAAATCTACATCCATTTTCAAGCCGGCATCTGTTTCATTAAACTTGATATACCCCATTCTTGATTCCCCGCCATGACTACTATGAGTATACATTTTAGCATGAACTTTTGTTATATCAGCATCTTCATATGTTTGATAAAAAACGACCATTTCCGGTTTTTGATTTTGTTGCATCTGTCTTTGCTGAGGATGACGCATATTTTTTTGCCCGCACCCTGTACAACCAGACAATAGAACAGCCACCCCCAAAACAGAGGAAAGCACTAATAATTTTTTCAATAAGTTTTTCATAAAGTTCTCCTTTTTTTCCTTATGGTTACAGAAACAATAGTACAATATTTTTATTCAATTTTCGTCAGGTTTGAATCCCTAGGAAAAGGCAGAAATCATGCACATAGCACAATTTTGAATACAGTCCTATAACTGTTTATTTTAAATCTTGCTAACTTAATGATTGCAACAAAGGAGAGATACTATGTACGAACTTATGCAACACCTAATTGCATTCAAATATGCGTGTAAATTAAACCACTGGACAACAGATAAATATTCCCCCCATCTACTATATGACAGACTTACAGAAGATATCGATACTTGGGTAGACAATATTGCAGAGTGCTATTTTATGGCGGCAGACAATAAAAAAGCATTAAAGGCAGATTTATTGAATCCGAAATTAATAGATAAGAATCTAGTAAAATTGTGCGAAAATATAATTTCTAGGCTAGAAGAACTATTAAACGACAACGAATTAAATGAAGGGATGACATCTCAACTTAGTTCAATAGAAGAAGGCTTTTTAGGGAAAATGGCGTTAGCAAAATTAGCCTAAAACAAATAAATAAAAGCCCTTTATAAAGGGCTTTTATTTATTTCAGCTATGCAATTTAAAGAAAGAATCTAATAAAACCTTTGGTGCATATTGATGTTTACTTACTGGTGTTAATTCTTTATCAAGCCCCATTAAATAATAAACTGCTCTTTGTGCGGCACGAACAGAATATTCCATAGTAAAAACTACATCATCTGGCACTTCTGCGAATTGACTAACAAAGGCAAAGTTTTCGTATCCTTTCGGATTTACCAAAGGTCTGTCACCAAGTCTTCTTGGTTGGAACTGAGAATCAATATAAGGCATTATCGAAGTCCTGCAAATAAGACCGCGCATCATATCAGCCTGTTCTTTTTTAGGTATTTGTAAATGCCCCATAAGTTCTGTCATTATCTCACGTCCGGTGCATTTATACATAGGCTTTTTAACATAATCACCATTTACAAACATATTCAAAGAATACCCCCAGAATATTTGAGTATCCAATGGTTGATTTTTAAAATGTGGTTGACGCGCCACTACTATTGATAAGCGCCACGCAGAATCTTTGAAAGTCATCAAAGCACCGCTACCAGGATGATTTCTAGAAAACTCTTGAATATAATTTAATAATTTTGGATTTTTGTTTATTGTGACAGTAAATGACATCCACATACTTTCATCTGGGTTTCCATAGAAAACTTCGGGGATTCCAAATTCTGGTCTACCTTCTGCTATTTTTTCCCATAACTCAAAAGATGGAGGCATATCATTTTTTTTATACTTCGCGATAGTATCCATTCCTGCTTCATCAGAATTATCTGTCATACAACCATTTATAAAAAAGACCAAATCTTTTGGTTCTATTGTTATAGATTTATTTTTACCAGAATGGTTATAAGTAATTTTATCAGCAACAATTTCTCCCTTGGGCAATTTAACAAAAGAAATATCATTTACAGTCGCTTTAAAAGTAATTTGTACACCTTTTTCACGCAACCAATCGACAATAGGTTTTACAATCGAATCATGTTGATTATAAGCAGTTCTTGCAACACCTGCCAAAGTATGTATACGAGGAAATTCATGCATAAACCGTATCATATAACGACGCAGTTCTGCAGCACTTGACCATGGTTGAAAAGCGAAAGTCGTTTGCCACATAAGCCAGAAATTTGTCTTAAAGAAATGTTTTCCGAAAACATCTTCTATTTTCTTTGCGCCCAAAGACTTTTCAGTTTCTAATAAAATTAATTTTTCCATTTCTTTTCTATCCTGTGTAGAAAAGCCCATTTTTGTTACATCAACTTTTGTACCATCTCGTTTTACAAGTCGCGCCCTTGAATAGGTTTTAAATTCTTCATTAAATTCTAAGAATTCTTCTTCCATACTTATATTTGGGAATTCTTTTGATGGAATACTAGTCATAATATCTTGCAAACATTCATAAGTAGGTATATTTAACATACGTCCACCTCGTATCATATATCCTTTACTTGCGTCACCTGCTCCATCTAAACTTCCACCATCTACGTCAAGTGTTTCAAATATATGAATATTTTTACCGGGCACCTTGGCATCTCTAATTAAATATACTGCTGCCGATAAGGTACCGATACCAGAACCTATCATATAAACATTTGTGTTTGCTGGTTTACGTTTGATTGTACTTTTACCTGCTTTTGCCATAATAACCTCCATACTTTTACAATTAAATGATATCAATTTTTATATATTAAATGCATAGGACACAAAACACAAAAAGGCCAGATTTCATGTACATACAACAAAATAAAATCGCCGGTTTCCCTAAGCGATTAAACATCTGAAACATAGATAAAAAATCTATCCCGTGGAATCACGGGATAGTAAGACACCTTAGAACATAAATCTAATACCTACATCACCACCAAAGTTATGCAATCCAGATTCAACGTCTACATAGTTATAACGCGCTGCCAAATCGATTGCGAAACGTTCCATATCAAAAGTTATCCCCATTGTTCCCATTGCAGAGAAACGAGTTTTACTTTCGCTATGATGTCCGACATCAGGGACTATATGTTTAACATCTGTAAAAGCGGCACCAGCACCCACACCTACAAAAGGACGAACAATTTGATAACCGCCGATTTCCCAGTACATATTCCACAACAAAGTCTGCATTTTTGTTTCGACTTCTACATCTGTAATACTACCGAAATCTGCTGTATCTTTTGCTTTGCTGTAAATAGACCATTCAATTTCTGAACGAACAGTATCACAGATTTCCAAACCCATCGCAGCTCTACCTTGGAAAACCATATCACTCATAGTTTCTTTGGTATCGTTATAATTATAATTTAAATTAGAATAACTTGCCCCGCCACGTATACCGATATAAGGGTCTAAACCAAACAATTGCCAACTGCTGTTTCTCTGTTGATATCCAGGTCCTGCAAACGCTGGGCAAGCAATCAACACAGCCAATGTTGATATAATAACTTTTTTCATTTTCTCTCCTTTTAAGTTTTAATAGAAAGTTCATGTCAACACCGTGATTCTATCAAAGAGAAAAAAAAGATTGTATAGGTATGGATACCTTAAATTTCCAACAGTGCATCCAGAAAAGCCTTGCATTTACGGAAAAAGAGTCTATAATCAACCCGGTTAAAAAAAAATAAAACAAAGGGACCCGGGTGCGTAGCTCAGTTGGTAGAGCAACTGACTCTTAATCAGTGGGTCCAGGGTTCGAATCCCTGCGCGCCCACCAAAATAAAAACCGCATATGCGGTTTATTTTTTATAAAATTATTTCTTTAAATAAGAAGATGGGTTATATGCCTTTGTACCTTTTCTTATTTCGAAATGTAATTGAGGTTCATCAACTTTACCTGTTGCACCAACGGTACCTATTTTCTGTCCGACAGAAACCTTTGTTCCACGACGAACAACCATAGAATCCATATGCGCATAAACAGTCATCCAACCTCCTGAATGCTGGATAATTATTAAATTTCCCATCCCCTTTACTTCATTACCAGCATAAGCAACAACACCGTTTTCAGCAGCCTTGACCGCTGTTCCTTTGGCTGCGCCTATATTTATACCATCGTTAAATAACCCACCAGACTTTGCACCATAATTAGACAGAATCTTTCCGCGAACAGGCCACGAGAATTTTGACGAAGACCTTGCGCTAATCGAAGGTAATTTCTTTGTCGGGTCAGATGATATTTTCTCTTTCGGTTTTGCTGTCGCAACAGTAGTTTTAGACGTAGATTGCGTTTTTTCTGTAACCGGCGAAGATACTGGTGTAGTTCCATAAACAGTGCTTGTCGTTGCAGCAGTTGCTGTACGCACAGGCGCTTTACTTAAATCAGGCACCTTTAATTTCTGTCCTATCGACAAAACGAACGGTGCGGACAAATTATTCATTACCGCCAAATCATTTACAGGAACAGAATATTTACGAGATATAGAATATAAAGTATCCCCTGCTCCTACAGTAATCTCATCTAATTCCACACGCGTAGTTGTCTGCTTTACTGGTACTTCTGCAGCAGGCAAAGAAACAGTTTGTACTGTATTTGTTTCAACTTTTGTTGGTACTTTTAACTTTTGTCCCACAGAAAGAGCATAAGGTTCTGAAAGATTATTCAACTTTGCAATTTCATCTGTTGTTGCATTATATTTTTTAGCCAAAGAATACAAAGTGTCACCAGCTGCGACAATAATTTCTTTATCTGTTTGAACAGTCGTCATACCACCATACATAGGCACAGTTAAATACTCTTCCTGTGTTGACGCGACTACAACAGTATCATCAGATATAGGCGCACCATAATCAACACTTACAGAAGATTCTGACACCGTACCATACATTGAAGCCGCCATAGAATCTTCATATTGTGGTGGTACAATATAATCATTTACACTTGCATATTCTACATAATCAGAACTTTCAACGGAACCGTACAGATTAGGAGAAGCATAAACACCATAATCAATTGCTGCAGAATTATAAATCTCCGGTTGAGTATTCGGATCCGCCAACAAAGCAGGATAACGCGCAGAAATAAATTCACCGACAGTATCCGGCAAAGCAACAATTTTTGGCTGTAAATCGCACGCAGAAACAGCCAACGAACAAAGTCCGATAAAAAATAAATTGATTTTTTTCACACGCTAATTATATCACAAAAAATCAATTAAATAAACAATCTAAGCATTCTGTTTGTCATTGTCAGACTTCATAAAAAGAATACTTAATTCGAACAAAGCCCACATTGGCAAAGCCAATAACACCTGTGAAACAACATCTGGTGGCGTTAAAACTGCTGCAATAATCACGATAAAGACGATTGCATATCTACGCATTTTAATTGCGCGCGTTTTTGATAACACCCCTATTCTATTTAACAGGACCAAAATCAAAGGTAATTGAAAAGCCAGTCCAAAAACTTTAAGCAACCCGATTGCGAAAGACAAATAGTCTTTTGCGACAGGCAAGACAACCGACGGCACAGGTGCGGATTGATTTAATTCTATAAAGAACCCGAATACGAAAGGGAATAAAATATAGAAAGCGAATGCTACACCCAGCAAAAAAAGAACTGGTGAAAAAATTAAAATCGGCCAGATCACATTTTTTTCACTCTTATGAAGTCCAGGTGCAACGAACGCCCATATCTGCCACAAAGCAAAGGGCGTAGATATGAATAAAGCGAACAAAACAGACAAAGAAAAACGAATCATTAATCCATCTGCAACACCGGTATATAAAAGCGCACCATCTGGCCAAACTTTTAACAAAGGAAGCGTTAAAAACTCCTGCAACCAAGGAGACAAATACCATCCCACACACAATGCAATTGCGAACACACAAAATGTCCACAAGATACGACTACGTAGTTCAGAAAAATGTTGACCCAAAGTCATTTTTTTCATTTTTCTTTTTTACCTTTTTGCTTTTTTAGAATTTTTGTTTTAATTGTCTTCTTAGGAGTTTTTTTCAAATTTTTTATTGGCGTAGAAAAATCTGCCAAAACATCATCTGTTGTAGTTCTTAAAATTTCATCTATCGGTTTTTCTAAATCAATTTGTTGTTTAAGTCTTTCAGAAGCATCTGAAATTTTCCAAATCATATTACGAATAAAACTAACTATTCTCGCTAAAAACTTTGCGACATCGGGCCACATACGCGCAGGGATTACCAGAACCCCAACTAATACAATAACTAAAAATTCTGCCCAACTTATCCCAAACATTTTTAATCGTAGAACGAATCGCCACCACTTGTGCTGACGGTTTTATGTCTTTGAATTTGAAAATAATCTTTACCGAAATCGGTTTTTGTTTTCAACCCAGAAAAAGCGACATCAGTTTTTGCACCAGTTGCATCGACCACAGTCCAAGAATTTAATTTTACCGGGCTTTTATCAAAAACGACTGTCATATTTCCCAATCCTTCTTGCCCTTTTAAATTCATTTTTAAAGAGAAAGTATTTTTACCAGAATTTGTTTCATAAACATTTATATCAGCATTTTTTAAATCTATATTGCTTCTAATCAGGATTCCTGCGGGCGTACTTGTCAATGGCACCGTTGTAATCTGGTCCAAGGACTTATCAAAGAAATATAAATCTTTTCCATCTGCTATTAATTGTACAGGCATATTATTATAATCTAAACGCACTCTACCTGGGCGCAGCATAGAAAAAGTACCATTTTCCTGTTTTCCATTTGCCGTTTGAGTAAAATTACCAGAAAGTCCTGTTATAGAATTTAGATATTTTTCAGCAGAACTTACCAGCGCATTATCTACTGCCGCATAAGCATCAAAAAAGCAAAAAGCACAGAATAAAAAAGATAAAAGTTTTCTCATTTTACCCCCTTAAATAACTCCACTACTTTCTTATAAACATTATCAATATTATCTTGAACTACTGCACCTGCGGCATGAGAATGTCCACCACCACCTAACGCAACTGCGATATGTTCTATAGGTTTAGTCTTACTTCTTATCGAAACACCTGTTTGATTTTCTTTCTGACGTTTTAATAAAACGATATATTCAACGCCTTTTATCTGTCCTAAAATATTCAAAACAGTATCACCACGACCATCTAAATTTTTATAATCGTCTGCTCCTACTATTGCCACTGCTAAGCGATTGTGGTAAAAGAATTCCGCCCGCGAAGCAACACCTGCTTCTGTCACAACAGTTTTTCTAGGTTTATTACTCAATGCATTTGATATATGTTCTATATCAACGCCTGTATCGACAAGTTCTGCCATTATTTTTAAAGGTGTACCTGTACGCACATATTTAAAATGTCCTGTATCAGTTATTATTGAAGTTGCCAGTAGTTCTAAAACAGCATCATCTGTCTTCCATTTTAAGGCATGAATAATTTTATATAGTATTTCACCAACCGAAGAAGCATTTTCATCATCAATACAAATATCTGCAACGGGTGCATCATTTTTATGATGGTCTATTTCTATTACAGATTTTGCATTTTTTATAAAAGTATTAAATCCACCGATATGATTTTCTGTTCCATAGTCCAATAATATAGCGACATCAAATTTCTTTGAATAATTAACATGTTCAAAATATGAAATTTTATCTCTATCTGGCACAGTGTCTAAACAATCGGGTATATTACCATCATATACACATACAGGATTTTTATCAAAATTCAAACGTATTAACCTTGCCAAAGCCAGAACCGAGCACAGTGAATCCCCATCAGGGTTTTTATGTCCTGCAATTGCGATAGATTTCGCACTTTTTAAAATTTCTATAAAATCTTTTAAACTCTTCTTCATTTATATAGCAATATCTTCTAAAACGAACTGAGCACTAACCCGACCATTATATTCGTTTTCTTTTAATTTACCCAACATCATTATTTTAGTGTTTACGTTTGCCTCGTCCAGTAAAAAATCCCCGACCGGCGTTCCGACTAAATTAAACCCTACAAAAGATAGTTGGTTACCATTACTTGTTCCAACAGCACCACGCAAATGAGAACCATTTCCCATGACACTAGCATATCTAATGGTAGCCCCATATAATACCAATGTCGGTTCGGGATTACCTTGTCCGAAAGGTTCCAACGCCGCCATTTTATGAACAAGTTTTAAATTTGCGCTACCGGCATCCAACTCTGCATCAACCACAACTTCCTGATGAGGCATTTCACCATTTAATTGTTCCTTCACCGCTTTTTCTAAAAAGTCGCAGAACAAGCTCTCTTTATCTGCAGCCAGAGAAAAACCTGCTGCTGCTGCGTGTCCACCACCTTCTGTAATTATTCCTTCTGCCAGAGCATCATGAATAATTTTACCTAAATCGACCCCTGGTATAGAACGTCCGGAGCCATTTATCACACCGTCACAGCGCGTAGCAACACAAGAAGGAAGATTATATTTATCCTTTAACCTTCCTGCTATAATTCCCATGACACCGCCGTGCCAATTATCTCCGCAAATGAACAAACTACAATGACCACTATCACAGCATTTTTTAGCCATATCAGTTGCCGATAACATAATTGCATTTTGAATATCAATTCTTTCTTGATTCATAGAATGCAATTTCTGTGCCAAATCTTGTGCGACAAGCGGATTATCTGTCAACAATAATTCCAGTGCCGGCGACGCTGAATCAAGTCTTCCCGCGGCATTCAATCGCGGTCCCAAAGCAAAGCCTGCTGCATATACAGAAGTTTTTTTAATTCCTGCAACATCCATTAACACACGCAAGCCTAAATTATTACGCAAACCCAAAACTTTTAGTCCGGTTGCAACAAAAGCCCTATTTAATCCTATTAAAGGCATCGTGTCACAAATCGTACCCAAGGCGACCAAATCCAAATAATTCATAAGATTTGTGTTTTCTAATTTTTCGTGCAAATCCGAATCGACTTTACGCGATTTTAATTCTCTACGTAACGCAACCAAAACCAAGAAAGCGACACCCACTCCTGCCAAATAGGACAAATCAGATGTATCATCTTCCCGTTTAGGATTGATAACAGCATCTGCACTTGGCAAAACATTATCTGGTGAATGATGATCAGTCACAACTACACGCAACCCCAATTTTCTTGCATGAGCAACTTCATCAACCCCACTTATTCCACAATCAACAGTGATTAAAAGTTTTACCCCTTGTGCAGCGATTTCATCTATTGCAGCAAGATTTAACCCATAGCCCTCTCCTTCACGAGTTGGTAAATGCCAAACCACATCCGCCCCCAATGAGCGCAGATACTTTACAAAAATTGCAGTTGAAGTAATTCCATCGACATCATAATCACCGTATATTGCAATTTTTTCCTTATTTAAAATGCTATCTGCTATTATCTTTGCAGCAACATCCATATCAATTAAACACGAAGGATCTGGCATATATTCTTTTATGCACGGATTTAAAAAATTCTTTACGGCGACATCCCCACAGATTCCACGATTTTCCAGCACTCTCTGTAATAAGTTATCTACTTGACATAAAGATTCTTCTTCACCTAAATACGCTGCCGTCGTCCATACTTTTCCAAGCATGGACTTATCTACTATATTTCTCACGCTATACTCTTTTTTTATTATCGTAAATAATTATAATCAAAAACTATTCAAATAGCAATGGCAGTATACTATCAAGAATTTTTCCCGCGGTTGGTACCGCATTCCATGCCGCAGTTCTTAACCCAAAAGATTCTTTTGTTCCCTTAGGTTCATCTAATATTACCAGAATAGTATACTGAGGTGCCGCAACCGGAAAGATTCCTGCAAACGCGGTTAAATTTCTTTTATGGTCAACTTTACCGTTAACATACTTTTCTGCCGTTGCCGTTTTACCACCAATTTGTATTCCTGCAATTCTTGCCTGCTTACCACTTGTTTCTTCTGCGATACGCAACATTATTGCACGCAGACGAGCGGATATTTCATCAGATAAAACACGTTCTCCTTTGACAACCCCGACATTTCTTTTTAATAAGGTTGGATAAATATAAATTCCGCCATTTGTCATAGAATTCACAGCCAACAACAAATGCATAGGCGTCACAGAAATACCATGTCCGAAAGACAAAGTTGCCTTTTCAACAGGTCCCCACTTTGCCGGCATCAAAGGTCTTTCTGTTGTTCCAAATTCCAGTTTTAAAGGTTCGTCCAAATGTATACGATGAAAAAATTCTTTCTGCGTTCCATCTGGCAAATCCAAAGCAATTTGTGCACTACCAGCATTACATGAATGCAACATAATTTCTTCGACTGTCAGATTAGGACGAGGTGGTTTAAAACTTCTTACATCACCTATTTTTGCTGCGGTACGTCCGAACTTATCAGGTATTTTAAAAGGTTCCGCGATATAATATTCTTTATTTATGCCGTTTTCCATAGCCATAGCGGTATTAAATACTTTAAATATGGACCCCATTTCAAACACACCGCGCATTGGTTTAAACATTCTATTTGTTGCAGGATCCAAACTAATATTTTCTGGGTCAAAATCGGGCAAGGAAACCATAGCAATCATCTCGCCAGTACGAGAATTCATCAGCAATCCCATAGCAGCCTTTGCTTGATATTTCTGCATAGCAAAAGATAATTGTTCATAGAATACAGACTGGATTCGCGCGTCCAAAGATAGTTGTAAAGGGTCTTGGTTTTCACTTAAATAATCATCATAAACTCTTTCTGCACCTTCTAATCCATGTCCATCATTTCCGACGAAACCTATTACATGCGAAAACAATCTGCGTTTTGGATAACGACGTGTTTGTACAGGTTCAATTTCTAATCCCTGCAATTTTGCCTGTGCAATAATATTACGTTGTGCATCACTTGCATATTTTTTCAGATAGACGAATTTACGAGAAGAATTAACCAGTTTCAAAGCATCTGCCAAAGAATATTGATAAGGTAAAGCTTGATGAATTGTCGCAGCAACTTTATCTCTATCTTTTACAGCCTGGGGGCGCAAAGTTATATGCCCCGACATAATATTTTTAGCAAGGATATCACCATTTCTATCAATTATATCTGCCCGTTTTGCGGTCCATTCTGCATCTGCCCCTGCAAGTCTAGATCTGTCCGTTCCTTGTATTCCTAGCCATAAAGTACGCACAGTAAATATTAAAAAAGCAATAATAAATAAAGAATATATAAAGCGCAATCGACCACGTGCAGTAGCATCTGCAACGAATCCTTTAAATCCCCTTTTAAAAATATCCTTTCCTACTTCGAACATTTATTCTTGTGCTTCTCTATTTGGTAAATCGTTAATAGAAATAGACTTATGAAAACTTATAACTTCGGACTTTGGTGCGACAGAAACCACCAAATTTCTTAAAATTTCGGGTCTGACATAAGAAGCAAAATTAGCCTGTGCCACAGCAATTTCTTGTTGAGTTTGTACAATTTCTGCTCTAATTCTATTTCTTGCTCGATTTTGCGTTCTATAACATACCTGCAAAACCGCTGCCAGAACAGCAACTAACACGAACGCCCACAAACCAATTTGAAACATTTTCTCGTCTTCACCCATTCCCGTCCGCCTTAAATATGATTTTATGCAATTTTATCACAAATTTTTCAAAAAACGAATCATTGAATTAACCCCACCTAATCTACCTGTACCTAAATTTATATTTAAACTAGAAAATTCGGATTCTAAATCAAGTTTTTTTATCTCATCAGGTGTTTTTCCATCAACCATGGCGGTAATAATAGCAACTATTCCACTAACCAAAGCCGAATCGGCTCTGCCATAAAAATTATTCCCATCGATACATATTTCTGCATATGATGCACAACCTATAATTTCATGACAAATTGCACTTTCTGGAACTGGTTGCATCTGTTTTCCGAAATCCATAACCATTTCTAGTTTTTCAACAGGGTCAGATATCATAGATAAAAGATTTTTCATTTCTGCATATTGCATAATCACCATCCCTGCTCTGTTAAATCTAAATCCAGGCGCGCTTTTTCTGACATTCGCGATAAATCCCAAGGTGGGTCCCAAACCAATTCAACACGAACCCCAAGCCTTCCTGCAACACCAGCAACACTTTCCCTGACCTGCGCTAATAATTCTTCCATCATAGGACAAGTAGGACTTGTAAAAGTCATTGTTATAACAACTTCCTTTTCATCAATGGAGATATCATATATCAACCCCAAGTCCCAGATATTAACAGGTATTTCTGGGTCATAAATATTTTTTAAAACGTTTATAACATCTTCTTTAGATAACATAATTTTATTTCACTATACTATTTATTAAATCAACTACCTGACGCATTTCATCCATAGTATTCCAAGGACCAACAGAAATACGAATCGAACCAGGAATATCTAATAACTTATGAACCCATCCTGCGCACATATTTCCAACACGCAAACAAACACCAGCGGAACCAACCAAAGCTCCGAAATCCAAAACATGCATACCATCAACAACAAAAGTTAATAAAGCCGCATCTCGTTTTGTAATTATTTTTATCTTTTTATTTTTTGATAACTCATCATATAAATATTTTATCAAATCTAAATTAGGTCGATTTTTTTCAAGATAGTCAATTGCCGCTGGTAATCCGATAATTTGTGTTATAGGTAAAGTCCCTGCTTCAAACTTAGCTGGCGCAGGTTCCCATTGCAAAGAATAGTCATTATTTACTGCGATACCCTTTATTCTAGCAACCATTCCACCACCAAATTTATCAGGTAAAATCCAACGTTCAGGATTTTTAATATACATCACACCCAGACCTGTATCTGCGCCTATTTTATGCGCAGAAAAACACATAAAATCACAGTCCCATTTTTGTACATCAATTTTTTCATGTACTATAAATTGCGCCACGTCAACAATTGTAATGACATCTGGATTTTTTTTACGTGCTGCCGCAACCAAACCAGCAACATTTTGTGGTCCCCCCAAAACATTAGACATAGCAGTAATCACAAAAACATCGGCTTTAGGTAAATCAGACTCTGTCAAATTATAGTCTGAATCTAATGGGCACAAAATTATTTTACATGCAATAGAATCCCGCAAAACCTCGAACGGCAAGCGTGCAGAATGATGATCCAAATCCGATACCATTATAGTTTTATTTTTTAAAGAATCGCCTGAAACTGAATCATTAATTATTCTTGAGATTCGATTCATACCGTCTGTTGTACCAGAAGTAAAAACAATTTGCTCTGGCGCTTTAGCACCTATAAAATCTGCAACTTTTTTACGAGCATTAGCAATTTTATCGTCAACCGCAATCGCACGCGCGCAAATTCCCCGCCCTGCATTAGCATATGAATCGCGCAGAAAATCCATTTCAGTTTTTATAACAGATTCCGGTTTTAAAGCACTAGCTGCTGCATCTAAGTATATGATTTTATTCATTTTGTGATTTCTCTTGCATTTTGGCTTGATTATAATACACTCGTGAAAAATATCAATAAAGAAGGAGAAAAAGATGTCTTTAGAACATGCAAACGACGCGAACTTTGATTCTCTTTTAGGGGATGGTATAACATTGGTTGATTTTTGGGCGTCTTGGTGTGGTCCATGCCGCATGTTTGGCCCTATATTTGAAGCAACCTCAGAAAAATTACCTGATGTAAAATTCGTAAAATTTGAAATAGATGAATCTAACAGACGTACACCTGCAAAGTTCGGAATTCGCAGCATTCCAAGCGTTCTGGCTTTCCGCAAAGGTGAACTAGTAGAAGCACGCACAGGATTAATGGATGAAGAAACATTAATAGATTGGGTAAAGGAATTACAAGGAGCCTAAAGATGGCAGAAAAAAATTATAAGAACATAGAACTACCACCGAAATATGTACCGAAAAAATCTGAACCGTATATGTGTCCAGAACAGTTAGCATATTTTTATCAGATATTAACTGCACAAAAAGAAGAATTGTTGCACGACAGTGATTCTGTATTAAGCGCAGTAAGGCTTGCAGAAAAAAACGAAAGTGCTGGTGTGGGTGACGATTCTGACAATGCAACTGCGGAACAAGATATTACTATGAACTTACGCATGTCTGAAAGAGATAATAATTTATTAAAGAAAATCAATAGTGCATTGGAAAGAATTGAAAATGGCACATTTGGTTACAGCGTAGTATCAGGCGAAGAAATTGGTCTATCACGTATGCTTGCACGTCCATTGGCAACAATGACCATAGAAGAACAAGAAGAATACGAAAAAAGAAAATAAGCAAAAAACGACCGCAAAATTGCGGTCGTTTTTTACTAATACTTTGAAAAAAACACCGACATAATCGGTGTATTTTTTATTATTTTTTAGTTGCTTTTGTCGTTTTCTTTTTGGCGACTGTTTTTCTTGCTTTTACTTTAACAGACTTTTCTACTTTTTCATCATCTGCATTATTTTGTTTGCTCTTTGTATCCTTATCTTTTAATTCTTTTTTAAAGATATTGATACCATCTGCTAAATTTTTCATCATACCTGGTATTTTGTTATGACCGAACAAAATCAAAACCAATACGACTATAACAAGTATTTCAGCCCAACCAAAACGTCCAAACATTTATAACACCTTTTATTTTTTTATTTTGCGACATAACAGTCTAAACCATCAGATTTTGCATTACGGCAAAAACCATTTGCCTCTGCTGATGTAGAGAACGCTATACGCAATCTATAAGTTGTTGTTCCATTAGGCAACACCGCGGCCAAGATAACGAACTGCTTTCCTGCAAACAAGCCTTGATGAGCAGATTGAATCTTACGCTGTGCAGATTCTGCCAATGCACGAGTACTGTAAGAACCGAACTGGACATACCAACTACCTTTTGGTGCCACCTGCTGTTTTGCAACAGTTTTCTTTGCTGCTGGTTTTGCCGCAGGTTTAGCATTAGTTTTAGCAACTGGCTTCTGCGCGGCAGGTTTATCAGGATTAAAAGTCACTTCTTTTCTATCTTCTACGACCCGAACAGGTGTCCCAACTCTTTCAGGTTCAGGTTGCGCAACAGGTTTCGGTTGTGGTGTTGGGGCAACTTTCGCAGGTTGCGCCACCGGTTGAACAACAGGTTTTTGTTCTGGTACAATTATCGGTGCATTTGGTTCAACACTTACTGGTGTTGGCGCAGGTTTTAAATCAACAGGCATTGCGTTTTCACCATCAACAATGACTGCTGGCGCATCCAAATCAACCTCTATCGACGAAGAAGAATCACCACCTATCACACGAATAATGATATAAGTAGCCAAAACTATTACCAACACACCAACCGCCAATAACAACCACGGTTTTTTGGGTCTGGGTGCCGCAAACGGTGACGCTTCTGGCAATGTATCCAAACTATCTGCATCATCATTTAAATCTAATAAATCCAAGTTATCATCATTATTCATCAGGATTCTCCCATTTGTTCTTTGCCGTAATTATATCATAAAAAATACGACATAACAAAGAATATATAACTAAAAAAGCACCTTATTTTGGCATTTGACCGAAATTTGGTGGCACAATAAGTTTATGATTTTCTTCGACAATAGGTTCTGTTTCGCACTTTCTTGCACACGCGGACACAAGCATAGGAACAGTCAAAACACATAAAACAAAAACAATTTTTCTCATCTATTTTCCTTTCTGTTAAAAAATTATAATATTACATTATAAAGGCGCACAGATATGTGCGCCATATTTTTATTTAAGCGGGCATTTTTATAGCATTTTTCATCTGCTCTATAAATTCTGCCAAAGGTATTGTTTCTTGCTTTTCAACACCCAAGCGACGCAGAGTCACCATTTTATCTGCGGCTTCTTTTTCACCAACTACTGCAATAATTGGTGTCTTGGCCAAAGACAATTCACGAATTTTATAGTTAACTTTTTCATCACGCAAATCTGCACGACAATAAACACCTGCTTCACGCAACTCATTAACAATTTCCAGCGCATAGTCTTTAAACTTTTCAGAAATTGGTGTCACAACAACAGGTTCTGGTGACAACCACAAAGGAAGATTTCCCCCTGTTGATTCCAACAAAATCCCCATAAAGCGTTCAATAGAGCCCAACATAGCACGATGTAGCATAATCGGACGATGCTTTTCACCATCTTCACCGATATAGGACAAATCAAAGCGTTCAGGCAAGTTCATATCCAATTGAACCGTACCACACTGCCACGTACGTCCCATAGAATCTTTCAGATAGTTATCAATTTTTGGTCCATAGAAAGCTGCATCACCTTCTGCAATTTCATATTCGATACCATTTGCGTCCAAAGCATGCTTTAAAGCGCCTTCTGCTTTATCCCAAACTTCATCGGAACCAATACGGAATTCAGATTCTTTACGTGTTGCAAGTTTCATAGAAATCTTATCAAACCCAAACTTGCCATAAATATCTTTAATGAAGCGCAGTATTTTAACAACTTCTTCTTCCAACTGTTCTTCTGTGCAGAAAATATGTGCGTCATCTTGAGTAAATTCACGAACGCGCATTAATCCGGACAAACCACCTGCCGCTTCATAACGATTTACTTTTCCGAATTCAGCCAAATACATAGGTAAATCTTTATAAGACTTAATCCCCTGACCAAACACAAGCATTCCACCAGGGCAAGACATAGGCTTTACACAGAACGTTTTACCATCTTGCGTTTTTCCAGAATAATTATGTTCACCGTACTTTGCCCAGTGACCGCTACGTTCCCACAAAGAGCGATCCATAACAGCTGGTGTAGAAATTTCTAAGTACCCTGCTTTTTCCTGACGACCGCGGATATATTCAATCAATTTACGATAAATCTTATATCCCTTATCATGCCAGAACACTGCCCCTGGTGCATAATCTGGTTCAAAATGGAACAAGTCCATATCTTTACCAAGTTTACGGTTATCACGCGCAGCCGCTTCTTCCATATTCTTCAAATGCTGATCCAGTTCTTCCTTGCTTGCAAACGCATCTACATAAATACGTTGCAACATTTTATTTTTGGAATCACCTTTCCAATAAGCACCTGCAACATTACGAATTTTAAACCCATCACGTGGTAAATCCTTAGAACTTTCAACGTGCGGTCCACGACACAAATCTACGAAATCACGGAACGTATAAATAGACAGAGCCTCGCCTGCTGCATCATATTCATTTAACCATTCCATTTTATAAGGTTGATTTGCAAAAGTTTCTTTTGCTTCATTTAAATCAACATTTCTTTGTTCGAATCTACCATTTGATTTGATTAAATCACGCATTTCTTTTTCTATTTTTTCAAAGTCTTCTTCAGAAAAGCGATGTTCTGTATCAAAATCGTAATAAAAACCATTTTCAATAGCAGGACCACCAGCAAATTTAACATCTGGATACAATTTTTTTACTGCTGCTGCCATAACATGAGCCAAAGAGTGGCGTATCATTTCAATTGGATAAGACATAATAAAAACCTTTATTTTTTTATAAATTAAAACTTATAGATTATTTTGATTATTGCACTGTGCGAAGAAATCGCAAATAGAAACTACACCCCCAAAGGGGTTGTTGTAGTTGTAATAAAGAACAATATATTTTTTATCATGCTGACAAATATGTTAATACTATTATTAAAATAAGTCAACTTTTATAAGACTTAAAAATCGATAATGCACCCGAACAATACAGCGAAGAAGAAGCATACACTTCCCCCTATAACGAAGATGTGCCATATTGCGTGCGAGTACTTCATTTTGCGCCATAAATAGAATATGACTCCCAGCGAATAAGACAATCCGCCAGCCAGAATAAACCATAAACCACGTTCTGGTATACTTCTAAGCATTGCGGGCAGGATGAAAATCAAAGTCCACCCCATAACAAGGTATAAAGCGACCATCCATTTTGGTTGCTGTCTTGGGTTACGGATTTTCATAATTGCCCCGAATATAACGATTGCCCATAATATCCCGAACACAGTCCAACCAATCCAGCCACGTAAATTAACTAATAAGAACGGCGTATAAGTACCTGCAATCAAAGCATATATAGCAACGCTATCCCACACTTCAAAAAAGCACTCACTTTTTTGCCCGATTGTTGCATGACACATAGTCGAACCAAAATATAATGTGAACATTGTCAGGCCAAATATAGCACAAGATACAATAGCCCAAGCATTACCTGCCAGCGCAGCAAACACGACCAACAAAGTAAGCCCTGCAATTGCCAAGCCTATACCGATACCATGCGTTAGGATATTTAAAACTTCTTCTGATTTAGTAGAAGGCCTTTCCCAGCGGAACAACCCAGTTGCCTGCAAAATTCTAAGCAATCTACTCCCCCTAGAATCAGACTTAACCGCTTTAAGTTTTTCACGAACTACTTTTTTTGTTTTAACCATTTATAACGTCCTTTATACGCTTAATAACTTTTTCTTCGCCCATTACATGCATAATAGAATATAAGTCTGGTGTATTTGTACGCCCCGTTAAGGCAACGCGCAAATTCATCGCCACGTCACCATTTTTTACGCCTTTATCTGTGGCAATAGCAACAATCTTATTCCACCAAGCGTCTTTATCATCTACCGCATTATAAGTTTCTAAGAAAGCAGATAACACTTCTTTATTGTAAGCATAGTCTACATTAGGTACAAACAAATCGTCCCAGAAATAGGCAACTTCCTGCAGTGTTTGTTTCCACGTAATAAAGTCTTTACGAATGCGTTTTGGGTTATCACGTTCAATCGCCAAAATATTTTTTAAGTATTCTGGCTTATCTGCGATTCTTGCGGCCCATACAGCATCATATTCATCAGCCCAATCACGAACACGTTTTACCAATTCGTCAACAGATAAAGAAGCAATAAATTCTTTTGCCCACCACTCTAACTTTTTCATATCGAACAATGCACCAGACATAGGTATTTTCTTTGGGCGCATTTCATATTCCCAGATAGATTTAACCTGCCCTTTCATTTTTGCTTCTTCGTAACCAGACGCAGCGATATTTCCCAAATATTCTAAAACAGCATCTGTTGGCCAACCGTCAGCCAAGAAGAATGCAACATTTGCTTCTGGATCATGGCGTTTTGACAATTTACGTTGTTTACCTGTTCCTGCATCAATTTTATCAATAGTAGATGTATGAATATACATAGGTGTCTGCCACCCCATCATACGGAATAATTGCACATGCAACGGGAAAGAAGGCAACCATTCTTCACCACGAACAACATGTGTTGTACGCATAAAGTGGTCATCACACAAATGCGCAAAATGATAAGTAGGAAGTCCATCATTAGATTTAATTAAAACAATATCTTCATTGTTTTCTGGAAAGCCTATTGAACCACGAACTGCATCTTTACAGAAAATACGATTTTCAGGATTACCCATTGAATACAAACGAATCGTTGGTACTTCACCATTATCCAAATGTGCAATTATTTCTTCTTCTGTTAAATCGCGATCACGAGCAAATTCACCGTATATACCAGTTGCAAAACCTGCTGCTTTTTGATTTTCGCGTATATTTTCCATGTCTTCCGCGGTCAAAAAGCAAGGATATGCCAAGCCACGTGCCAATAAATCTGCTGCGACACTGTGATAAATATCTTTACGCTTAGATTGATAATAAGGTGCATATTTTTCATCATTATTATATTGAAGACCAAATCTATGCATAGAATCTTCGATAATTTTAACGGCATCTGCAACTTCACGTTTTGTATCAGTATCTTCTATACGCAGCATAAAAACACCACCAGACTGCTGCGCTAATTTGCAATCAACCAAAGCCTGATACAACCCACCAATATGCATATAGCCTGTCGGGCTTGGCGCGAAACGCGTCACAAATGCACCATCTGGCAAATCACGCAATGGATACTTTTCTTCCAATTCTGCCAAAGTATATTTAGGTTCTGCCCCTAATACACGCACTATCAAATCTTTACTTAACCCATTACGCATTTTCTAAACCCTTTCTAAATTTAACAAAAACTATATTATCACGAGATTTACCATGCAGAATAAAAGAATGCCGTGACACACTCTCTTTTTCAAACTCTGCTCTTTCAGCAACCGCCTGTGAAGCACGGTTTTCTGTATCCACAAGAATTTCTATTCTATCCAAACCCAAAGTATTAAATCCGAAATCACTTAATGCTTTAACAGCATTAGTCATTATCCCGCGACCGTTATAATCTTTTGATAACCAGTATCCTATTTCACCAATTTTATGTGTTTCTGATATAATTCCCAACCCGACACTACCAATAATTTTACCACCTAAAACAATGTAATAACTTCCATTATTAGTTTTAGATGCTTTATTTAAATGGTCATACATATCTTCTGGTTTATTTGATTTTTCAACCCATATAAGCCACTTACCAAGATATTCACGTTGCGAATCAACAATATTAAACAAGTACTTTGCCACATCAAACGAAGGTTCTACTTTTTCAAGATTAAAACCGTCACAATTTATGACTTTTGGAAACTCAATCATTTATATTTCCTTGTATTCTTATTTTTCGAATTTTATACTAATTATATGGAAAAACAAGAAATAAGAACATTTGGTCGCAGGCACGGGAAAAAATTATCCACACGTCAACAATGGCTGCTGGATAATCTTTTGCCAACCCTATTACCTAAAAACGAATCGGAAAGCGAACTAAATATCCTAGAAATAGGCTTTGGTGCTGGCGAACATCTTCGTGAACTTGCAGAAAACAATCCAAACAGAATCGTGATTGGTGCAGAACCATTTATTAATGGCGTAGCATCATTGTTATCTGCGATTACAGATGAAACAAATTCTGTTCGCCCAGAATATAAAAACATTCGTATTTTTGCGGATGACGTTCGTGATTTTCTAAGGAATTCCGATTCGAAATTCGAACAAATTTGGATACTACATCCTGACCCATGGCCGAAAGCGAAACATGAAAAACGCAGATTATTACATGCAGAATTTATCAAAAACCTTTCTAATCATTTAACAGGAAATGGCGAGATAATAATAGGCACAGACCATTGGGAATATTATGATTGGATAATAGAAGAATTAAAAAAGACAAATTTAAAGGTACAAACACCAGACCTACCAACCATAGAGACTAGGTATCAACACAAAAACAAGGCGGGTACAACCCACCCAAAATATCTAGTAATAAAAAATTAAGCATTGATAAAAAATCTTATTTTATCAAACAAATCTGGTTGCATTGATTGCACCAAACGCTTAGTCTGCTCTATCCGCAAAGGATTTTCACCCAAAGCAAAATGTAAATTAAAATCGTAATTTTTATTCCAAGACTCAAGTGCAGAATATATACGTCCAACGAAATCAGACCTATCTCCATCATCCATAGGGAAGGCAAGTATTAGCCCAGTTGCATGAATTTTACTTAAATTCTTCCAAACATCATCCCAATCAAAATGTCCTATATCTGCAATATTAATACCGACATATAAATCTTTATTAAAGAACAAGTCATCTCTAATTAGATATAGTTGAGATACAAAAGAATCTAAATCTTTAAATCTAATAAATACCTGCGCGCCGTCAGCACCCTGCTTTAGGACCGTATTAATATTTATCGTTAATTCAGACAAAGTATCAACAGAATCAGCAGAACCATCTAAATAAAACCGCGCAAATATCTTTATTTTTTTATTTTCCAGCCATGGCCATATGACAGGAACAGATTTAGGCGCCACAGAAACGAAACCCAAATTTTGTTCAATGGCACATTCTGCTGAATACGCTAAATCTGTTTGCTCTGCGACAGATTTTATCCATAAAGCAAACCCTTTAAAATCATCACCAATAAAGAAATCTGTATTTATCATAACTCTTTTTACTTTATCATAAATATGATATAATCAAAGACAAATGAAAAACAAAATAGACAATATCTTACTTGGAATATTGTGGTTAATTGCCGTCACTCTGGGGGCAAGTTTTTGGTTTAACACAATATTCGGGTTTAATATTTTTTCATTACAGCACTGGGAATATTTATCTTATTTACAAGCAGCAAAATCCCCTATAGATTCAAAGTTTTATGTATCTCTTGTTATTACAATATTCGTAATGCTATTTGGTTTATATACCATTGTACGACCAAAAATACGTAAAATAAAACTCCCCAAAATACATACCACATCTAATAATGCGCCTATTAAATCAGAAAAAAAGGATACGCCGATTGATGATGCATCAACATTAGACATTCTACCTGCAGAGATGCCAATCATCCCCCATCAACAACCTATTCCTAGTGTTTCTGTTTCACGTCCACCACGTTTAAACATACCTACTTTTAACCCCACAATTCACAGCACAGAAAACGGTGCTATGTCGCTGTCACATCTATCCACAACAAATTTGCGTCCAGCGCAAGATTATTCTGAAATCAAAGAAATATTTTCTAATGCGGGTTATATTGTCAAGCAAGACCCACGCATCAATGGTATAAAGACCAACCTATTTGCAATAGGTACAAATGAAAATCTATGGATTGGTGCGGTTGGAATAAAAACAACAGACTTACGTGGGATGATAGACAAACTATCTCAAGTATTTTCTGACACATTAGACGATATATATATAAATATAAATGGTTTTATAATAGACGCACCAGATGCATCTACATCAGAATTCCAAGATATATTAATGTTTAAAAATATTGAAGAATTAAAAAGTTATATTCAGAACGTACCTAATCCGGCTATTCCTGACGATGACGATGGTAATTTTGACGCATACTCCCAATACATTGACACCGTTATTAATTACATAGGGAAAATTTAATGCAATTAAGTAAAGAATCCGCAGAACAAAAATTAGCCGACATGCGAATGGAAGATATGCCAATAATAAGCATGGCTCCTATTCCTGCGCAAGTACCTTCTGATTGGTTTCAGCAATATAAAAAACTCTGCCACGAATTTATAACAAGTTTAACAGATTCTGTTGAAGAACTTGCTTTTATGAACCTAAGCCAAGAAGAATTTATGGCATTAATAATGGGCAGGAAAATTCCTGCTAACCTATCTATAAGGTTCAGAATACCATTGGTATGGGGCGGTAAATTATCGATAGACAACCTATTTATGTGCAAAACATTTCCGCACTCACATAACCTAGACTTATTTATAATAGACCAATATGGTAACGAAACGATATGGTTACCAAATCCAGTAAAAAAGATTTATGTTCCGGCCCACACAGCATCTGGTGGGGACGGTGGAAACGCGACAGAAGATAGACTATCACAACTAGCAGCCCAGATATCTGCTGAACGTGACATGTAAAAAGAGAACGCTTATGACCCAAGAAGAATTTTTATCCGGCATCAAGAAACAAGGCGCAACATTTGCCCCTGCAACAAACAACCAAGAAATAAGTTTATCTAACATGTCATTACAACAAATGTGTGCAGCGATGTTGCCGGCTTTTTTAATAAAAATATACGAAAAGACCGGTGGAATAAATCTTGGTAACGGCCATATTTTTGGTCCATCTGAATACACAATTGGTTCCAATTTTCCTGTTCCAAGCATAACAGAAATAAACAAATCTGTTATAAAACACGCACGTATGAGGGGTAAAACAGTATTCGGTCGAAATGATTTGTTTTGGTTTGCAGTGGATTCTTTTGGTACATGCTACATGTTAGATAATTTATCTCTAAATCCATTACGCAAATACGACGACCCTTACAAGGCATTGACAGATTGCTTAATGGCTGGTAAAAATTAAAATTATGAAAAAAATATCAGTTTCTTTATCAGGTCATCAAACAAGTATTTCTATGGAATCAGAATTCATAGAATGTTTACATGATATCGCAAAAGCAGAAAACAAATCTATTGCATCAATTATCACAGAAATAGATTCAAATCGAACACCTGATACCAACTTATCATCTGCAATCAGAATATGGATTCTAAATAAAATAAAAAATAAATAATCCGCAAATTGCGACTTATTTATTTTTCTTTTAATTCTTTTTTCTAATTCCATAAATCAAAACAATAGAAAATAACAATATAACAATCATCCAACCGTCACGTCCAATCAGATGATATAAAGTATCATGCGCCCCCCACACAAAACCGTCCAAAGTCCCAGCCTGCCCTATCGACAGCGAAGATATGATTTCACCATCAGAAGAAACAAACGCACTGATACCAGAATAATTAGCTCTAATAATAGGCAGGCCAGATTCAATAGCATATCTACGCACCATATCAAGATGCTGATATGAACCTGGTGTTTTTCCAAACCAAGTATCATTTGTTATATTTATAATTGCGTCTATATGCATGTTTTCCTGGGGTTGCAAAGAATCAGAAAAAATAATTTCATAACATATTGCGGGAACGAAAGTAAAGTTTTTACTTTCCAAATTAATATTTATTATTTCTGGTCCTTTGCCCGCAGTTAATTGTCCAGGTGTAGGTATTATATCTCCTAGTGGTCTATATTCACCGAACGGCACCAAGTGCGATTTACTGTATATATTTTTTATCGTACCTTCTGAAGAGATAACTAACATTGAATTATACATTTTACCATTATCATATGATGTTGCGCCCATTACAACATTAGAATTTAAAGCATTTGCGACAGGCATATCGTCACCAGGCACAACGACAAAAGGATATGAAGTTTCAGGGAAAATAATTAAATCGGGTTTATTGGGTGCAGCCGCGAGCATTATCAAATTCTTTATATTTTCTTCTGCGTTTTTTAATGCTTCTTCTCTAGAATGAGTTGCTTTCTGTACTGCACTTTGTGCAGGTTGCACAATTCTTACAATCGGCGATACATTGGTATCATTCTGAGATTTTTTTATATTATTATATCCTGCAAAAATTCCCCCAATTAATAAAACACTAAAAACGCCAAGGAGCCCCCAGCAGCATTTCGATTTTTTATCAGTCAAGACTTCCACTATTGACGCAATCAATCCGATTATAATAAAAGTAAGTCCCAATGCCCCCCATACAGACATAGAATTTGCCAATGCGGGGAAAGGCATAGTTATATTAGCGATTGGATTCCAAGGGAAACCTGTTAAAAGCCATTCACGCAACCATAAAACAAGCGTCCAACTTACTGCGAACAAAATCACTCTATGCACCGGAATCGTGCACATACGAGAGATTACAACAAAAGGAATTGCAAAAACAATTCCACCTAAAACACCTATTCCTATTAACCCCGGCACAGTCCACACAGCAAATTGCGCAGTCAATTCTGGTACGACATAAATAGAATGCAGCACCCACCAAAACATAGACATAGCATATGCAGCACTAAAAGGAAGCACACGCAAAAAATCTTTTAACAAACTGTCTTTCTTATCAGCAGCGCGAACTATTATTTTATACGCCAGCGCAATCGCCAAAATTGTCGCCCACCACATATAAAAAGGTGCAAAACCTAAAGACGCAAATCCACCCAATAAAAATAAAATCAAGTATTGTTCTAAACTATTTTTACGGATTTTTAGTTTTTTTAACCAAGAAAAAATTTTTCCACCCGGACAGCACGAAGAATCGTTGCAGATAGGCAAATCCGCTTCATACGGATTTTTTATACCCAATTTTTCTAAAACACTTATTTCCTTTGTTTCCATTACAATTGCATCATCATCCTTTATATGGTCATACCCCAACAGGTGCAACACGCCATGGACTACCATATGTGCAGTATGTTCTTCTACTGTAATATTCAAATCTTTTGCTTCACGCATAACAGTATCTAGGGATATATAAATATCACCTAACAAAATATCATCACCTAGTTCAAACGACAGTACATTAGTTGGTTTATCAATATTTCTATATTGACGATTTAGTTCATGTATTTCTTTATCATCAGTTAAAATTATAGACACTTCTGATTTTTTATGTGTTGTACCTACAACTACATTTGCAACAGCAGAAAAATCTATATTATAACGCTTCCACCTAGAATCTTTGTAATCCACATAAACATTCATAACGCACAACCTTTATCCCAAATAATTTTCATCAAAAACAAACGTATGAAAATCTAAATTTTTATTATTTTGTTTTATATTGTTTGCCGCTTGATTAAAAGCCAAAGTTTTAGATTTTTTTAATTTCTTTTCAATTCTTGATACATCAGATTGTACTTTTTTATTACCGTTTACTACTGCTAGTTTATAGTTAGCCAAAGCACGTTCCAAATCACCCAACTGTTCGTACGCGACACCAGCATTATATTGTGCTGCCGCATATTGACTTTTATCGCCTATATCGAACAGAACCTTTCGTGCTTCTTTAACGGCTTCTTTATATTTTCCAAGTTTATTATAAACAGCCGCTAAATCATTATGCAACAAAGCATTTCCAGGATACTGCTTTATCATATTTTCAAAGCCACTGGCGGCATTTTTATAATCACCCTGCTTAAACGCGGATAGCGATTTTTTATACATTTCATCATATCCGATTACATAAGTTTTTACTTCTACATTCTCGCGTTTTTTTATAATTTGTGCGAACTCACGATTACCAAGTTCACATTTACCTGCCTCACAAAAAGCAAGAACATCTTTAGGCAGATGATCTTTTACTTTTTTCCAATATTTTAAAGATTCGCCTTTTTCATTAACTGGATTTTTCAACCACTTTCTAAACTCTTCGTAGGTCTTTTTATTTACATGCCTATCATCTATATCACCAGTAAAGAAAGCGCTTTTCTTTTCTCCCATTAATTTAAAGAACTCATACATACCATTTGACGGGCAATCTAATAACATCTGTGGAGTAACGTCACCTGTAAACAAACCTGCCTCTAGCCAGCGGCGCCAATAGAGCCCTCTTCCACCTGCCAAGAAACCGCCAAGTTTATCTGCAGTAGAATTTTTATTTTCGTTTCCCAACCACGCTTTTCCAAAACTTGTTGGATCTGTAATAGGATATTTTTTGAATATATTTTTTACCAAAGAATCAGGAACGGCATAACCGTATTCATCATACAATTTTCTTAATTCCCTAAATCTTTTTTGATGATTTCTATCAGATTTATTTTCTATCAACTTTGAATAAGCATTATAAATAATAGAACTCATTCCCAATGCTTCATTGGTATTATTAATATTTATATTATCACTCGCAACATCATAGCAATATAGAACAAAATAAGTTTCACCATCTTCAAGATGCCAACGTGCCAATTCATATGCTTCATCTGTGGTTATAGGTTTTGTATCCATGGTGACGCGGGTACCATCTTTCAACATAGTAGACCCAAACCCGATTGTTGGTATCCGCTTTGAATCTAGATACGGGGTATGTAACCCTGTAGTTGTATCGATATGAACTCCCTCTTTAGCTATCAAATCCGCTATCAAGAACGGGGTTACTGGGCGCATTTTATTTAAGAACGCTGCATAAGTTCCACGTGTATTTTCTTCTACTTCTTTATCTATTTTCCATTCTTTGTATGACGCAACCGCATCTTTTCCTTCGTTTACTGCGACTTTACCACCACCTATAACTGCAGCCAGCATAAAATACCACATTATATGCGCGGATAGATTAGGATATTTTTTTGCAAACGATTGCCATTTTTTAGGGTTACCTTTTTTATTTTTTTCAATTTTTATTTCCCCAAGTTTTTTTTCTAACTTACGCAAAAAAGCATTATCTAGGGCAATCCACCTAGTCAGTGTTAATAAAAATTGTGTACCACCTGCTGCAAGCCACCCTGCACCTTTTGCAGAACTAAGAGCAAATTTTTCTAAATCATCTTTTACATCAGCATAGTCGTCTTTTTCACCTGCTTCATTTTTAATTTTTCTTTGTTCATCAACATAATCCACTGGATTTGTTTTTTCTATAGCCTGGCGCAATTTTTTTGCCAGCAATTCTGGTTTTGCGACAAATTTTCTAAACTTTTCAGTCATTTATAAAGCCTCATTATTTATTTTTACCAAGTCCCGTTTTTTTTGCAATTTTCGAACGTTTTGCAGAATATTTAGGTGCGACAAAAGGGTAATCATCCGGCAAGCCCCATTTTTCACGATATTGTTGGGGCGTTAAATTAAACTTTCTTTTCACATAACGCCGCAACATAACATGCCAAGTACCATCTTCCAGGCACTGAATTTTATCAGGTTGAACAGAATCAACGATTTGTTGCGGTGTAACAGAAGTACCCCTCAAAGTTTCTCTTGCTGCTTTAACCGCTGCCTCCATTGTAAGTGACGGATTAGCAGCGATCGCCGCAGCGGCTAAATTAGCCACAGCCAATGTAAATTCAGAATTTTTATTACTATTTACCAATTGCGAAACTCTTGTTTATTTAATACAATCCATTATATCACAAATAAACCATAAATAAAATTTAAGTAAAACTTATTATATGCAAACCGAAAATCGTCCTCTTGCTGATTTGATGCGCCCTGCGACAATAGATGATATCGTAGGTCAAACCCAATTACTTGGTGAAAATGGTCTTGTTCGTCGAATGGTAGACAACCATAAATTATCAAATTTAATTTTATGGGGTCCCCCAGGATGCGGGAAAACAACGATTGCACGTGCACTTGCAAAATCTGTAGATATGGACTTTGTTCCGATGTCTGCGGTATTTTCTGGTACTGCAGACATAAAAAAGGCAATGGAAGCCGCGAAAATGAATCTTGAAATCGGCAGAAACACGCTATTATTCATAGACGAAATTCATCGTTTTAATAAGACTCAACAAGATACATTATTGCCTTATTTAGAAGACGGTACAGTAGTATTTATGGGTGCAACTACAGAAAACCCTAGTTTTAATTTAAATAATGCATTGCTATCGCGTTGCCATATAGGGGTATTACAAGCATTATCTACAGAAGACTTGATGACCTTAATGGAACGAGCCGAAAAATTCTTAGACAAGAAATTACCCTTAGACGAATCGGCACGCATACATCTTGCCCAAATGGCAGATGGTGATGCCAGATTTTTATTAAATACCGTTGAATATTTATTATCTGCAAATTTTAAAAAGAAATTAAATTCAGAAGCCTTAGATAAAGCCATACAAAAACGTGCCCCACTATCAGACAAAAGTGGTGACGAACATTATAATTTAATATCAGCGGTACATAAATCATTAAGAGCAAGTGATACAGATGCAGCATTATACTGGACCGCCCGCATGATGACATCAGGTCAAGACCCGATGTATTTATTCAGGCGATTAAGCCGGTTTGCAATGGAAGATATAGGTCTTGCTGACCCCAGCGCCATGCAAATAGCATTAAGTGCATGGCAATTATATGAACGCATGGGCAGTCCCGAAGGTGACCTTGCACTTACAGAATTAGTTATTTATTTAGGAACAGCCCCAAAAAGCACAGCAAATTATCGTGCACAAACTGCTGCGTATAGGGCAGCACAAGACACAGGCAGTTTAATGCCACCCAAAAATATATTAAACGCCCCGACACGCATGATGAAAGAAATGGGATATGGTGCTGGTTATATATACGAACCGAATACAGAATCGGGTTTTAGTGGTCAAAATTGTTTTCCAGAAAAAATGCAAAGACAAAAATTCTATAACCCAATTGAGCGTGGTTTCGAAAGAGAAATAAAGAAACGTTTAGAATACTGGGATTCTTTACGAGCAAAACTTAACAAGAAAAATTAACGTAATTTTTGTTGTTCCAGTTCATTCAACATATCTTTTACATTTTTGATATTATCTGTTGCGGAAGCAAAGCAACCAACATTTGCACGATTTATCAATCCTGTCAAAGCCTTTCCTGGTCCTAATTCATAAGCACGCGTAATATTATACACAGGAAATTTTTCCATTATTTCCAACCAACGGACACCATGAGTCATTTGATCTGCCAAAGATTCTTTTACGTCCAAAGGCTTTACCATAACATTTGCAGTCTGATTTGAAAACCAGTTAGTTTTTGGTGGTTGAACATTAATATTTTCTAATCTTTTGCGTAATAAAATTTCAGCATTTTGCATCAGTGCACAATGTGCAGGTATTGCCACATTTAAACGTCTTGCAATTTTTGCACCTTTATCACGTGCGCGCGCAAGGACTGCATCCAAAGCGTCACTCTGTCCACTAATTATAAACTGATCACGCGCATTATGATTAGCAATAGCCGCATACCCATGCCCGGTTGCCGCCATTAAAGAAAGTTCTACATCTTCTTTAGACAACCCGACAATACAAGCCATTCCTCCCCCCTCTTGATTTGTCATAGACATATAAGAAGACCTAGCGGACAATAAATGAACCGCATCTTCCATAGAAACACTTCCCACGCAATGTAAGGCTGAATACTGTCCCATAGAATGCCCAACAATTGCATAAGCAATCTCATATAAAGGAGTATCTAACTTTTCTTCTATCAATCTTGCAATAGAAACAGAATGAGCAAATGTACCCAAAGAAGTATTTTCTGGTTTATTTAAATCTTCTCTTGGTCCTTCGAAACAAATATTTGCAATATTTCTATGCGAAATATCAGATACTTCTTCAAAAGTATGTCTAACCGCTGCAAATTCATTAAATAATTCTTTGCACATACCAACATACTGAGCACCCTGCCCTGGAAACACAAAAATAATCTTTTCATTCATCATAGGTAAGATAATGACACAAAAACAAAAAATGTCAACAGATACAAACAAAAAATACCATTGTGATTTTCTATCTCACAATGGTATCAGATATTAAAATAAAATATTTACCTGGGTTCCGACTTGCAATTCATTACTTTCGAATTCATAGTCTAAATGACCGATATACTGTGTACGTCCATATTGACGAACTACTTTACCGCCTAACCACTCTTGATTATAATGTGGATTAGTTGCTTTACGTAAAGTAAAACTTGCCCCCAATCGCCAATCAGGATTTACGCGGAAATAAGCTTCTGGTACAAAATCGATATAAGCCATTCCACGAACATCATCAAAAATCCAACTAGATTTTATTGTAGCAGCCAACGTTACACCTGCCCACTGACGCCCGAAACGATAACCCGCATAGTAGGTAGAGTCTGCGAAATAAGGCGTACGAACACGCGAACTTCCGCCAAACTTTAATCCAAATAGTACATCAGAAATTATATGAGCACTATTTCCTTCTGCCATACCGACACGATAAATACCGCCCAAATCTATACTAGAAAAACCATCTTCTGGACCATCAAAGTCTTGCTGATAATGAACATTTGCAGCAATTGTTAAGCGATTATTCAAGCCATAAGACACAGTTTGTCCTAGGCGCAAAATATTATCCCAATAAATCAGTGAAGTTTGAGATAAAACATCTTCTATTTTCAGCATATACAAAGGATCTGAAGTATCCTGATCTAAAGCATTCGCACGTGCATTTTCAGAAAAGAAAGGCACAATCAAAACCAAAGCAACTAATAGTGAAAAAAATTTACGCATTCTCTCCCCCGAGTTTTATCAAAATAAAAAGCCCACAAATGGGTATAATTCAGGCTCTAATCAAAGAGCCTGAATCATACATACACCGATTAGAATGAGAATATTGCCTGTAACCCGATTGAAGTTTCGGAATAATTATCAATATTAGCATTACCCATTTGTACGAACAATCCTGTATCTGCATCTGTTCCCCAGAAAGTCAAATCCTTACCATCTGCAGAATCATATACAGCAGTTTTTGCATACAGATTCAAAGCGAACCAATCATTAGGTTGCCAACCAATTGCAGCCTTTAAACTTGCCTGATTATGCCAATCATAATCACCGAATATGGCCTCAAAGTTTAATGTCCAATCTTCATCTAAGACACTAAACACACCCAGACCACCTTCAAGGTAAAATACATTTCCTACATTTGTATCATACGCCAAGAATATTGCAGCCTTTGTTCCTTCAGCGGTTTCCCCCTCTATCCCATTACCATAAGAATTACCGTCAAAGTTTACGTACCATGCCCTGGCTAAACCATATATAGTAGAGGTACCAATTTTATATCCACCCTTCAAATCTAACAGGAAATTATTTGATATATCTTTTTGATACTGATAATAACCAGATAGTGTTGCAATCCATTTATCATTATCAACAAAACGCCACTGCGCCCCTAAACCTAATAAGTTTAATCCACTATCATCCATAGTATCATCTGGTGCAGTAGACCAATCAAACTTATAGTCAGACATATCGTATCTCAACATAGCAAGTACAGCGATACGGTCTGTAATACCATAACTGAAATCTTCCTTGATAGAAAACTGTCCCATATCCCACTTACCATTAGGGTCGGATATATACCCACCTTCTGATGGTGTCAGTAAAATATCATAAGAACTCATTGTATAAGATAAATCTGTGACAGAACCGAAATCCCCCTGTAAAGGTTGGAAGAAAGGATGTGCTAAATAATATTTTCGTCTAAGTTCACTACGATAAGTTTCTGCACGTGTTGTACGAACATTTGCCGAAGAATTAGAACTGCTAGAATATTGTTTATACAAATCGCTACGATTAGCAGGCTGAGTGTAATATATATTTTTTGCATCTTTTTGATCGTACGTCTTAGTAGATGTGCGAGTCTCATACTTTTCATAATTTACTTGCGTACGTTCGCGCACTGCAGGTTGACCTGTTAAATCCGCACTAGAACCAGCACGTGTTCCGAAATTAGTTGCTGCCAGCACAGGCGACACACCGAACAAAGCAACGCCCAACATAAATAAAGAAACTTGTTTTTTCATTACAAAAACTCCTTTTGGAAAATTATATCATAAAAAATCGACTCAAAAAAGCATTTAAATAAAAAAGCCTATAAAAACCTAGGTTTTTATAGGCAAACAACCCCAAATTTCTAAATCATAAAATATGTCTTTTATTAGTCGCATCTGGTGGACTAACGATACCCTCTTTTTCCATACGTTCCATAAATCCTGCAGCCTTATTATATCCGATACCTAATCTACGCTGTATATAAGAAATAGTAGGTTTTTTATCTCTTATAACATATTCTTTTGCTTGCGTATAAAGATCTGCATCTTTACTGGCTTTAGTTGGTGCCATACCTGGTACTGCAGTCACGGCATTTCCATCATCACATTCAGCAATACCTGCAACGTATTCAGGTTCACCTTGTGCGCGCAAGAAATCAGCGACACGATTAATTTCTGTATTTTCTATAAATGCACCATGTATACGAACGGGGCGTTTTCCAGCCTCACTAAACAACATATCACCACAGGCTAACAATTGCTCTGCCCCCTTTTCCCCCAAAGTTGTCATAGAATCTATAGCACTGCGTGCTTGAAATGAAATTCGTGTTGGGAAATTAGCCTTAATAACACCTGTGATAACAGAAGTATCTGGTCGCTGCGTTGCGGCGACAAGATGAATACCTGCTGCACGTGCCTTCTGTGCCAATCTTTGAACACATGCTTCTACATCTTTACGTGCAACTGACATCAAATCTGCAACCTCGTCTATAACAATAACTAAGTAAGGCATATCAGACAAATCAACTTCTTGCGTTTCAAATTCTAACTCACCAGTTTCGGGGTCAGAACCAACAGCAACTTGTCGTGTTAATTTTTCACCATTTGCACGTTTTTTACCGACTGCTTCATTATAGCCTTCTATATTCTGGACACCTAATAACTGTAAACGTTTATACCGTTCTTCCATTTCACGAACAGACCATTTCAAAGCATTAACCGAAGCATTTGAATCTGTCAAAACGGGTGTAATCAAATGCGGTATATTATCCCACAAAGTAAAATCAACACCTTTAGGGTCAATTATCATCAACTTACATCTGTCAGGTGTAAAATGATACAAAATTGACATAATAATAGATTGAACAAAAACAGATTTACCAGACCCAGTACGCCCAGCAATTAACACATGTGGCATTTTTGCCAAATCAAAATACATTGGGTTTCCACCGATATCAACCCCCAATGCCAAAGGTATTCTATATTTAGAATTTATAAAAGTATCATTATCTACCAATGACTGAAAACGTACAGTTTGTCTATTAAGGTTTACCATTTCCACACCAATAAATTGTGTACTTGGTATGGGCGCAATACGAATATTTTCTGCAGCCATTGCACGCGTCATGTCATTTACCGTTTTACTTATATCAACCATACGAGTTCCACTTTCTGGTAAATATTCATAAAGAGTAACAATCGGTCCCGGTTTAATTCCTACAATTTTACCATAAACATTATATTCTGTAAAATGGAATTCCATCGCCGTCGCATTTCTCTTTAACTCTGGTGTAATAACATTTTTTCCAAAAGAAGACCTTTCTAAAAACGCAGGATCAGGCAATTCATATTGATGCACACCATCTATGGCACCAAGATTTCTTGAAAGGTTACGTGTTTTTTTCTTTACCGCACGCGTTTTCTTAATTTTTTCCTCTTCAGCAGCATCATCTTCTTCCTCAACAGAATCGTCTTCCTCTTCTACCTCTTCATAAGAATTTTCTGCTTCAACTTTTGTCAAATGGAAAATAGACATTAACCAGCGAACCGATTTATATAAAAAGCTTACTGCACTTTTAACATGTACCCATTTTATGTGTAATAACAATGCGCCTAAAACAAAGAACCCACCAACACATAGAATACCTATTATTAACCCCCAGCCACCTATAACCGAAGCAACATCTGTTGCGACCAAACATCCTGCCAAACCACCGAAAGTAGCAGAAGGCATTAAAAGTCCGAATCCAGCCGCACCCATGCACAATGCGACAAAACAGCGTAAAAAATTATATTCTGGTGCAACATCTTCTTCCCAACCAGCAACCCATGCAAGTCCCCATCTAGCTATACACAATATAAAAAACATAGCAGGGATAAAACCGACACCATAACGCAAGAAACCGACTACCTGTCCCATAACAGACTGCTCACCGAAAGTACTTGCAGCTGCAAACCCGTCTAAATAAGGGTTAAAAAATACCAAAGACCACAAAGCCCATAAACCTACAGCAAGCAAAACCCCACCTGCTATGCGTTTAATCAGACTTTTAAGCGCACCAGAAACTCTATCTGGTAAAAATTTTGATTGTTTTTCCATTTCATGCATTTTATCACAAAAATAGTAAATTTGTTAGAACCTTATTTTATTTTTCCATATTTTTCGCTTTCAAAGTGGTCTTTACAAAATCCGCCATTACCATACCGATAAAAGCCCCTAACAAAACATCTGTTGGCCAATGTGCACCATAACAAACGCGCGACAGACCAATTACTATTGCCAACGACCAAGTAAACCATTTTATTTTTGGTGCAAGTAACCCCAACATAACAAGCCCGGCAAAAGAAGCAAATGAATGACCCGATGGCATGGAATTAAACGCCCACTCTGTTGATAAAGGGAAGAAACCGGTCATATCCAAAGCCTCATAAAAGATTGGGCGAGCTCTACCTATTAAAACTTTTAGTATTTGTCCGATGACACTTGCCGTCAGGACAGAACAAAAAACATAAAAAGCATAACTATTACGAACCTTCTGCAAAGCATCTTTACAAAAAACGATTACACTAACTTTACCATTATCATTTTTATATTTAGGTTTAGAGTGCCAAATTTTCTTTATATAAAAGAACAACATAACCACAGCAGAAACAATTAACCAATTTTTTGCATCAAAAATCGCATCAAACCATCCCCACAACCGGCAATCAAAATTACGCAAAAATAAATAGAGAGGCTTATCAAACCAAAATATTCCTAGCAAGATCAAAACAAAAGTGACTATTCCTGAATACCCCAAAAGTTTCCACTTTATTTTATTTTCTTTTGTTAAAAACATATCCATACACCTTGTATTAAATTACTCTGCAAATAATTTGTTGTAGACTTTTTTATCAGTCAAAATTTTAACCGCGACAGCAGAAGCCAAAGCATCTTCATCAGTCCCACTTGTAATAGTAGGACAACCACGTCTGATATCTTCAACTTTAGTTTCATCGTCCTGGTTAAAATCTTTTGATCTAAAATCATTATTTATAACATTTAAGAAGAAAGCATGTTGCTGCGAAGAAGTACGAATATTAGACAAACAAACAATTGGGAAAAGCCCGCGTCCGTCTATATTTCTACCCTTACCTGTCTTAATAGATTTATTTAATAATTCTAATGCGCCACCATTATCTAAATTAATTCGTGTAGCGATTCGTGCGCTACCCGCAGTAGGCGTTCCGACTAACACCCCACGTTCATATTCATAAAAAGCAGCAGCAACCGCTTCAGCAGTACCACGCGTCATATCAGACATCAAAACCACCACAGGTACATCTGTCACTGCTTTTCCACCAGGTACAACTTCGACTTCATCCCGTGCTGTTTCCACTATACGCAATACAGGTTCTGGTCCGATAAACAGCCCAGCCAACTTTGCGGCCGCTTTTTCGTCATCTCCTATTGCCGCGCGCAAATCCAAAACAATTCCTGTAATATCAGGATATGACAATAAGGCTTCATTTACGATTGCTGCAGAATTATCTGATATTTTATGCACTACGATTTCTAACAAGCCGCCATTTTCAGGATCGCTACGATGCACAACATCTGCATCTGCTAAAATAATTGTAGCTCTACGCAATACAACATCTTTTTCACCTGCTGGGGTTAACAACTTTAATTTGGAAGTACCAGAATTAAACCCGGACATTACACCAGACAAATCTGCATCAGACATCGCAGCAACAGGTGTCCCATTTATAGCAATAATCAAATCCTCTTCTCTTATTCCTGCAGTATCTGCAGGGGAATCTTTATAAATTCCTGTAACACGATAATTTCCACGTTCATCACGTACGCCTTCTAATCCGACACTTGTCAAAATTCTGCCATCTTCATTTATTTCTGCTTCGCGTGAAAAAATATATCTTCCATTTTCATCTATGCCACGCATAAGACTATCCACAACCATTTGATACATTTCACTTTCACTAGCATTATGAAGCACAGGATCATTTGCACGTAATTTTAATACAAGCGCGGTTGTAATTTCACCAAAGCCGTTCCAATCACCTGGTTTGGGTCTTGGATAATTGGCGATTATAGAATCCTTCCATACAAGAACAACACGTTCGTCTGTTGCAGCAATATGAGCATCAGAATTTAATTTCTCTAAACTTTCAATTGCAACATTTATATTTTTTCCACCCCAACTAACACTATCCAATTTTTTATAAATATCTGCAAAGGTTGCCGACACATCAAAAACATTTAACCCGTCTTGAACAGGTTCATCTTCAAAAAACAAACTTTCTGCATAAAGCGGGGTTGCACCAAAGGCTAAAAAAGCACATAAAACGAATTTAAAAAACCTCATTTTACCCTCCTCTTTTTTGCTTTTGATGCAACACAATTTTTATTTCTCTTCATTGTCCCGCAAGTTAAAGTGATATAAAATTACATTTGAAATATAAATACTTGTCATAGTACCCATTACGACGGCAAAAGTCATAGATATTGCAAATTCTTGCAGCATTGTTCCACCGAACAAATACAATGCAACCATAGCAAGTATCGTAGATACACCCGTCATAATAGTTCTGCGCAACATTTCATTTACAGACAAATCGATCAAATCAGACATCGGCATTTTATGATATTTTTTAATATTTTCTTCTATTCTATCATAATTTACGACCTTATCGTTAATAGAATATCCAACCCCCATCAAAATTACTGCAATAGACGTCTGATTAAATTCTAGTCCTGTTACAGAGAAGAAACCGAACATTATGATAAAGTCCAAAACCAACGATAAGAAGGAGCCAACCGCATATCCACCGCGATAACGCACCCATACATAGACCGCCATCAATATGAACGAGAATAATACCGCCAAAATACCACCACGTACAAGTTCACCGCCAATTTTCGGTCCGACTATTTGTACCTGAGAATATTGAACATTGTCACCTAAAATATTTTTAATTTCTGCGACGCGTTGATTTTGTTCTGCGTCGGTAGCCCCCTTTGGTAATCCGACACGAACCAAAATAGACTTATTGTCAATTGATTGTAATTCAGGGTTAAAGTCCGACAATGCATGACGCATTTTATCAATCGTATAATCTGCAGACACTGGTGTGACCTCCATAGAAATACCACCAGCAAAATCAATACCATAATTCAGACCGCGCGTTGCCAAAGATAAAATCGACAGACCGACTAACAATCCAGAAATCCAATAGGACAATTTACGATACTTCATAAATTTCAGTTTCATCACACTAACCTTTTACTTATTTTTTACGTATCCAATTTTTTTATTTTTGCCGTTCATATACCAGTCGATAATAACCTTAGACAAAGACACACATGTAAACAATGTAGTCAAAACACCGACCGACAAAGTAACCGCAAACCCACGAATCGGGCCTGCACCGAACTGGAACAATACCAATGAGCAAATTAAATTAGTCAAATTTCCATCCATAACTGCTTTCATAGAACGATGGAAACCAGCTTCTACGGCTCGTAAAGGCGTTGCACCTTCTCTGATTTCATCGCGTATTCTTTCAAAAGGCAGAATATTCGCATCAACCGCCATTCCCAAGGTCAACACGATACCCGCGATACCAGGCAACGTAAGTGTAGCGCCCAACAAAGCAGAGATACCTATAATCATCGCCAAGTTAACAACCAAAACAAAACTTGCGATAACCCCGAAAGCACGATAGCAGAATATCATGAAAATCATAATGAAAATCATACCCGCCAAAGAAGCAACTTTACCTGCAGCAATTGTATCAGCACCAAGTCCTGCCCCAACCGTACGTTCTTCGATTACCTGCAAAGGTGCAGGCAAAGCACCACTACGCAAAAGAACCGCCAAATCTTTTGCACCTTGCAAAGTAAAACCACCAGAAATCTGACCGCGTCCCCCAGGTATCGGTTCACGAATAGCCGGTGCAGATAAAACCTTGCCATCTAAAACGATTGCGAAGCGTTCATTTACATGGTCTGTGGTTAACTTTGCAAATTTGCGTGCACCAGTTGCATCAAAAGTAGTTGTCACAACTGGCATATTATGCTGATCGAAGTCAGCCTGAGAATCTTTTAACGATTCACCTGAAACCTCTATACGCGTATAAACAGGTATTTTCTGATCAGGCGCATCCATAAAAGGCAAAAATTCCGTTCCTTTTGGCGCATGACCAGAATCTAACTGTTCCTGAGTCACATTTTCATTTACCAAATGGAAAGTCATTTTTGCGGTTTGACCGATTAATTCTTTTATGCGTTCCGGGTTATCCACACCAGGCAATTGAATTAAGATATATTTTCCACCTTGACTTTGAATAGAAGGTTCTTTTGTACCAAGTGCATCAATACGGCGGCGTACAATTTCTATACTACGCGCCAGCGCATCTTGCACCATTTCTTCTTTTGCTTTTTCCGAATAAGCCAAAGTAAGTGTTTTATCGTCAGAAGAAATGTCCACAGAATCGCCAAGCACGCTTCTTAACCGTCCTTTTGCATCAGAAACTTCTGATTCTTCACGAACTACCAAAGACACAACACCGTCATTATTACGCAAATTAGAAAAACGAATAACACCCTTATCACGATCGATCAAAGCGCTACGAACTTCATCGTATAATTGCATTCCTTTTTCACGAAACATTGTATCAGTATCAACTTCCAGCAGAAGTTGTGCCCCGCCCTTTAAATCCAATCCCAAAGAAATAGGCTGAATCCACGAAGGGAAATAAGGAGCCAAACTTGGTGCCAATGTTGGCACAGCCAGCAACACGCCAAATACCGCGACAAATATTATTGCTAGTTTTTTAAACATAACCGAACCCTTTTATTCAACATTTGCAACTGCGTTTTTATTTACTTCGATAACAACGCCTTTTGCAATTTCCATTTCAATTGTATTTTCATTTATTTTTTTAATTGTTCCGTATATCCCTGCCGCCAAAACACGATTACCTACTTTCAAAGAATCCAACATCTTTTGATATTCAGCCATACGCTTTTTATTTGGTCTGACCATAAAGATATAAATGATTGCAAAAACAACAACGCAATACAGCAACAGCCCCATCCAATCCCCTGTAGGTGTAGTTTGCGCTACATTATCAACAACTGCTGTTTCATTCATATTATTTCTCCTTGTATATTTATGGGTTCAGAATAGTAAAAAAAGCCGATTATGTAAAGGAAATAGTTATTAAAAAGCCCAAAAATCAAATACGTTCAAACCAACCGTCAATTTCTATAAGCGGTATAATTTTATAAACAGGTCTTCCATGGTTGCATTCACCCCCACGAGTAGTTTTTTCTACATCACGAAGCAGCGCATCCATTTGATTAAAGTCTAATTTTTGTCCTGCTCTTACACTATGATGACAAGCATAATTTGCCAACTTTAAATGCAACCTTTCCCCTAATTGAGAAGAATGTCCATATTCACGCACCTCATCCGCTATACTATGAAACAAATCTTTCCAATTTAAGTCCCAATCTGCAGGTTTTTCAAAAATAGCAATTGCGTCATCACCGAAAGAATCGATATGCAACCCCGACTTTTTCATTTCTTCTGCAATAGACAAAACCGCTTCAACATCTTCAATACGCATATTTACAACAATTGGCGTCAACAAAGGTTGTACTTTTATTTCATACTTACGAAGTTTCTCATAAGTAATACGTTCATGCGCTGCATGTTGATCAACAATAACTAGATTTTCACCGCTTTGCGCCAGAATATATTTATTACCTACCTGCCCTATAACACGTCCTAATGGTAAATCAATTTCGACCTGATTATCCGCTTCTGGAACAATGCTAGTCTCATCTTTTTCTTCACAAAAAACTTTAGGCTTATCATTTATTACAGGTTTAAACATAAAAGCAATATCAGGCGCACTTCTATTCGGAGAAGCAACATGCATATGATTACTTATATCAAAATTTAATTTAGGTGCACTTTGCTGAAAGACATGGTTATTTGTTAAATTTGTATCAACTTTTTCTTCCAAAGTTTTTGCCAGCGCATTCCGAAGTGATTTAATAATAAACCCTCTAATATGGGACGGTTCTAAGAAATGAACTTCTGTCTTTGCAGGTGATACATTTACATCCACACTTCTTGGCTCTAAGTCAAGATACAGTGCACATAGCGGGAATTCGCGTGCATGCATAACATCCATATATGCGGCACGCAAAGCACCGACTAAAACTTTATCTTTTACAGGTCTGCCATTTACAAATAAATACTGGTCAACGGATGAAGCACGACGCAAAGTTGGTTCAGAAATAAATCCACGAAGTTTTAATAATTTGTTTGAAGAAGAATCGGCATTTACTTCCAACATACGCCCACGCACATCATCACCCATAACCGCCGCGATACGTTCCGACATATCCTGATTTTTTGGGAAACGCCATTTGTTATTTAAAACGAAACCCACATCAGGGCGTGCCATAGCCAAACGCTTTACAACGTCCAACACAGAAATCATTTCTGCCCGGTCACCACGCAAGAACTTTAATCTGGCAGGAGTTTTAGAAAATAAATTATTAACTCTTATTCTTGTTCCCGTTTCCCAATCAGAAGGTCTTATATCCCCTGTTGCACAATTTAAACACCAACCATTTTCATCCATTCCATTACAAGTATCAATAGTCATATCAGAAACAGATGCGATCGAAGGCAAAGCCTCGCCACGGAAACCCATAAAACTAATATTCAATAAATCATCGTCTGGCAATTTTGATGTAGCATGCCTTGTAATGCTTTTTGCCAAATCCTCACGCGACATCCCTGAACCATTATCTATGACAGAAATTAAAGTTCTGCCACCATCAATAACATCTATCATAATCCGGTCTGCACCTGCATCTAAGGCATTTTCGACCAATTCTTTTACAACACTCGCAGGACGTTCTACTACCTCACCTGCGGCGATTTGATTAACTAAAAAATCAGGCAGAACACGAACGGGCAAAACTTAGTCCTTAAATTTTACTTCCAAGATTTCATATTCCTTTTCACCACTAGGTAATTTCACAATGCATGTATCACCGACACAACGCCCTATCAAAGCACGCCCAACAGGGGAAGTACAAGAAATCACTTGTTTTCCATCAGATTCGATATCAGACAAAATTCTGCATTGCATTCTATTACCATCTTCGTCTTCTGCGACAACATGCGCTCCGAAAACGACACGATCACCTGACAAAGAATCAACATCTATTATTGTAGCATTATTTATAACTTCTTCAATAAACTGTATGCGCTTATCAATTTGACGCTGTTTTTCTTTTGCAGCACTATAGTCTGCATTTTCAGACAAATCCCCCAACGAACGCGCCCATTGAACAGTCTTTAAAATCTCTGGACGTTGAACTTCTTTTAAATCTTTTAATTCTTTAATAAGGCTGTCAAACCCAGCCCTTGAAATCGGCCTTTTTTCCATGTTACTTTCCTATATATTGTATCGAAATTATAAGCATTCATTTTAATTTTGCAATTGTCAATTGAACAAGGTATACTTTTTTAGTTAATAGTGGATATATATATGTTTAGACTTAATATATTAAATAGATTTTTAATGCGCCGCTTTTTTTCCGGTTTTGGTTTGGTTATGCTGGTTGTATGCGGCATAATCATGGCGGTAACTTTTGTAGAAAGACTACCATCAAACCCGACTGTTATGGATGCTTTATTAGAAACATGGGTAAGACTATTAGAATACGTACCACTATTTTTACCGCTGGCTGTTTTTATGGGAACCTTACTTGCCTCATATAATCTTACAAAATCCAGCGAAAAAATTATTATTGCCAGCGCAGGTTTATCCCCCTATCAAATGGCACGACCATTTTTATTGGGGGCAGCGCTTGTCGGTATTATTGCAACAACAATTGTCAATCCATATTCCGTTGGTCTAAACGAAAAGAATATCACACCAGACCACCTAGTTTTAATTGATGATGAAATATGGTTACGCGAATCGTCTGACAACGGTTACATAACAATGAACGCAAAAAACATGCATAAATCTGGAAATATTTTATTGTTTGAAAATGCTACTGTATATGTACAAGATAAAACATTTAAATTAAACCAACGTGTAGAGGCAGAAACTTTAACACTATCTGATGCAGGTTTAGACGCAAAAAAAGCAACCACATGGGATGACAATGGTATTCCCAAAACTGTTGACTGGCATATAAATACACTACTAAATCCGCAAACAGTTCTAGACCGTTATTTACAACCAGACCAAATATCATTTTGGGATTTACCGAACTTCATAAAAAAGATGCAGGCAATCGGCGTGACAGTACGCGGTCACCTTGTTCAGTTTTGGACTCTGCTATTTTTACCGTTAACAATGATAGCAATGGCAACGCTTGGTGTGGCCTTTTCGCAAACAAAGCAGCGAAGAAATTATAGTTTCGGTTTAAAATTTGGCATTGGTATAATAACCTGCTTTGCGGTATATTTTTTAACAAATATGTTTAATGCACTTGGTTCAACAGGTGTACTACCACCATTACTAGCAATTGTTGCACCACCTCTTATAATAATTGCTGGTGCGGGCGCATTTATCGCAAGTTTTGATACAATATAAACAAAAAAGGATAACCCACATGCCTATTCGTAAAAAGAATACAACCAGGAATAAAATAATAATATGGGCTTTGATAGTTATCTTAATTATATTAATGATAATATCATTTCCACCTGCTCAGAATGTAACAGAAATCGTTTTATACCCATGAACTATATCGACATTTTTTTAGAAGCACTTTCTGCAGAAAAAGGTCGCAGTCAAAAAACACTGGAAAGTTATGCCAGTGACTTGCGTCATGCAGACGAAAGCATACCGAACGGTTTAATGGGTGCAACAAGCGCAGACATACAAAAATATTTATCAGAACTTCCCGACAAAGCATCTTCTGTTGCAAGGAAAGCTAGTGCATTGCGCGGTTTTTATAAATTTTTAATGTTGGAAAAAATAATAAAAGAGAACCCAACATCTAATCTGGAATTACCAAAAAGAACGCGCGCACTACCAAAATTTTTATCAGTTGAAGAAATCGAACTGCTAATATCATCTGCGGGTGATATAAAAAATTCTGTTCGTCTTCGTGCAATGATAGAACTACTATACGCATCGGGCTTGCGCGTTTCCGAATTATGCGAATTGCCAACGACCGCTTATTTAGGCGACAAACTATTAATTCATGGCAAAGGCGCAAAAGAAAGAATGGTGCCGATACATGAACGTGCAAAACATGCTTTAGAAAAATGGTTATCCATTCGTGACGATGAAAAATCAAAATACGTATTTCCATCTAACGGGAAAGACGGTCATATAACACGTGATGGTTTTTTTAAAATTCTGAAAAAATGTGCTGTTCTTGCAGGAATTGACCCACATCGGGTAAGTCCGCATGTACTACGTCACTCATTTGCTTCCCACCTTCTTGCAGGCGGTGCAAACTTACGAATAATACAAACTATGCTTGGTCATGAAGATATATCAACAACACAAATATATACGCATGTACTACCAGAAAAATTGCGTGAAACTGTACAAATGCATCATCCGTTAGGTCATAAAAAGGAATCCGATATATGATAAAAAAATGTGATCATCCAGGCTGTACCAAGGCCGGTACTTGTCGTGCACCCAAAACGCGCGAATTAAAAGACTATTGGTTTTTCTGCAAAGAACACGCTGCTGAATATAATAAGAATTGGAATTATTATGCAGATATGACCCCAGAAGAAATAGAAGCAGATTGGGAACGTCAGACATTTGGCGCACCACTTAAAGACAAAAATAAAGCAAACGCAGACGAAATAGAATATGTAAATTTTTTAAACGATTTCATAACTGGGCGCGGTACATTTGATAAAATGCCACCTAAAAGCAAACTGCCAACAAATGTTGTATCTGCATTAAAAACATTTGAGTTACCGATAAGCGCATCATGGCGTGAAATTTCCGCAAAGTATCGTGCACTTGCAAAAAAGTATCACCCAGATACAGCATCTGAAAAAGATAAAGCAACAACAGAATTTACAAAAATTTCTGCCGCATATGAAATTCTAAAAAAACATTTTGGTAAAAAATAAAAGGTCTGTTTTTTTACAGACCTTTTTATTAACCACGTGAATTTAAATATGCGATTGCATCCATACCCGCACTACATCCAGTACCAACAGCTGTTGCGATTTGCATTTTTAGTTCTGACTGAACATCACCTGCAACGAAAATACCTTCAGGCATTTCTGCTGGTATCAAGCGTCCCATATTATCACGACGAATATCTTCTGTTAAATAATCAGTATTTGCCTCATGCCCTATTGCAACGAATAAACCGTCACAAACAATTTCTTTATCATCTGTAGTTGTCACAACTAATCTATCAGAATCTGGCAAAGCGGCTATTTTCTTTAAATCCGTATTAAACAGACATTCTATATTTTCACGTTCTGCGACACGATTACGCAAAACCGCCTCTGCACGAGTAAAAGCACCTTTACGGTAAACAATCTTTACGCTTTTTGCAATATCTGCTAAATACAATGCATCATTTAAAGCAGAATTTCCACCACCCATAACGATAACATCTTTATAGGCATAGAAGAACCCGTCACAAGTCGCACAATAAGAAACGCCTTTCCCAAAGAATTCTTTTGCACCTTCTATTTCAAGTTTCCGAGGAGAGGCACCTGTTGCAATTATGACGGTTTTACCAACATATCTATTTCCATCATCTGCCAAAATATTAAAAGCGCTTTCTGCATCACCAGAAATATTTTTTGCAGATGTAAAGATGATTTCCGCACCAAATGTCTCTGCCTGATTTTTCATAAACTCTGCTAATTCCAAACCACTGCCCTTCCAACCTGGGTAGTTTTCCAGAACTGCGATACCGGCGGTTTGCCCCCCTAACCTGTCACCACCAAGAACAAGCGTTTTCTTTCCTGCGCGCGCACAATAAAGCGCAGCAGTAAGTCCAGCAGGACCTGAGCCTAAAATTATAACATCATGCATAACAATATCTGTCATAAAAAATCTCCTAGTTATCTTTTCGGGGCTTAGCATAACATAATCCCCCTAATGGCGCAATTTTTTTCTCTTGCCCTGGTATTCCTTATTTTTTATTGATTTTTTTCGGTCAATATTTTATGATTTATATCGTTATGATAAAAGAATATTACTTTTTTAGTTCTTATTCATCCCCGTTTGGGGTATGTTTCAATTATTAATTCATAAAAAATCGCGATTTATATCGCAAAACAATTCTTACAAAAACAAACAAAACTTAAGGACATAGGAAATGTTAGATATTCGATTTATTCGTGAAACCCCAGATACAGTAAAGAATGCTTGTAAAGTAAAAGGTTTTGAAGATCATGTAGATGAAATCTTGGACTTAGACACACGTGTAAGAGAACTAAAAACAATTACTCAAACAAAAACTGCAGAAAAGAATAAAATAACTCGTGAAATTCCGACTGCTACAGACAAAGCGCCATTAATCGCTGAATCGAAAAAAATAGGCGAAGAAATTGCTGCAGATTTAGCAGAACTTGCCGAAAAGGAAGAAAAACTGAACGATTTATTACACCGTGTTCCACAAATACCAAGTCCGGACGCACCTATTGGCACGGATGATAGTGATAATGTGGAAGTCCGTCGTGTTGGTGAACCGACGAAGTTTGACTTTACACCTCGCGCACAGTGGGATTTATTAGATATGAACAACTGGTGGTTACCAGAAAAAATCGGTCAAATATGTGGAACACGTACCTATTGTTTAATGGGAGAAGCAGCGGAATTACAATTAGCAATAGAAACTTATGTTATACAGAAATTGATATCCAAAGGCTTCATATTCATAGAATGTCCATCTATCACAAAACCACAAACCATATTTGATGCAGGTCACTTTATGGGTTCTGATTTATCCATAATGAATAACGATGTATTTATGTTAACGGACACAGATAGATGCTTAGCAGGTACAGCAGAAATCATACTAAACTCGCTGCATAGCGGAGAAATTTTACCAGAAAACGCGCTACCAATAAAATACGCAGGTTTTTCACCGTGCTTCCGCAAAGAAGCGGGTGCTGCTGGTCGCGATACAAGGGGACTAGCAAGATTTCACCAATTTAACAAAGTTGAACAATATATATATTGCAAACCAGAACAGTCTGATGAAATGCATGAACATATATTAAATAACCTTTGTGAAGTAATGGAAGACCTGGAATTGCCATATCGCGTAATTGCTAATTCGACAGGAGATATGGGATTCAACAAAGTAAAAATGAACGACGTTGAAGCATGGGTTCCAAGTGAAAACGCATATAAAGAACTAGGCAGTTGTTCATCGATTGGCACATTCCAAGCACGCAGAACAAATACCAGATATCGTGAAAATGCAACAGGTGACGTTAAATTTGTTGCGACCTTAAACAATACGGGCATTGCGGTTCCACGTGCATTGGTTCCTGTTCTTGAAAACCATCAAAATGCGGATGGTTCTGTAAATATACCAAAGAAATTGCAACCTCTTATGGGTGGCCGAACCAAGATTGGTGGCAAGCATTAAAAAACGGGGAAATCCCCGTTTTTTAGCGCTGCTTTTCTTTTAAAGCATCTAAAGATATTCGCGAAGCAAAAGATTTTTCGCTTCTAAAAGGAAATACAAAATCTTTAAATAAAGAAGTAGAAGTTTTATATTTCCATTTTTTTATTGCCAACAATAAATGTTCTTCTTTATTAAAAAGGGTATTGCCATTGTAATATTCATCTATGGCATGCAAAACCTGAGAGAATGCCAACCATACAGAATTATCAACTATAATCCCTTTCGCATTTTTTTTGCAAAAACCTTCAAAATCAGGCTCTAAATTTTCTTTTATGCGCGTTCCATAATCAGACAATCTTTTCGGATCTTGTCCAATTTTATTGATAATTTCTATATTTTTGACAATTTCTAAATATTCTTTTTTATCCTTTGCTTTTTCTGTTCTTTTGTTCAAAAAAGTAATAACAGATTCAAAAAAATTTTTTATAGTTAAATCATAATCAATTATCTTATTACTTATACAAATCTCTCCTATCGTTGTAAAGAATAAAACAGTTTTTTTAACGGTCTAAGGAATAAACTCGCATGTTTTATTTCAGCAAGTTTCTTTAAATCTTTCGATTCTTCTTCTATTTTCTTCGCCCATAATACAAAAGAATTACGTCCTTTTTCATCATCAGATGTTCTGCCGTATTCCCAATCTTGAACTAAATCACAAAAATTATAGAAAGCACATCTTAAATTTGCATTATATAAAAAAGCATCTTCCGCGTCATTTACAACATAATCTAAAGGTCGCCAAACCATATAAAAAGCACATTTTGCGTTTTCTGGTGAAATATTATTTTTTTCAATCCAATTCTTTATTCTGTTCATATAATCTTTTTCTGTTGCTGCACGAGAAAAATAATTTTCAGGGTATTTCGCAACATCCGCGATTTTTACCAACGCCCTACCCGCATCATATTTTTGTGAACGCGATAAGGCCTTCCACCTTTTAGCCAAACTTGCTTTTGCCAAAACCCTAAAACTACCTAACCCAGATTTTATATCTGAATAAACTTTCTCTTCCGAGAAATCTTTTTGCATATTTATCCCCCATGAAATATTTTACTTTACATTATAGACAAATTTTATATTATGTCAATTAGCAAAACATATAAAAATATTCATAGTGTATATTTCTTGAAAAACAGAATTTATGGTATAATCTATGGGTTAAAAAATTTATAGCATGTAAAAGTATAGGGAAAAAATTGATGAAAATTCGTAATATTGCAATAATTGCGCACGTTGACCACGGCAAAACCACTTTGGTTGACAATATGTTAAAACAAGCGGGTACATTCCGCGATAATGAAAAAGTTGCCGAACGCGTTATGGACAGCGGTGATATTGAACGAGAACGCGGTATTACGATTTCTGCAAAACCCACATCTATTTTATGGAACGGATATAAAATTAACATTGTAGACACCCCAGGGCACGCAGATTTTGGTGGTGAAGTAGAACGTATTTTATCTATGGTAGACGGTGTGGTATTATTGGTTGATTCTGCCGAAGGTCCGCTTCCCCAGACGAAATTCGTATTATCAAAAGCATTAAAATTAGGGCTGCGCCCAATTGTTTGCATAAACAAAGTAGACCGCGCAGACGCACGTCCTGATGAGGTATTAACAGAAACATTTGATTTATTTGATAAATTAGGTGCAACGGATTCTCAATTAGATTTCCCATATTTATATGCGGTTGGTCGTGATGGTTGGGCAGTTCGTGATTTAAATGATGAACACAAAGATTTAACACCACTATTTCAATTAATAATAGACCACGTACCTGCACCAGATTGTAATGGTACCCGTTGTCAATTAGATGCTCCATTTAAAATGCTGGCAACAACACTAGAAGCAGACCCATATGTTGGCAGAATTCTAACTGGTAAAATAGAATCAGGAACAGTAAAAGTTGGTCAATCTGTCAAAGCAATAAATATGAAAGGTGAATTCATAGAAAATGCTAAAATAACAAAGATTATCGAACATCGTGGTGTTGAAAAAGTATCATTAGATTCTGCATCTGCGGGTGACATTGTTGTTGTTGCAGGTTTTTCAAAAGCAACTGTGGCAGATACACTATGCGCACCAGAAGTGACAGAACCAATACCAGCGATGCCGATAGACCCACCTACTCTAACTATGACATTCTTTGTAAACACGTCACCACTTGCTGGTAAATCAGGTAAAAAACTAACATCACGTATGATTGGTGAAAGATTGTTCAAAGAAGCGGAAACGAATATTGCATTACGCGTCACCCAAAGTGAAAACAATGAAGCATTTGAAGTATCTGGTCGTGGGGAATTGCAACTAGGTATTCTGATTGAAACAATGCGTCGTGAAGGCTTTGAACTATCCGTATCTCGTCCACGCGTAGTTATGCAAGAAGGCGAAAACGGTGAAAAGTTAGAACCTATTGAAGAAGTTGTAATTGATGTAGATGACGAATTCAGCGGTATTGTGATTGAAAAGATGACAAAACGTAAAGCAACTATCTCGGAAATGAAGGCATCAGGCAACGGAAAAACTCGCATAGTCTTTTCTGCTCCATCTCGCGGTCTTATCGGATATTTATCAGAATTCCGCACAGATACCAGAGGTACAGGTATTATGAACCGCGTCTTTTCAGGATACGAACCATATCGTGGTCCAATCATGCAATATCGCCCAGGTGTATTAGTATCTATGGAAAACGGTACTGCTGCAACATACGCATTATTTAACTTGCAACCACGTGGTACATTATTTATCGGGCCTCAAACAGAAGTCTATTCTGGTATGATTATCGGTGAACATAGTAAAGAAAACGATTTGGAAGTAAATCCGATAAAAGGTAAAGAATTAACAAATATGCGTTCTGTGACTGCGGATGAAAAGTTATTTTTGGCCCCTCCTCGCAAAATGTCTTTGGAAGAAGCACTATCATATATTCAAGACGACGAACTAGTAGAAGTCACACCTGCTACAATTCGTTTACGCAAGAAAGAATTAGATAGCAACATTCGCAAAAAAACAAGAAAGAATGTCGAAGAATAAACGTTTATTCTTAATTGCAGGATACGATACACAAAATATAGCAGATGAATCGCTGCTATATTTAGTGCAAAGCATGGCGAAATGCGGTGATGTAATTTTATTCATGGACAGTGATTGCGACAAGAACCAACTTTCAAAGTTTGGTTCTTTTTGCATTTACGTGGATGCGGCGCGTCACGGGGAATACGATTTCGGTTCTTATAAACGCGCATATCAATATGCAAAAGAAAACGACATATTAAATAATTACGAGTTTTTATATTTAATAAATGATTCTGTATATGGTCCTCTCTATGACATAGAACCATATTTAGAGGAAATGGAATCAAAAGGAACAGACGCTTTTGGTTTAGTATGTAATCCGCACCCAGAACATCCTCATATACAATCCTGGTTCATAGGAATGCAAAAATCAGTATTTCTAAGTTCTTGGTTTGATGAGTTTATATTATCAGTAAAAAAGTTATCAGATAAAGGTAGTATTACAAAATTATATGAGCATGGTTTTTCAAAACTTATTACTACCAACAGATTAAAATGGACATGCTTATATCAAGTATCTGGTCGTGGCATATATAATGACATAAAAAAATTATATAAACAAAAACTTCCATTTATAAAGAAAGCAGCATTTAAAAGACACAATGGAAGTCTTGGTCGACAAATAAATTATGTATTAAGTCATACATCAAAGGATATTACATCAGCAATTTTATTAAATGCAGAACGTACATATGGCAAAGAATATATAAACTGGCTTTTAACAAAAAATCCTATTAAGATATTACATAGGAACATAAAATACGCTATTCACAAAATATTTACAGAGGGCCTATGAAAAACAAAAAAACAAATATAAAAAGAATTGCTGCTATAACAATGGCTCGCAACGATGAGTTTTTTCTAAACCGCTGGATTTCATATTATGGCAAAGAACTAGGCGAAGAAAATTTATATATATATTTAGATGGTCTTGAACAAAAAACGCCCAGCAAGGCAGGAAAAGCAAACATAAAAAAATTGCCACACAAAGAAGAAGCCGTACAACGTGGTGACAAAACAAGAATTCTATTACTTTCAAGTTTAGCCAATGAACTATTTAAAAAAGGCTATGACATTGTAATCGGTTGCGATTGTGATGAATTTTTAATTGTCGATCCAGATTTAAAAACATCGTTAAAAGAATATTTATCTAAAAAAGACACCATCTTCTATTCTCTATCCGGTCTGGGACTAGATGTTGGACAAGATTTAAAAACAGAATCTGCATTAAAAATGGAAGTCCCTTTTTTAACTCAGCGTAAGTATGCGTTACTATCAACAAGATACACAAAACCAGTTGTAATGTTAAAGCCTGCAACATGGGGCAGTGGTTTTCATAGTATCAAGGGGCATAACTTCCATATTGATAAAAACCTATATTTACTTCACTTTGGCAGTGTAGATTTAGATATGATAAAAAATAAAATTGGTGACCGTAATCCGTCATGGGAAAAGCATTTAAAGAAACGTGCACGCACAATTGATATAATAACTAATGCAAAAAATAAAAATAAATCACCAAACATTGCGCGCACGCTACAGACCTTGCTACGTCCTATATACGACATGAATAAGCCTGCAATGCTTGGTCTAAAATGGGTAACAACTATTCCGAAAAGATTTAAAAATTTAGGCATATAAAAAACTGCGTTAATCGCAGTTTTTTATATATTTTTATTTATAAATTTTATTATTTTTCTTCGATATTTTCTAGCACGTAAAGTTGGCGTTTTATCAAACACTCCTTGCTTGTACAGATTTTCAAAAGCACGTTGTGCAACCGCAACATCAAGTTTATTATCTAACTCTTTTACTTTACGCATCGCAATAATAGTAAAGGGCCATAAAAACTCTCTATTAAAATGTTTAAATTCACGATCCGAAGCATATGCAGAATAAAGACTATATACATATTCTATACCAGTTGCGATAGACTCTATCATACGCAAAGCCTTGGAACTATTAAGAATAGAAGAAACGTTTGGCATATAGAAATATAATGGTAAGTTCGTCATAATCGTCTTTGGTCTACGCAACATTATGGCAGACCACCATGGAAAATCCTCCATGATAATACCACGAATAAAAGGTACTTCTGCAATCAAACTTTTACGATACAATGCCAGCACTGGATAACAATGTCTGCGCACAGGATGGAACACACGCAAGGTTCTTTTTCTTTCGGTACTATGGAAAAGTATATTTTCTGTACCATACGATTTTATTCTATTTCGTTTATAAATAACATTTCTAGATTCAGGTAAAAAATTTGACACATCTTCTTTATTACGAATTTTCTTACTCATAAATTCATGAAACCGCGTATCAAATTTAAACAAAATCATATCGGAATTTTTATCTTCTGCCAAAGCAGTTAAAATTTCTAACGTCTGAACATGAATAAAATCATCGCTATCCAAGAAAAAAATAAACTCTCCTTTTGCAGCATTAACCCCGACATTTCTAGCATTCGAAATTCCGCCATTTTCTTTATTTATAATTTTGAATCGCGAATCAATTGCTGCATATTCTTTTAATATTTTATCACAGTCATCAGGACTTCCATCATTTACGCAAATCGCTTCCCAGTCAGTAAAAGTCTGATTCAAAACACTATCCAAGCATCTACGTAAATATTTTTCTACGTTATATATAGGTATTACGAAAGAAACTAATGGTTTTCTACCTGGCATTTGGACACATATCCTTTATAAACTTACGAATATCTGCATGTAATTGTTTAGCCCATTTAGCAGGTGGGTTATCTAAAGCGCCTATTTTTTCTAATTCACAGAAACGCTTTCTTGCAACTTCTAAATCAGCCTTATTATCCAAGTATTTTACTTTACGAAAAGCCCATTTTATAAAATACCACTTAAATTTTTCGGACCACTGTTGCATTTGATAATCAGACGCTTTTTCTTTATATAAAAGATAAGCACTTTTTATACCTTCACATAAACTTTGTAATATGCGCAGTTGCTTTGCTGACAAAACAATACCACCAAAATTAGGCACATAGAAATATAACGGCAGCGCGCAAATTGTGACACGAGGATTTTTTAGCATAACTGCAGACCACCAAGGAAAATCCTCAAATAAAATACCTTTAATAAATGGAGTATCTTCTATTAATTCGCGTTTATATAAATTCTTCCAAACCTGACAATGCTTAATCAGCCATTTTTTATTACGCCGAAAAGCATTATGCGCTCTTTCAGTAGCATATGCATAAACATCATCTGTTATCAGGGTTGCTATTTGAGTAACATCGTATTTTTTATTCATACGTCCTGGTACAACACTATCTGTATCCAAACCTAACTTATATCTAACCATAAGTTGAGGTCTATAAATACGGTCATAAGTAAAGGACACGATATCTGAATTATCGCGTTTTGCCAGATAATGTGTTATTTCCAAAGTTTGTGGATGTATAAAATCGTCACTATCCAGATATAAGATATATTCGCCTTTTGCGACTTGCATACCTGCATTTCTAGCATCAGACAAGCCACCATTTTCTTTATTTACAATTTTAAACCTATCATCTTTTGCAGCATATTCAGATAAAATAGCGGCAGACCCATCAGGACTGCCGTCATTTACACAAATTGCTTCCCAATCTGAGAAAGTCTGATTTAAAACGCTATCCAGACATCTACGTAAATATTTTTCTACATTATATATAGGTATTATGACCGACACTGCTGGCATAAAAGCCTCCCTTATTAGTCTTTATACATTTTATTTATCATAACATCTGCATAACTACCTGGTACGGGGTTGTCTGCACCACGATAAGTTAATTTCTGAAAAAATGCACCAGATGTGACTTCATCAAAAGTTTTCTGATTAAAAGGTTTATTCTGATACGACCACCATAACATATGAGTTGGGTCTTGGTCCACATGCGGCATTTTCGCAAAATATTTTTTTGCACGTTCATCATTTAAGACCAAAGTCTTAAACAGCAATTGATGCATAAAGTAGTCAAAATTATGATTTTCGTGCATCCAATAATCCAAAATCATTGCACGCCAAGCGTCTAACAAATAAGCACCTTTTCTACTACGGATAAAACAATTCTGCATAAAACTATAAGGGCTTCCTACATTTTGTCCCGCAAGATATACAAAGAAATCTTCTTTTACAATCCAGTCTGGAATAGGACCTGTTGCGAACCCCGTTGAATCCAACCAGAAACCACCATAATTGTATAGCAGTTCAACACGACAAATATCCGCAAAATGAGCATTTTTAATCATACCCTTTCTGCGTTTTTCCATAATGACATCTGGCAGTTTAATATAATCAAACAATGTCTTTTCATCCAAGACCACTAATTCCTGTTTACAATTTTTACGCACACTTCTATAACAAGCCTTAACTAAATCAGGTGCATTTTCTTCACCTTGCAGCCAAATTGTAAAAATCTTTTCGTTTTTATCGTCTTTTATAACTTTACGTTCTTCTATTGCTGCGGCAGCGGGCAAATAGCGTTTGAAATATCTTGGTATAATTTTTGAAATAACATCACTACGAACCGCACGACGAGTATTTCTATCACGCCAAAACCAATTCAAAATATGTCCTCGTAAAATAACATCAGACACAGCTATTGCCTTTGCCAAATTCATACTTTCACCTTTATTCTTCAACCACGTCTGTAGAAACAATATCTACATCGTCATCTACAGGTCCAGTTGTCATTTCTTCTGCGATACCGCTAGCACGAGCCATTATCTTATCTAACAACTCTTTCTGAGCATCTTCATGGTCTTTCAACCATTGCCGCGCATTTGCTTCACCCTGCCCCATACGTTCATTGTTATAAGAATAAAAACTTCCTGCTTTTTCTATTAAATCATATTTAACACCCATGTCCAGTATTTCACTAATTCTTGAAATACCTTCGCCATACATAATTTTAAAATCGACTGTACGGAAAGGTGGTGCAACTTTATTTTTTACAATTTTAACGCGCGTTTCATTTCCGATAATATTTTCTTTCTCTTTAATCTGCCCTGTACGACGGATATCAAGACGTACAGACGCATAGAACTTTAACGCGTTACCACCAGATGTAGTTTCAGGATTACCAAACATAACACCTATTTTCATACGAATCTGATTAATAAAGATTAACAAAGTATTACTACGTGAAACACTACCCGCCAACTTTTTCAGAGATTGACTCATAAGACGCGCCGTTGTTCCGACAAAGGAATCACCGATATTACCTTCTAATTCTGCTTTGGGTACCAATGCAGCAACCGAATCGATAACAACAACATCAACCGCACCAGACTTAATTAAAGTATCTGCAATTTCCAAAGCCTGTTCACCAGAATCTGGTTGAGAAATAATTAAATTCGCAACATCAACACCTAATTTTTTTGCGTACGATGGGTCAAGCGCATTTTCTGCATCAATATAAGCGCATGTACCACCTTTTTTCTGTGCTTCTGCAACAGCATGCAACGCCAAAGTTGTTTTACCAGAGCTTTCTGGTCCATAAATTTCAACAATGCGTCCACGTGGATAACCACCAATTCCCAACGCAATATCCAAGCCCAATGAACCAGATGAAATTGCTTCTATATTTTGCTGACTGCCATCCCCCATTTTCATAATGGCTTCTTTACCAAACTGCTTTTGAATTTGTGCCAATGCCGATTCCAACGCTGGATTTTTTGCTGGTGCACCCGTTTCTTTTGCTACTTCTTTTTTTGCCATAAAATTCCCCTTTTCTTTTGCATAGAATGATACAAAGAATCACACCGTCACGCAACGAAAATAAGCAAAAGCATATAAAACACTAAATTATTTTTTTGACAACAAAATCAAAGCAGACAACGCACCTATTACAGCGGTCACAATCCAAACCGCGGACGTTCCCCCAAACGCGGTAATGCATGCCGCGCCAAGTATCGGTGCAACAACATTGGGCAAATTCACACTAGTTCTAAACACACCATAAAACTTCGTCTGTTCCGTTTTTTTAGCAGTATCAAAGAATAACAAATCGTGAACAGACTCCATTAAAGCACCCGAGACTTGCCAAACAACAAAAATTGCAAGTAAGGGGAATCCCGTCACAAAAGTTGCCAGCGCAGAAAAAACAGCAAAAGAAACAAAACCTATCATCAGCCAAAGTTTTTTCCCGTACTTTCTAACTAAAATTGCCATTAATTCAGACAAGAACAAATAAGGTATAATACCCAAAGTTAATACCCAGCCCAAAACATCTTTTGAAAAACCATTTTCAATAACAACAATTGGCACATATAAGTACCGCATTGCACGCAAAGAATAATAGCCAAAGTTAACCGCATATGCACGCGCCATACCAGGACGCGCAAAAAATTGTAATGAATTTTTCCACAGCGCTTTAAAAGTTTTTCGTGGGTCAACGGGGCTTATTTTTTTATCCTCTTGCACTATATGAAAATACCTGAAAAAGAACCAACCAGCCAAATAAATTATAGCAGACGCAAAGAATGCCGCCCTATTATTAAAATGATTTGCGATTGCAACTGCAATTGTTGGTGCAAACAGAGCACCGATATTTAGCCACAAATGATAACGCGAATTTAATTTAGCCATTCCGATATTTTTTGAAAAATCGGACATAAATAAAGGAATTAACACCCCTACCAGAGTAATTGCTATACCAGTTGTATAATCCAAAATAATAAAGGTGCTTGTTCTTATAGAAAAACTCATCATCGCATAGCAAACGGCCAGCATCATCATAACGAAGTAAAAAACTTTTACTTTTGAAAAGCGTCTAAACAACTCATTTGCGAAAAGCCCGACTATCATACAGAAAGCAGCATATATAGCGACATAAATACCGACAACGGCAGAATTTCTAAAAATTTCTAATAATACCAAAGAATATACAGCGTTATAAATACCATCTGCAAAACCAGTAAACAAACCAAGGTTTGCGAATGAAAACCCACTTACACCACTTTTAACAGAAATATACTTATCTTTTGCCATATCTGGCGTATTTTATCATAAAAAGGTCAAAACACCAAATTCAAGACAAATAAAAAATCCGCCTTTTGGCGGATTTGGGAAAGAAAATATAAAACTTATTTTTGAGCCTGTTTATCTTCATACAATTTTGCAAAATCAACAGGTTGCATAACGAATGTTGGGAAGCCAGATTCACTAGTCAATCTTGCAATCAAAGCACGAACAGATGGGAACAATAATGTTGGCACATCGATTAACAAAGTACGTTTTTTTGCTTCTTCGTCTTTTTCTTCGCCCATTTGAACCAAACCAGAGTAAGTAGATTCTATTAAGAATATGGACTTTTCCCCTGCTTCTAATTTTGAATGAACTTTTGTAATCAAATCAACCATAAACAAATTGTTTTCAGCACCTTTGATTTGAATATCAATATTGATTTCTAATTTAGCCTGACCATTATCCTGCTTAAAGAACAATTCTGGTACATTTGGACTTTCGAAAGATATATCTTTCAAGAACTGAGATATGATTTTAAAATTAGCCATTATATTTACTCCTTTTTGGCGGGATAAAAACCCATCTGGACTTAACACCCCATTTTATGGTAATATAGCATTATAAAAGTATTTTACAAGTGGGGGGAATAATAAATGTTAACTTTGCTAAAAAGGGGTATTTTTCACGGCTTGATTGGTATATGCTGTGCTTTTGCATTAACATCTTGCGATTTATCTACTCCTACACATCAAGGTGATGACTCTGTAATACCGTCAAACTTAAAAAAAGTTTCTTACGACGACCTGCCTGGCTGGGACAATGATGATGTTCGCTATGCTCTGCAAGCATTTAGAAATTCTTGCAAAGCAAAGATTCAATATACAGGTCGCGTAATTCCAGATCGCGCATTATTTGAAGAAAAATGCCGTATGCTACCAAGTGCCAGCGCAGATGTTGCGACCGTCCGTGCATGGTTTGAATCAAACTTTCAACCCTACCAAGTTTATAATGACGAAGGGGGCAAACGCGGAACTTATACAGGCTACTATTCACCTATAATACCTGCATGCAGGACACAAACAGCGCAATGCAATGAACCTTTAATGGGGGTTCCAACAGACGGCAGAAATTATAAAGGTGTTGATAAGAAAACAATTGTAGAGAACCGAATCGGTCGCGTTTTATACTGGGCTAACATAGTTGATGTACAAAACATTCAAATTCAAGGCAGTGGTATGCTGCAACTAGAAGACGGTACACCTGTAAAATTGAACTTCGCCGCAGTAAATGATATGCCATTTAAGTCTATCGGGGAACAGTTAAAAAATCGTGGCATCAGACCAGATGGCGGATACTCTGCGGACGCAGTTTGGAAATATTTAAAAAAGAACCCTGCTCTTGCAAAAGAAGTAATTTATGCTAATCCTAGATATGTGTATTTTTATGAGTCTGTTCCACCAGATGTAATTGGTAAACTTGGCACACCGTTATCAAAAATTCGTTCTATAGCTATGGACGATGACATTTATACCCTTGGTATGCCAGTATATATAGATACAAATTTATCTGACGGACGCAGATTCAGTCGTCTTATGATTGCCCAAGATACAGGCAGCGCGATACGCGGTTGGATACGTGCAGATATATTCTTTGGCAAAGGTGACGAAGCCTATAAATTTGCACATGGTCAACATGCACAAGGTCAAATGTTTATCTTGATGCCGAAAGAATATAGTTATGTCAAACCAACCAAATAAAATTAACCAACGCACATCTCGCCCACAAACTATTGCGGGTGCGATGGGCGGGCTATTAAAAATATTTGGTATTCGCGCATCAGATTCAGACCTCGTTGCAAGATGGTCTGAAATAATGGGTTCAGAAATTTCTAGTATTGCAACAATCGCAGCAATAAAGAAAACGCACGACAATAAGTTTAATGTAGTAATTAGACCAACCAATCCTGCATTTACACTTCAATTATCTTATATGTCAGAAGAAATAAAGACGCGTATTAATAAATACTTTGGTCGTAACGCCGTAGAAAAAATAAGTTTTAGGAAATAAAAAAGCCGGGAAACACCGGCTTTTTTTATTCTTTTATAACCTTTCTTTCCCACCACACAGCAAGCGCCGGCACAAGGAAAAACACGATTCCTGCCAACATCCATATAGCCAAGAAACTAATAGCAGACACATATAAAAAAGGCAAAGAAATACCAGTGATTCTTACTGCCAAATACATAAATGCAGGCCACAAAGTAAGCAACCAAACTAGCACCACCAGCAGCAAATTGATTAAAAATGATTTTAAATAAATGCGCTGTTTAGATAACAGTTTTGCTTCGCAATTTTCCATATATTCTTTTTTCATTGCCGCCTCCTTTGGGTCTTCACACTATTATTATAGCATAGAAAAACCTATATTTAGAACTTAAATTTATTCATATTGGAATGCGCCAACGCGATAGCAATTGCATCACTTTCATCAGGAGTTTTCGGTTGCGCCGCAGGCAACAACATACGAACCATTTTATACACTTGCTCTTTATCTGCATGCCCTGCAGATGTTAAAGCCTTTTTTATTTTATTAGGCTCGTATTCAAATATAGGAATATTTTTATCTGCCACTGCAACAATCGCTGCTGCACGTGCATGCCCAAGAATAAGGGTTGTTTGCGGGTTTTTATTTACAAATGTTATTTCTATACTGCACTCATCTGGTTGAAAAGTATCACAAAGTTTCGAAACCTCACGAAAAATAAAATCTAGTCTCCCCGGCAAGGAGTCTGATTTTGGGGGTAAAACAACACCACTTGCGATATATTTCCGATTCGCACCTACACTTTCTATTATTGCCCAACCGGTATGCAAAAGACCTGGGTCAATTCCAATTATACGCGTCATAAGGAACCTTCTTTTCCATAAATTATACAATAAAAAATGCCGCAATCGCGACATTTTTTATTCATAGAAGACACAAAACTTATGCTGCTGCAGTAAAGACTTTCTGAACATCGTCATTATCATCCAAAGCGTCTACTAACTTTTCAATTTTTGCATAAGTTTCATCATCTAAATCCATAGGCATATTTGGTATCCAAGTCAGTTCTGCACTTTCTGGTTCACCTAACTTATCACTCAACGCCTTTTGAACAGTCATAAAATCATCTGGTTTTGTTGTGATAATAAAACCTTCTTCAGAAGTTTCTAAGTTATCAGCATTAGCATCCATAATGATTTCCATCATTTCGTCTTCTGTTTTACCGATAGAAGCAGGATAGAAAATCTGCCCAGCACGAGTAAACATAAATACAACACTACCTTCTTCGCCCATATTTCCGCCATTTTTAGCAAATATATTACGAATTTCTGGAACAGTACGGCGTGGATTATCAGTCAAAGCTTCAACAATAACAGGGACCGCACCTGGGCCATAACCTTCATAACGTACAGCAACATAGTTTTCTGTATTAGCACCAGAAGCTTTTTCAATTGCACGTTTAATATTATCATTTGGCATAGAGTTTTTACGAGCATTCAAAACCGCCAAACGCAACCGAGGGTTATTATCTGGGTTCTTATCACCTAACTTTGCAGCCATTGTAATTTCGCGTGCTAACTTCGTAAACAAACCGCTACGAGCAGCATCATTTGCACCCTTTTTGTGCTGAATATTATGCCATTTACTGTGTCCACTCATATTTGACCTTTTAATTTTATTAGATTAGAATTACCCCAAAAGGATAACAAATGATTAGCAAATTGCAAGGAGTTGTTGATTATACTGGTGATGGTTTTGTTATTTTGATGACAGGTGGTGTCGGCTATAAAGTTTTTACCCCAGAATACTTAACACCAAAATCAACCATATCTTTGTGGATAGAAACAGTAGTTCGAGAAGATTCTATAAGACTTTTCGGCTTTTCTACAATTTCCAGTCAAAATCTTTTTAACCAATTAACGGGTGTATCTGGGGTTGGGCCAAAGGTAGCATTAGCAATAATGGGAACAATAAAGACAGATACATTAATGTCTGCAATTGCAACAGGGGACGCAAAAACAATAGCAACCGCACCTGGTGTTGGTAAAAAGATGGCAGAAAAAATAATATTAGAATTAAAGAATAAAATCGGTGGTGCATCATTTGAATTTAACACTTTGGATTCAAACACCGGAAGTGCCCTACCCGATTTATTGTCTGCGCTTGAATCATTGGGATATAGAAGGTTGGATATAATAGATATGGCCCAAAAATTAGTATCAGAAAATCCAAATGCAGATGTAGCAAAACTAGTGCCTATGGCATTAAAAGAAATAAGCGGGAATAAATAAAATGAATAACGAAACAATATTTGCGTTATCAAGTGGTCATGGTAAATCTGGGGTTGCAGTAATAAGAATCAGTGGTACAAATCTTAAATATATATTTTCAAAATTTATAAATAAAAAAATATTTACTCCGCGCCATGCATACTTTGCGAACTTAAAAGACAGCAGTAATTATTTAATAGACCAAGTTATTTGTGTTTATTTTGAAGCACCGCAATCTTTTACTGGTGAAGATGTAATAGAAATACATAGTCATGGTGCCCAAGCAGTTATAGAAAAAATATTTAATCATCTGCAAAGTCTCGGGATGCGTATGGCAACTCCTGGCGAATTTTCTAAACGTGCATTCTATAACAATAAAATGGATTTAGCCGACATAGATGGTCTTGCCGCATTACTAGACGCCCAGACAGACAAACAGCGTCAAAGTGCGTTAAAATCTATGATTGGCACAGACAGCAAGCAATATGACACGTGGCGAAATCAAATGATAGAAATATCTGCATACGCTGCTGCAATTTTAGATTATTCAGAAGACGAATTACCGCAAAACATTAATAAAACTATAAAAGAAAAAACAACAAAATTATACAAAGAAATCGATGATACTATTTCGCGCTATACGGCGGTACGCGCTATCCGCAGTGGTTTTAACATAACCCTTGCTGGACCTGTAAATGTTGGCAAATCATCTCTATTTAATTTAATGGTTGGTTCATCTCGTGCGATAGTATCTGACATTCCAGGCACAACACGTGACGTTGTATCTGCACAACTTGACATAGATGGATATTTAGTAAATTTATCTGATACCGCTGGAATTCGTGAAGCGACAGACACAGTTGAAAAAATAGGGATAGAAAAAACCATATCCGAAATGGAAAATGCAGATTTAGTTTTACATGTATTCGAAGCAACCGAAAAAACAGACAAAAAACCTACCGAAAAAGAACTTATCGTCTTTAATAAATCAGATTTATTCAAAGGTAAAAAAAGTAAAGAAGATATATATATCTCAACCAAGACAGGTGAAGGTATTGATAATCTTATGAAAACAATAAAAGATAAAATTCATGATTTAACAAACAATGCCGAATCGGGCATAGCTGTGAATGCACGCACAAAGGCATTACTAACAGACGCGGCAGATGAATTAAAAAAAGCACTGAATGCCCCTGATGAAAATTATGACATATTTTCAGAACATGTAAGACGCGCAGCAGATAATATTGGGAAAATCTTAGGAACGATAACCGCTGCCGAAGTTATGGACGCAACATTTTCACAATTATGCTTAGGCAAATAAAGAAGCCCCTTTTTTAGGGGCTTTTTTATTACTCTTTTCTTATCGGATATTTACCATCAATCAAGTTCTGACGAACGACATGATGTTTTACCTTTTGAGTACTTGTCAGTGGCAAATCATCTGTTGTCATAGCAAAATGAGTTACCCATTTATAAGAAGCAACTTTCTTATTTGCTTGCGCAATTGCAGCCGCCAATTTTTCAAGTGTCATTGATGGTTCTACGCTGAACACACCGTATGTGACGGTTTTGTCTTTTACTTTATGTTCAAACACCGCGACATTTTTAACACCAGGGATGGTGATAAATAATCCTTCCAATTCATCTGGATAAACATTTTTACCAGAATCCAAAACAATCACTTGCTTTTTACGACCAGCGAAGTGTAATTCACCATTTTTATCCATGGTAACCATATCACCAGTATTAAAGAATCCGCGTTCATCGAAAGAATCTTCATTTGCCCCAGGGTTATTTAGATAACCACCAAAGACCTGATGACCACGCAACCATAAAACCCCAACACCATCTTCGTTTTTATCACGAATTTCGCATTCGTTATTAGTTGTTGGACCACCAAAAGCGAAAGGTAAACGCTTTTTAGTTGGTTTAGAAATACAGATAGGACCGACAGTTTCTGTCATACCGTAACCTTGTATAAAGGTCAAACCAAGGCGTTCATAGAAAGTTTCTACTTCTGGTTTCGTTGCCGCACCACCTGCAATTAATAACTTTGCACGACCACCGAATACGGCCAAAACAGGTTCTTGAACCTTACGAACCAAAGCCCCTAAACCTATTTTCTTTAATACATTCCCGTATTTAAGAACAATTGAAGCCAACCACCATTTATGTTGAGATTTTATATTATCGATAATTTTATTACGGAAAACCTCCCACAAACGTGGAACAGCCGGTATAACATGAGGTCTATACTGTTTAAAGTCAGCCAAAATTTCTTTTGGGTTAACTGTTGGTTGCAATAATACCCCTGCTCCATAATGCAAAGTCGCCAGCAACTCGACAGCAAAACCGAAAATATGGTACATAGGCAAGAAACCGTACATCACGAAGCCAGGTTGTATCCATTCATGCATATCTTCCAAAGAATTTGAACATTCGATTAAATTAAAGTGACTTAAAGGCACAACTTTTGGTGTACCAGTTGACCCCGATGTGAAAGACATTGTTGCAACATCTAACGATTCCGTTGGTGCAGGTTTTAAGTCTGGATTTATTTTTCCGTCTTTCTTAGTTATATCATAAAACTTAAACTTATCAGTTTTATAAAAGAAAGATTTTTCTGCACAAACAAGATGGCAATCTGTGACTTCTGTCATATTGTCATACTCAAACGGTGTTAAATTAGTATCCAGCAATAACGCCTTTCCGCCAAGATACCATATAGCAAATAAAGTTATCGGGAATTCTGGAATATTATGAGCCAAAACCCCGACCACATCACCGCGCTTTACACCAATAGCATCTAAAGAAGCGGCACGCGCTTTAACTAAATCTACAAATCCTGCGAACGTGACATTTTCGCGAACCAAGAACAAATTATCTGGCCATGTATTTGCTGCACGTTCCAGTAATTGATACATATTCATAATAAAAAACCCTTGTTTTTTTTATATTGGACAGGAATTATTATATCCAGAAGGAGACAGATTGCAAATATGAAAATACTAACATTAAATATAAACTCTATCCGTGCCCATGCAGAGAGTTTTTTAGACATTTTACGTCGTGGTGAATATGACACAATAATGGTTCAAGAATTAAAAGTTGAAACATCAGGTTTTCCACACAACTTATTTGACGAATACGGCTATAACATAAAGGTTTTTGGGCAAAAAAGTTGGAATGGTGTTGCAACTTTTTCGAAATATTCTATTGAAGATGTCACAACAGGTCTTCCAACCTATCCAGATGTAAATGCAAGATTTCTTGAATGTGTTGTAGACGGCAGAATTCGTTTAATAAATGTATATATGCCGAACGGAGACACAATCGATTCGCCAAAGTTTCCATATAAACTAGAATGGATGAAAGCATTTACAGACTACATTTCACAATACATAAATTCTGAAGAACCTGTAATTATTGGCGGTGACTTTAATGTAGCATTAGAAGACCGAGATGTTTGGAAACCACAAAATTACGTAGGTATTGCGATTGCGGCTCCACAGGCTAGAGAAATTATGAACCAATGGTTAAACTCTGGTTGGACAGATGTATGGCGCACACAACACCCTGACACAATAGATTACACATGGTACGGTTATCGCGGTGGTGATACTGTTGGGAAAAAACAAGGATTGCGTCTAGATTATTTCCTAGCAAACCCTGCTGCAATGAAAATTATAAAAAATTGCGAAATAGATATCGAACCAAGACTTGCAACAAAACCGACTGACCATTGTGGCTTGATGTTAAAGTTAGATTAATTAATCATCACATCTAGCCAAATCATCATATGCCTTATATTTTCTGTCACCTGTTTCTCTATATTCATATGGAGCGCATCCGACAGAAAATATATTGATTAATTCTTTTGTTTTTTCGACCGCCGCATTCATCATCTTTTCTGTTATCTTTTCATCATATAATATAGGTTTTACATCATTATGTTTTAATTGTAAAAACATCATCACAGGCGTTTTAGATTTTTCAGTTATATGTATTGGGAAACCGCCATTTTTTACTATATACGCTTCTAACGGTAATTGAGGCATATTGCCTTCTTCCAATTGTTTTTTACTAGGAGCCGCACCAGTTTTTATATCCATGACGCAACCGTCCCAAACTCTATCTGCACGTGCACAAATTTCGCGTCCACCAATGCATACACTGCCACCAACTTCTATACCAGCATTTTTAATATCTGATAATTCTGCTGACACAACCGGTGCAATTTCTAAAAAACGTTTATGCCAGAAATGGAACAATATGCTATCACTCCCTAAAATATCACGCGCACGCAAATCCATTTCCCGAACAAGCGAATCGACAGAAAAATTTTCAGCATCTTTTATAACATCATGAACAAGATTTCCAAAAACCCTTGCATCTGGCGGCAACCAATAGTCATCTTTTGGCTGCAGACGCAAAATATGACGAACATAAAAGGCATAAGGATTATGAATTAATAACTCTAATTCTGTCACAAAAACCTTAGTCCAATCTGCGGGTGGTACAGGTGCAGAATAATCTAACGGTCTTAAAGCAATATCATCACGAGCACGAACAGAATTTAAAATATCTTTTCCATGTTCCTTATCCAAATCACCGTATCTAGCCGCAACACGAGACAGAAATCTGGATTCAGCAGTTTGTACACCACCAGACACACAACTGCGCAACCAATAAACTTCTTTTCCGCAAGAAAGATTCATAAAGTCTAGCGCCTGTAAAGATACTTTTCTATCAGGTGAAGGTAAGCCAATTTCTTTTGCTAAATTTCTAGGCAGCCATGCATTTTCATATCCTTGTGCTGGGAACATACCTTCATTTAACCCGGTCAGAATAATTACATCTGCGGTTTGCATTCTGGACTCTATTGTACCAAGCACAACTATTTTCGCACTATCATCCATAACACCACGAACAGACACACCACCTATTGCATCTGCTAATATTGCACGCGCATCGGATAAAGTTAACTTTAAACCCGCTTTATTTAAACAATCGGATAAATTCTTTATTGCCTGCCATATTTGCATAGATACCGAATCGGTCATATCAAACATAGGTTCAAAAGCAGTATCAGAATTATCTACTAAATTTATAATAGTCTTAAATAAATCACATTCATATTCAGAATATAATTTATCAAAAGTATCTGTATTACCCTGCTCTATCCAGCCATCAAATAAGTTTAAAATTGCGCGTCCTGTTGGGGTCATTGTTCCTGGCAACCCACCAGAAAAATCCGCATTCAATCCAAGCGCAGACAACTCTATTGCAATACGTTGATTTCCTGCTGCGTCCGGGGTAATAACTAAAACTGATTTATTTTCTGCACTTGCCCTACTTGCAATTTCTGCAACAACTTTTGCTTCTTCGCTTTCAATGGCGCATTCAACCATATGACAGTGCTTCACAGAATTAACAAAATTTAAACGTTTCGTATCATTACCAAAGGCATAATTTAAAAAGTCTATTGGGCTATTCCCCACATCAATAGGCTGAATATCTGATATAGACACCCCTATACGTTTTAAAAACTTATACTCTGCATTATAAGGATTCGTATCTAATTCGAAATCTTCACTACGACCTGAAATTTTACCAGATAAAATTATTCGCCCATTTTCTTTTTCGGAAATAGTCGCCATTAAATCTGCAGTTGCAGGCACACTTGCCGTAGATCCACAAACGACGACCAATTTATACTTGTCTAAATGATTTATCCATGCCCGAATATCTTGATTCTTAGCGTTTACTTCTGTCCGCTTATTTTCGGTATATAAATCATGCACTCTAGACAAAATATTCAAAAGTTGTGCTTTATGCTGAAAATGAGCCGCATATTTTTCATCAACTAAATCAATCCAATTAATTTGTGCTGCATCAACCCCTTCATTTTCAAGATAATCTTGCATACGCAATAAATCACGCGCGACAGGTAAAGCAGTTGCAATATTTCCAATACTTGCATCTTGTGCTAAAAGTTTAGTAATTAAAACAAGCCTTTCCGTATTAGATACAACATCTGGGAATTCTGTTTCTTCATCATCTAAATCTTCTGCGCCCTCACCCAAAGCAACCAAACGCGGTAAAATGATACTGTGTCCAGATTTTTCAACTAAAAATTTTTCAAGTCCCCGAACTGCACGGCGACTGGGCACAAATATCAACATATCTTCTAGCAGAACACCAGATGTGTTTAACACTTGCCATAAAGCATCCAGCATATGTGCAGGGTTAGTTGCATAAAAAATATTTTTATTTGATGCCAATTATATTCCTTATAGGTTCCAAACCTGTTTTCTTTTCCGCGGATGTTTCCAGCACATCTGCTATCATAGCAGGATGATTTTCATGAGATACTTCACGTTGATTTTTTTCGCGAACTTTTTTATCTTTTTTTGTATAAACTATTTGATAAGAAATTCCGTTTGCGTCACAAAAATCCATTAAATCTAAATCAGAATCACGCACACCTATTCTTGAATCAACAAGAATAAAAAGTCGTGTTAATTGACGACGATTAATCAAATAGTCTTCTAGCCTCTGCAACCAGCGCATAGCCTGCTCTTTTGAAACTTTTGCATAACCATATCCCGGCAAATCAACAATCATTACTTTATCATCAACATTGAATAAGTTTAAAGATTGTGTACGCCCAGGTGTATTGGAAGTTCTTGCAACCGTTTCACCCAGAACCGCATTTATTAAAGAAGACTTACCGACATTACTGCGCCCAACAAAAGCATATTCAGAGAATTGTGTTTTAGGTAAACTTGACACACTTTCGAAACTGCCCACAAATTTTATCATTTACTTATCCTCTTTATTTAGCAGTCTTTTATATGCTTCTTTTTTAGAGATACCCGCACGCGCCGCCAAGTCCGCCGCTGCAGACTTCATAGAAGAAGCAGAAATATCATTAACAAGTTCTGTAATTTCACTATCTGACATTTTATGTTCTGGAGCCGGTGCGACAACAATTACTATCTCCCCACGAGGAGGTACAATATTTAATAAATCTGCAGGATACCCGATAATAGCCTCTTCATGAATTTTTGTAATTTCACGAACAATTGCAACTTTTCTTTCCGGCATTACGCGCGCCAAAGCAGATATAGTTGTCATAATTCTGTTTGGGCTTTCGTAATAGATTATTGTATGGCGAATTTTATTATCATCACGCAACTTCTTTTCATCAAAGAAGCCACAGAAAGTAAACCTATCTGTCGGGAAGCCTGATAAAACCAAAGCAGATATTGCTGCAACAGGTCCTGGCACTACAAAAACTGGTAAATTGGCATCTCTTGCTGCGCGCACTAGGCGAAACCCAGGGTCACTTATTCCTGGCATACCCGCATCAGACACTGCTGCAACAGAAGCACCTGCTGCGATTTTTTCTATTAATTCCGGGACAACATCGCGTTCATTATGTTCATGACAAGAAACGCGTGGTGTTTTTATATCAAAATGACTCGCTAACTTACCGAAAACACGCGTATCTTCTGCTGCAATCAAATCCACATTACGCAATACATCTATTGCACGCGCAGACATATCAGACAAATTACCTATTGGGGTACCTACAATATAAAGCCCAGATTGCATTCGTAATCCTTTTATAGTAAAATGATACAGAATAAAATGGATTTTTCAATGTATATAAAGAGATTTTTTGCATTTTGCTTATCAGTTTTAGTTGCCGGTTGTGGGGCTCCACAAGAAGACTGGTTTGGTGAATATGGCACATTAGAGACTGGTTCCCCTGCATATATGCAATATGGTTCTCCTGATTTCCAAGTTGGAACACCATCGGATAATTTAATTGGTGCACCCGTTCGCAGAATGGCGGTTTTATTACCTTTATCTGGGGACAATGCACAAACAGGTCAAACAATAAGAACTTCCATTGAAACGGCCGTTTTACAAAATGCGCCACAAAATTTATCTGTTTCTTTTTATGATACCGCCACAGGAACAAATGACGCTATAATCAGTGCCCTGACAGAAAACCCGGAAATTATCGTAGGTCCTGTTTTTTCAAATGACGCAAAGACATTACGTAATGCAAAGCCAGAACTCTTACCAGTATTATCATTTACCTCTGATGCCGCATCACTTGGTGGTGGGGTAATGACGATGGCATTAATGCCTACTAACAGTGTAGAAACCATTGTCAAAGAAATGTCTTATGATGGGGTAAAAAATTTTGTGATTATTGCCCCTGACACATCATCTGGGAAACTAATGGCAGGAACTGCATTAAAAGCATCTGAAATATATAACATTCCTGCAGTTGGTATATTCTATTACAAAGAAAACGATTCAGAATCAATAAAAACAGCGACTCAAGAAGCATCTATGAATGCGGCACGTACTGCAGCGAACACAAAAGCACGTGAAATATTATCAGATATATTGACAAAAGAACGTTTAACTGCGATTGAAAAATCTTCATTAACAATACAGTTAGAAAAACTTTCCAAATCAGATACGTTGGGCAACTTACCATATGATGCAGTCTTATTCTTAGGCAATGGTGATGATACAAAGAACCTTGCGTCTTTCCTGCGATATTACGGTGTTGATTCCAGAAGCGCAAGATTTTATGGTACCGCAGTCTGGGACGGTTCTGATATAGCCAATGACTTTACAATGTATGGTGCAAAATATGCGACATTACCAGAAATCTCACAAAGTTTTGCTAACTTATATGAACAAATGTCGGGCAAAGCACCTAATAGATTAGCAACCTTTGGTTATGATGCTGCAAATATGGCGATAGGAATGATTTATTCTAACAAATCAGATGCTGCATATTTATTAGACCCAAGTGGTTATGTTGGTGTTGACGGTTTATTTAGGTTAAAACCGGCTGGTGAAAGTGAACGTGCATTACGTATAGTACAGATAACAGGTGGTGGTATGACAGAAACAGTACGCGAAGCACCGCAGAACTTTATGACCCCTGTTTATAACATAGAACAACACAATATTAAACCGGCCAATTCAATGAAACTTGAAACATCTGGTATAAATCCTACAGATTATATAAACATACCAGAACGCTTACGAAGTCAGTACAGGTCAAAAACATATGGTGCAAACATAACGCACGAGTTACAAACAACACCTGTTCAAGAAAACATCGTAATTCTTCCGGAAGATGATAGTGATGCATTCATATCACCAGACTTTCAACCTGTATCTTTAGAATCTGTAAATAGAACTTATATTGATAGCGTTGAAATTGAAGAATAATCCTTATATATTTCTTGAAAACACGTTTTTATAAATTAATATTGCTTTATTAATAAGGTAAAAAAATGAATATTTATAAAGAGATATCAAATGCTGTAATTTCTAAAATAAAAGAAATTCCAGAAATCAAAGATTATATCACGCCGCAAATTTTAAATAACACAACTATCGAGATTCCAAAAGTTCGTGACTTCGGTGATTTTTCAACAAACATCGCTATGTTGCTAACAAAAAGCGTTGGTAAAAAGCCGCGTGAAATCGCAGATATTTTAGTTTCTTATTTAAGTCAAATTCCAAATATAGAAAGCGTATCTGTTGCGGGTCCTGGTTTTATAAACATAAAATTGAAAGATGAATATATAAAAAAATCTGCTTTAACAGATGACTTAAAACCAGACACAGAAAAAGCGCAAAAAATCGACCTAGATTATGGCGGCTATAATGTTGGTAAAAATTTACATATCGGTCATTTGCGTACAACTGTTGTAGGCGACACATTTAACCGCATAGCACAATTTTTAGGACATAAAACGAAATCTTATAATCATATGGGTGACTGGGGTCGTCCTATGGGATTGATAATCGCATGGGTATTAGAATATGGTATGCCAGAAAACGTGGATGATGTAAATCGTATGTACCCTGCTTCATCTGCACGTGCCAAGGAAGACCCAGCATGGTTAGAGAAAGCACAGAAAATAACTGTTGAATTACAAAATGGGAACAAAGAATACAAAAAGATTTATGACACATTTATTCCGATGTCATTAAATCAAGTAAACAGTTTATTAAAAAGATTAAATATTTTAACTTTTGATGAAAACAAAGGTGAACGCTTAATTGCGGAATACGTACCAGAAGTACAAGATATTCTAAATCAAAAAGGAATTATTGAACACAGTGACGGTGCAGAAATAATATCTGTAAAACAAGACACAGACACAGAACCTATGCCACCTGTTATGTGGAAATCCAGCGCAGGTGCACAAACCTATGCAGCCGCAGACTTAACGGCAGTTTATTATCGTGAAAAGACAGACAATCCTGACGCAATCGTTTACTTTACAGACAACCGTCAAACACTGCACTTTAAACAAATCTTTCGTGCTGCCCGCATGGCAGGATTTGCAAAAGATATTGAATTACAACACATTGGTTTTGGTACGATCACAGGTGCAGACGGAAAACCTTTTAAAACCCGTGATGGGAATGTCCCAAGTTTAGACGAGATGATAAATATCGTTGCAGACTCTGTACGCACACGCGTTAATGATTCGGGTAAAAATCTACCAGATGAAACAATAGAAGAAATTGCGCTTGCTGCATTAAAGTTTAATGACTTGATGCATGATGTAAAATCAGACTATATCTTTGATGTTGATGCGGTGACTAATTTCGAGGGCAGAACCGGGCCATACATTTTATATACTGCGGTCAGATTAAATTCGATATTAAAGAAAACATCTGAAAAAGCAGAAATAACAAAAGTTGACCTTCTACCGGAAGAACGCGATTTATTAATGTTCTTATTAGACTTTAATAGAATAGTAGAAATATCATTTGAACGTCGTGCACCATATATTTTGGCAAATTACGCGTATGATTTGTGCAAGTTGATAAATACATTTTATCACACCTGCCCTATAATGCGTGATGACATAAGCCCAGAAGTAAAGGCACAAAGACTTGCGATAGTAACTCAGTCATTAAAAGTTCTATCCCAAGCAATAAACTTGATGGGTTTAAAAATTCCAGAAGAAATGTAAAAAACTCCCGATTGGGAGTTTTTTATTACAAAACAAACAAATTTTTACCTAGATTTTTTTATTTCTCTGCGCGTCAGTCTTGAAAAGTTCATTTCGCTTTGCTTACAAAATCTACTCATTGTAGAACCGGTGGTTCTCATCTCACCTCTCCTTGCACCAAATAAAAAACCGACCTGCTCGGTCGGTTTCTATTTTGGTGGGAGTGGGTGGATTCGAACCACCTCAGGCTTAAGCCAACAGATTTACAGTCTGCCCCGGCTCTCCAACTCCGGCGCACGCCCAATCCCTTGGTGCGGGCAGCGGGAATCGAACCCGCATTTCAAGCTTGGAAGGCTTGCATACTAGCCTTTGTACTATGCCCGCAACAAATTCAAAGCCCTGTGATTATATACTATTTTTCGCTAAACGCAAGCGTTTATTCTGAAACACCACCTTTTATCTTATCGGTGGGAAACAATCCGAGCCATCATCTGGGCAGCAATTAAAACCTAAATCACCCATATCGGTATAAATCTCACCTGCACAACAACCATTTTTATCAGGTGTTTCACCATTTGGACACAACATACCACTTTCATATTTTGGTGAATATGAATATGCAGTTATACCCCACCCCACTAAAACACCAACTAAAAATATTGCTGCATAAATGCACCATGACATAGAAAATTTTATTTTCATAACAAAGTCCCCGCTGTTATTGGTGGATAACAATCACCGCCATCGTCTGGGCAACAAGCAAAAACAAGATTACCCATATCTTTAAAAGTTTCACCTTCGCAGCAACCAAACCGATTCGGTTTACTACCATCCGCGCACAATCCCGCTTCTATATTTGCGGCAATTTTTTCAGGGTCAACCTCCACTTCTTCTACAGCAACTACTGTTTCATCATATTTTGCACAATCTTCTTTATACTGATTTTCTAACTTTGCTAAATCATCAGACGATGTAGAAGAATTCTGCTTTAATCTATCCATAGAAGTCTTTAACGATTGGCAATTAGATTTCTGCTTTTCCACAAAAGAATTCAATATAGTTGTTGCATCTAAAGTCACAACTTCTGTTGCGACTGGCGTTGTATCAACAGTTGGAGCCGCGTTTAAAGTAGTTATTCGCCCAATTGTTCTACGCCCCGATGCACTTTTTACACAATCACTACGATATTTATTTTGTAATTGTATCAGTTCAGCGGTTATTTCATCTGTTACCGGTGTAATTGCAGACAACTCGTTAATTCTTGCCTGAACATCTGTGCAATTCATGCGTTCAATTACACTATTTGTGGCATTTGCTTCATCTGCAGCAAAACAAGGCGAACAAATGAAAGCGGTTAAAAAAGCAGCAAAAATATTTGTTTTTATTTTATTCATTTATTATCTTTTCCATTTTCAATATGAAATCAATTGCAGGTTCACTAAGTTTTTCAACTTTATCTAAAAAAGCCTGTGCTTCACGTTGCATATCTAACTTTTTATAAGCATCTATAACAGTTTCTACTTCACGAGTTCCCAAACTTTCTTCTGGTTGCAAAGCAGTAGTAATTTCAATTTCACGCAAAGCCAAAGTTTTATACATATCTGCATTTTCTGCACACCCCTTTTCTGCAAGAGTGCTATAAGTATAAGCATTAGATGCATGTTTCCATGCTTCTACAGAATCTTCTGAAAAGAGTCTTTCTTTTAACAATTGTTCTATACGACTGCATGTAGCCATAATTTTTGGCTGCTGTTCAGAAACTTGTACAGGCACGCTTTTTTCTATTATAACCAAGCGTCCTGCACAACCATTTGAATATGCTTCATTTAAATCACGCAAAGCATCAATATTTTTTTCATTTGCACCAGCTGTTGTAATATTTACTATTTCTTGTGCTATTGCGTCACATTCTTCTGCACCCAATAAAAGTTTACGATTGTTCATACCATCGATGCTGTAAGACAACCCTAACAACAATCCGCAAGAGAACAAACCTGCCAATGCAACTGCACCCCAGATTTTATGTCTGGTACTGCAAGTACAGTTCTGAACTGTTTTAGTATCTTTTTTTGCTGTTTTTTTCATCTTCTCCCCTTTCCCTTATATTGTTTATTCTATTATACCATTTTTTATAGTAATTTTTCTATCTGCACGTGCAGCCAAATTCATATCATGTGTGACAAAAAGCATAGCCATTTTATTTTTTCTGACCAAATCCATCAATAAGTCAAAAACAGTTGTCGCATGAGCAGGATCCAAACTACCAGTTGGTTCATCTGCTAAAAGAATTTCTGGGTTATTAGCCAAAGCACGTGCAACCGCCGTTCTTTGTTGTTCTCCACCAGACATTTCCCCTGGCAAGTGAGATGCTCTATGTGCAACGTTTGCTGCTTTTAATAACTTCAATGCACGCGCAGTTGCAGTTTGTTCGTCAATGCCATTCGATAACATCGGCAAGACAACATTTTCAACCGCTGTAAAATCAGACAATAAATTATGGCGCTGATAAACGAAACCTATTTTACGACGACGCATCATTGTACGCATTTCATCATCCATTTTTTGAACAGGCGTTCCGTCTAGTAAAATACTGCCAGAAGTAGGCTTATCTAATAAACCAACGCATTGCAATAAAGTTGATTTTCCACTTCCAGAAGGACCGACCAAAGCAATAATTTCACCGCGATGCAAATCAAACCCACCCCCGCGCAAAATATGTAGTGGTTGTCCCCCTTCCATAAAAGTTTTTTTAATATCACGTACAGACAAGACAATGTCACCTTTAGAAACTTTTGACAAAGAATTTAAAATATTTGCCATTATGCATGTCCTTTATTCATTTCTTAAAACTTCAACTGGGTCTGTACTTGCTGCTTTCCAAGCAGGATAAAGAGTTGCCAAGAAAGAAAGTGCAATTGCCAAAATTGCGATACCAACAACAGTACTTGGTACTAATTTTGATGGCAGTTCAGACAAATAATATAATTCTGCCGGGAACAAATCACGACCTGTTGCCCATTGAAAGAACTGCCTAATAGGCTCTATATATATAGCAATAAGAACTCCGAATATAGTTCCAAAAAAAGCACCTATTACCCCGATACTAGTACCAGACAGAATAAATATTTTCATCATAGACCTGCGGGAAACCCCAAAAGTACGAAGCACAGCAATATCTTTTGATTTATCTTTTACCAGCATAACCAAACTAGAAACTATATTAAAGGCAGCGACTATAACAATAAGCATCAGAATCAAAAACATAACATTTGATTCAACCTGCAAGGCACCTACAAAGCCTCTATTTAAATCGCGCCAATCCCGAACAACAAATCCCGTTGGCAACAAAGTAGCCAAAGCATCACGCACTTCCGTTGTTTCTTCTGGGTTTTTCAAGAATAAATCAATATGAGTGACTGCTTCACCTATATTTAAGTACTTCTGCGCAGTTTCTAGCGGCATAAAGATATAACCAGAATCATACTCATACATTCCCATAAAGAAAGAAGACATAACAGGATAAGCCATAATTCTGGGCATAGAACCAAATGGTGTTGGGGTTGCACCGTTTGCAGAAACAAGTGAAATATTATCTCCCATTCCCACACGCAATGCGCGTGTCAAAGAAGCACCTGCGACTAATTCGCCATCTGTAATTTTATCAAGTGCCTTTCCATAAATTTTTGTACCTGTTACAGTCTTAGCCGCCAAATCAGACATTCTGATACCACGTATCATGGCACCAGTATTATTACCATTAGCAGTTGCCATAACCTGCCCTTCTGCAATTGGCACGATACCAACCGCATTTGCAGCAACAACTTTATTTTGTTTCATCTTATCAATTAAGAAATCATAATCTTGAATTGCGCCATCTTGATGATAAACAACCACATGCCCATTCATTCCAACAATACGAGATAACAAAGTATCATGAAACCCGCCCATTACAGACATAACAACGATTAAAGTTGCAACCCCAAGCGTAATACCAATTAATGATACCCAAGAAATAACAGAACCAAAGCCGCGTTTTTTTGCAGCCAAATATCTAAAAGCAATTTTTCTTTCTAATTTAGAAAACATTTAAAAAACTTTCCTTTATTCACTTTGACTTAAGAATTCGCGTAACGCGTCCCCGATAAGAGGAGTTGATTCTGTTGGTATGTCTGCTGCATCAACAATTGAAATTATACGTGGTGACATAAACACTACCAATTCTGCGAACGGACTTATTAAAGTTTCTGGTGTAGTCACAAAAGAATGCGTAGGTATTCCGATAATAACATAGTTATCACCTACGCTAGACGGGATATTGAACGAAGATAATTCACCTTGACTTGTACGCAATACAATTTTTGCATCAATTTTATTACGTCCACCAAAATCACCGTATTTACCAGTTGCACCTATTATAAGGTCTGTTTCAAGTCTGTCTTCTTTACTACATTGACCTATATCAAATCTTGACTGCCAACCATTAGGTATAACAAAAGTTCCTTGTGAAATTAAAACAACATTTGCTTGCTGTGATAAAAACTCTTGTAAAGTTTTTGTGTTTATTTCTGGACTAACTACCAAGGCCCGACCTACAACACCTGGGATAGACATCTTTATATTTTTATCACCAAATGCAGGCAACAAGTTCATCCATATAATAGGATTATCTGTACGCGGATAAACGCGGTATACATCGATATCCCAAGCCAACATATACTTTTTTGAAGAGATATCAGAAATAATTTTTGCAACTTCGCGTTCTGTTTGATAATTACCTTCGAAAACGACAGTCTTATCTTGCCAATCAACCAATAAATTACGCATATCTGCACCATGCATAGCATCTAACAAGGCCATGATAATACTTTCGTCTTTAGGCATCTTTATCATCCACTTTGCCCTGTGGTTCAAATGAAGTTCCGCATTTACCGCATCATAAGAATAATAAACGCGCCCCATCTTAGCCATAAGTTCGATAGTTTCTGTCAATCCTCCATTAGATACAGAACCCGATATAGTTTCGAACATGTCTTCGTCTTCAATTACAGAAATATCAGTTCCTTCTAATAATTTGTCCATAGCCTCTTTTACAGTTCTTTCTTTGAACTCATAATCAGAAACTTGTAAATCAGGCAAAGGATCCCCTACCCCCAGACGCACTATTTCTATTTTTTCTTCTGGAACAACTGAAACAACCGTTTGATTATCCCAATTAACTTCACAACGTTTAGGTAAGTCGATAGAAAATCGTCTTGCAGTATCAGTAGTTAATGCCGCTTTTTTAGGAAAAATTGGCACAGAATTTTCATCAATAACTAAATTATCTACAACCGTAATTGTATCATACAAAGGCTGTTCCTCTTGTTGATTTAATGCACACCCTGCAACCAAGCCCAGGCCCACACACGCAAACAGAAAATCACATGTCAGTCTGATTAATTTCATATTATCCCCTTATCCTTTCCAGCACGCATTAAATATTCATAACCCTTTCAAATTCTTCCAAAGTCATTTCATATATAGGTCTTTGCGTTGGTGTAGTTAAATTTTGCACTTTTTTATACTGTTCTTCAAATTTTTTTATCACCGCCGCAACATCTGCAGACACAGATTTAGGATTATTCGCCATCAATCTGCGCCCATACTCTGCAACAAATTCCAACGTATCTGCTGCAAAGAAACGCCCCACATAGTTTTCCTGTGCGATACCACCCTTTTCCACACAGATAGCAGACATCATCATAGCCATCTGATTATAGAAATTAGCAAATTTAATAAAATTCTGAACTGTTATCGCCATGTCTCTGTCCTATGTCCCTTTTTACCTATTATAAAAACTATTGCCCCATAAAGGCAATTAAATTATAATACAAAACATGAGAATTAAATACCTAGTTTTATTGTTGGCCTTATCTGCATGTGCATCCCCTAATCGTGGTAGCCTTGATGACGCAACAATACTTAACTGGGAAAACGAGTCTGTGACAATGGAGCAATTTGTACGTGACCACAAGGCATGTCTGGGTATTGACCGCCCTTCTTACATGCCCCGATCTAGAATTGCTAAATTAATAGCACCTAATCAAAGTGATATTATGCCCGATTGGGACGGTCTGTGGGTAACATTTCAATCAAACGAATACAAGGACGTGGGTCAACGTTCATTATTATCCGTTCCAAGGAACACAACATCCAAAAGTGTTGGTTCTTATAGAAAATGTATGTTCAGACGCGGTTATTTATTACGAGCAAGTTAAAAAAATTTCTACAAGCATTTCCAATTATATGATTTTGTGATATAATTGAACCTATGAAACGTTCTTTCTGGTTTTGGTTATACTTTGTAATCGCGATTATACTTGCCGTATACTTTGCTACTCGTATCATAATGACGGGTTTAGGATACGGTCAAAATGCATATGTACGCAATATATCCATAACGACGGACTCTAAAAACAAGGATTTAACTGCGATTGCGACAGCAGCGGCTATTGCCCCTGCCAGTAAAACATACTCTATTGATTTAGACCAGATAAATGCCCGCATAAATGAGGTACCAGGTGTAAAGGAATCTGCTGTACGCAGAAAACCTGATGGTAATTTATCTGTCAAGGTTGAGTTATATAAGGCAGTTGCGTTATGGACAGATGGGGAAAATTATTTTCCATTATCAGCAGACGGGACAATTGTTAATCAACCGAAAGAAACACGAGATGAAGGTACAGTTGTTTTTCGTGGTTCTGTTCCAAATGATATAAAAGAAATTACGAAAGCGGCGCACAATTTACTTGGCGACTTAGATTATATGGAATGGATAGAAGGCAGACGCTGGAACCTTCATACAACTGGTGGCATAACTGTATTATTACCAGAAAAAGACCCTGCTGCAGCGATAGGTTCACTAATAGTATTAAATAACAATCATCATATTTTATCAAAGAAACTAACAATTATAGACATGCGCGACAGTTCGAGAATTTTGGTAAAATAAAAAATGAATTTATTTGACTCTTCTTTTCTGTGCTTAGATATTGGTAGCAGTGGTGTACGCGGCATTGCTCATCGCGTACAATCTGGACATATTGAAAGATCGGCAATCCATACAGTTGATAGTTTTGATACAGTTTTTGCGCTAAAAGCAGTTATTGACGAATTAGAAAAACAAATAGGAACGCACTTTGATTCTGCATATATAACTGGAAACTTTGGTGATTCACAGTTTGAAATGGCGGGTAAAAACACGATATGGAATACAGAACATAAAATAACATCTACTGACTTACAAACACAAATTTCACAGATTTCTACACCAGAAAACTTTTATATGATGCATCTTGTACCATTAAGATACGATACACCGACATCACGCGACATGTATAGTCCTATTGGTCATACAGATAGACAGTTAATATCTGCATTTGGTGTTATATTTTATGAACGCGAAAGACTAGATGAAATATTTTCTTTTCTTCGTCGTGCCCACATACAAGCAGAAGCATTTTACGACCCACAATATTTACAGAATTATGCGTTTCGAAAAGCCAAAGAAACAACTATGTTCATAGACTTAGGCGCACAATACACCCAGGCATCTATTTGGACAGATCGTGGTCCTGTTTGGCATATAAAAATGCAGACTGGTGGCACAGACAGAACTTTAGACATATCCGAAAAATTAAAGATAGATTTTGAAGACGCAGAAAGAATAAAAAGAAATGTAGCAAGTCTTATGCCGAAAGAGATGGATAGATTCACACCTGCGGACACGGCTTATGAATTTTCTCGTGCAGATGTAAACGACATAATATTACCGCACCTTGTAGACACTGCATCAGAGATAAAGAAAGCAGTTGCTACTGCATTTAATAAATATCATCCTAAAAAAATTATTCTAAGCGGTGGTGGTGCAGAAATAGAATCTATATCAGAATTTTTTGAAAACGCCTTCGGGCTTCCTGTTCAAAATCTACATGCAGACGCATCGGTACGCGCATTATCAACCTATATATGGAAATGCGAAGAAAAACATCGCGAAGCATACATTGCCCGCAGTGAACGCTGGCATAATTTTGCGAAAATAATTACCAGCAAAATAAAAAAGAAACCTAAAAAGAGGCCTAAATTTTTACCGATATTACCAAGTACGCTATGCTTTAACATGAAAAGCCCTGCGACATATTCTTTATTTCATTCTGGTGGTATTTCAATGATTCATGTTGATATCATGGACGGCTTTTATGTTAATAAAATTGCAGGTAGTGTAAACGAATTAAAATATATTCGTGCACACACAAATGCGCATCTTCATGTACACTTAATGACGGAAAGTCCGTCAGTTTGGGCATCTGATGTAATTGCGGCTGGTGCAGACACAGTCATATTGTCTACAAATACATCAGGTTTTCATGAAGCGTTACGTATAATAAAAGCCGCATCAAGGCGTGCCGGCGTTGCACTGAATCCAGATTCTTCTGTTCAGATTCTAAAACCTATCTTAAGAGAGATAGACGAAATAATGGTTATGACCGTAAAACCTGGTGCCGCAGGTCAAGAATTTGATGAAAGTTGTCTAAAAAAGATATCAATACTTGCTACTACACGTAAAAAACATGGATTAAAATACATAATTTCTGTTGACGGTGGAATAAATGCAGAAACAGCAAAAAAATGTTGGGAAGCCGGTGCAGACTTATTAGTAAGCGGTTCTTATCTTGCGAAAAGCACTGATTTTCCTTTGGCAGTACAAAGTTTATTAAAACAAACCAATGAATAAAAAAACTGTGCGAATGCACAGTTTTTTTGCAAACAATGCGTTTTATGGATTTATACAATACGTTATAATATTGTAAAACCATAGGGATGTGGGTTCAGGACCTTAGAAAATCCGTATGCTCTGCAAAGTTCGCACTGCGAATTTTGTATCCGCACAAGTTGCTTTCACAACTAATCTAACTATGGTTCGAGTACACATTTTATTCCACAGGTACCTATTCCCAGTTACCCGTAGAATTTATTTTAAGACTATTTTTCTGCCATTTCCCTGCTCTGTTATAAAAACATGTATAGTATTTTCAGGTAAAATGTCATCGGCAATTTCTGGCCACTCAATTAGAGTTATATCATTAGCAATTGCAAAAGGCAGCCCTATTTCAGTAAGTTCCGATTTATCTTCTATGCGATATAAATCGAAATGAGAAATACCATCATAACTCTGAACGATTGTAAAAGTAGGACTAGGAACAACAGTATCAGCCCCACGAAGAGTTTGAATAACAGTACGCGCAATTTCTGATTTACCCATACCTAAATCACCATGCAGCGCGACAGTCACAGGTGCACGCAAAGTCTTAGCAAAATCTTTCGCCCACTTTCTGGTTTCTTCAACATTTTCAAGATAGAATTCTTTTTCCATGATTACTCCAATAACAATAAATCGTCTTCCAGTTTATGAATTGCATCACGCAAATCTGCTGCAGTTTCAAACTCAAGGTTTTCAGCCGCATCGCGCATTTTCTTAGTCAACTGCTTTATTTCTTTGCGCAAAGATTCTGCATCCATAACACCAGCAGAAGTATAAACAAATTTACGTTTTTTATCAGTTTTTTCTTCCTTATCCCCGACTTCTGCAAAGACCGCTTTTGTAACAGTTTTGGGCGTAATATTATGCTCTTTATTATAAGCCATCTGCTTTTCACGACGGCGCGCAGTTTCATCCAGCGCAGCGCGCATAGAATCTGTAATAGAGTCCGCATAAAGAATTACACGCCCATTTGCGTTTCTTGCCGCACGCCCAATAGTCTGGATAAGAGAACGCGTAGAACGCAAGAAACCTTCTTTATCTGCATCCATAATAGCAACCAACTCGCATTCTGGGACATCTAAGCCTTCACGCAATAAGTTAATTCCGACAAGAACATCGAATTTTCCAAGTCTTAAATCTCTAAGTAATTCTATACGTTCCAAAGTTTCTATATCACTGTGTAAGTATTTTGCACGAACACCATTTTCAACGAAATAGTCTGTTAATTGTTCAGCCATTTTCTTTGTCAAGGTTGTGACAAGTACCCTACCCTTAACTTTTTTGACTTCTTCTAACAAATCATCAACTTGATGCGTTGTCGGTCTAACCTCACAAATCGGGTCTAATAAACCAGTCGGTCTAATAACTTGTTCTGAAACGATACCCCCTGATTGATTCAGTTCCCAATCTGCCGGTGTTGCAGATACGAATATAGTCTGTGGTCGCAAAGCATCCCATTCATCAAAAGTAAGCGGTCTATTATCAATACACGCAGGCAATCTAAAACCATATTGAGATAAAGTTTCTTTACGAGCCCTATCCCCGCGGGACATAGCGGAAATTTGCGGTACCGTCACATGACTTTCATCAATAAAAAGAACTGCATCTTTTGGAAGATACTCAAATAATGTTGGTGGTGGTTGCCCAGGCAACCTTCCAGATAAATACCTAGAATAATTTTCAATACCACGACAAGTACCAGTAGACTCCATCATTTCAATATCAAAGTTCACGCGTTCACGCAGACGCTGTTCTTCAATATATTTCATATTTTCATGGAAATATTCCAAACGTTCTTTTAAATCTTCTCTTATCTGCCCTATTGCTTGAAGAATGGACGGCATAGGTGTCGCATAGTGAGTATTTGGGTATACTGCAATTCTATCTAATTTTTGAAGTTTAGCACCTGTTAAGGTATCGAATTCCCATATTTCTTCGATTTCGTCACCCCAGAAAGACAACTTCCAAGCCCTATCCTGTGAATGAGACGGAAATAAATCCAAAGTATCCCCACGAACACGGAAAGTTCCGCGTTCAAAATTCATATCGTTGCGCTTATATTGAATATCTACCAAAGAGTGCATAACATCAGACATGCTAATTTTATCACCCGAATGCAAAACAATTTTCATACCTGCATATTGCTCTGGCGAGCCCATACCATAAATAGACGATACGGACGAAACAACAACAACATCACGTTCTTCAAGCATAGCACGCGTTGCACTATGACGCATACGGTCAAGTTGTTCATTAATAGAAGCGTCTTTATCTATATAAGTATCTGTTGTTGGAAGATATGCTTCTGGTTGATAATAATCGTAATAAGAAACGAAATATTCGACATGATTTCTGGGGAAAAAGCCCTTCATTTCAGTATATAATTGCGCCGCCAGAATTTTATTAGGTGCCATAATTAATGCAGGTCGCCCAAGTTCTGCAATAACATTTGCCATAGTAAAAGTCTTACCAGACCCCGTCACCCCCAGCAAAACCTGACTGCGTCTTCCATCACGAACACCCGCGACTAATTCAGAAATAGCCTGCGGTTGGTCCCCCATGGGTTTATAATCACTTTGAAGATCGAATATTTTTTTATTCACAAATATTAATATAATTCATTATAATTAAAATACAAGGAAAGAGAGAATGGCACTAAAACCCAGATATAAACGCAGAATTTTTTGGTCTTTCATAACATTAATATTTATTGCCCTTTTGGCAATTGTTTTAGTACCACCTATGATAACACTAAATGGTATGAAACCCAAAATAGAACAAGCAATCACAGAACAAACTGGGGTAGAAGCCAAAATAAATGGGAATATAAATTTTAGTCTGCTGGGTCGTGCGACAATTGTTGCACATGATGTGGATACTCCGATTGGTAACATAGGTGCACTTATGTTTTCCGTACCACTAACAAGTATTTTTGATTTAAACAACGCGCCCTTAACGGGAGATATAACAATATATAATGCGACAGCCACAATACATACACTAATTCCTAAAAATTTTAATCATCCCATAGAAATTCGCAATTCTTATGTAAAATTTAAAAACCGTGACTTTGAAATAATCAGTGCAACACTAGAAAATGGGAACTTATCAGGAATTGTTCGCACAGAAAATCATAAATATGACATAGATTTTGAACAAGACCTATTTTATGTACGCAATCAAAATGACAAATTAGAAATTACGGGTCAATTATATGCGGACGGTTCTGTTCGCGGACAAATTTCTATGGAAACAGATAACATAAATAAATGGTTCGGCTTTGAAGACCCCAAAATAAATAAAACGATTGATTTAACAACCAGATTTGAATGGGATGGTGGTCAAGGCTTTTCTTTCACAGACATTCACGCAAACAATTTTACAGGGAATATTGAAATACTACCAAACGGGGATAAAAAGGTTCAATTAAATGCAAAAGATATAGACTATGATCTATCATTTCTTTTTGAACCGTCTCGTATTTTTTACAAAACAAATTTTGACTTAGACTTTTACGGGAACTTAAAATTTGGCAGATATTATTTCAAGCACTTAAAGATAAATGCACTTGGAACAAGTGATAATCTGCAAATAAATAATATTATCGCAGACGACCTGGCTCTAACTGGTGGAATCATAGATAAAGAAGGTGCAAAAGACATAATGATAACAATGCCTTATAAAGGCATGCCTGCTATGTGTCTATTTTCTGGTACACCAGACGCATGGAAATGCAGTAAATTTACATATGGTAATTATTATGGAAGTTTATCTGTATCTGGTGACAAGTTTGAAATATTTGTTCAATCAAATGAACCAATGCCAGAAAGAGAAACACTTATAAAATGGGCACGTGAACTTGGTAATACAGGCAGAATAAACTTTCAGTTTTCGGACATAGGTGGTAGTTTTGATATATCAGAAGCAGATATGAAACCAACATATACTTTTGCAGAGAACAAAACACTACAATGGTTAAACCCAAACATACAAACAATTCCAAACTTCATGAAAAACGTACGCGGGGATTTTAAGTGGAAAGACGATGTAATGCTATTTGTTCCCTACTCTGGTCGTTGGACATTAGAACTTACAAAAACAGAATTCAGAATAACCGGAAAAAATGCCAAAGAATGGTTACCAAATATAGATTTACAATCTCTAAACAACCTAGAATATGTTGTTTCTGGAACATATAACGGTGATAAAATATCCAATTTAAAGATAAATATTGCCGGGCAAGAATTTACTGGCAGTGTTAGTGGTGAAAATATAACACTTCATACAAAATTACTAAACGTGGATTCTTTCATGAATCAAGAGTTTTTTGATAACTATGAAGAACTAGAATTTTTATCTCCGGCCCCAATAATATTGCCATTTAGTTTACCTGTTAAATTATCTTTATCTGCAGACAGTATGATATACAATGGTATAGAGTTTAAAAACTTTGTATACGCTTTAAAATCTGACTTACAGACATTTTCAATAACAGATAAATCACGTGGTAATTTACTAGCAACTTTACGCAAAGAAAAAAATCATTATAAAATATTTGCGCAATTAAACCGCTTTGTTATAAACGGTTCACTGCTCTCTTCTGTAATGCCATTAAACATTCGAGACACCACAATTACCGCGGAAATAAACATGGACACCTTTGGCAATATTGCACATGACATAGAATATAATATGTCAGGCACCATGGATTTATCCTTTGAAGACGGTTACCTAGTAGGATTAGGAATCGATAATTTTTACGCATCCGCAGAAAATCTGACAACTTTAAACGCAGAATTTGTGTTATCTAATGCGCTTGAACAAGGTGAATCCTGGATTAAAAAGATGCGTATAATAGGCGATTATAAAAATGGCGACTTTAAAACAACAAGCCCCATAGAATTACAACTAAGACATACCGATGCCATAGGTGAATTAGAAATTGTAAACAATCAGATGCAAGCACAATTCAAAATGATATTAAGAGGGACATCTCCTTCACCTGCACCGATTGAGTTAAGTATTTCACCAACCGGTAAGCGTGGTTATTCTTTATCAGAAATAATGATAAACCTTGACCCAAGTTATATGAGGACTTTTGTACAAACACACGATAAGTTTTAACAAAAATTTATCGTTTATTAGACTCTATTGCCTGCAAAAAAATATCTCTTGAAACGGCATGTCCGTCTTTATCGGCATAGTACTTAAATTGTCCGACAGAAACACAATGGAAACCACCGGCATAAAATTTTATTTTGCGTTGCCCCCGCAACAACATTTTATCTTGTCCGATTAAATCGGCAGAGTCCCCTGTCAAAGCACGTCTTGCAATTTCAAAAATGCTTTTGGTTTTTACCAAATGTGGTGCATACAAAACCCCACCGCGTTTTACAAGACCTGTCATATCATATTTATCTTGATTAGACATCAAAACATCTTGTTGATACTGGCTAAGTCCCATAGTCCTTGCCAGTTTTTCTACATCCGCCTTTTTACGCATACCCTCTCCATTTTTTGCCTAAGATTATACATAGGAAAAATTTAATTTTAATAGGTTTGATTTCTCAATAAAAAGACCCGCTATAAAGCGGGTACTTTTATTTTTCAAGAAGTTTTATCCTTTCTTACGAACTTGGATATGAACTTCACGAAGTTGCTTTTCTGTGACTTCACTAGGGCTTCCCATCATCAAGTCTTGACCACGTTGATTTGTTGGGAAAGCAACAACTTCGCGCAAGTTTGGTTCATCCAACATAATTTGGACAAGTCTATCCAAACCGAATGCACAACCACCGTGCGGTGGTGCACCATATTGGAATGCGGTATACATACCACCAAACTTTTTCTTAACTATTTCTTCATCATACCCAGTTATCTCAAAGCAGCGAACCATAATTTCTGGATTAAAGTTACGCAATCCACCGCTACATATTTCTGCGCCATTTAATACCATATCGAACTGAGCCGCTTTAATAGATAACGGGTCTTTTGTTTTCAGTTCTTCCAATGTTGCCATAGGATACGAGAACGGATTATGAGTAAATGCTAACCCAGTCGGCGATTCTTCATCTTCTTCAAAGAACGGGAAAGCTTCAATCCAGCAAAGACGAAATTCTTTTGGATCAATTAAGCCCAAATCTTCACCAAGTTTATTGCGTAATTTTCCAGCGGCTTTTGCAGCAACTTCTTCTTTATCGCAAACAAAGAACAAAGAAGAATTATCACCTGAAATTCCACGCAATTTTGCAATGCGTTCTGCATCTAATTTCTTAGCAACAGGTCCTTTTGCTTCATCTGCGAAAACAATATACCCCAAACCGCCAAGACCAAGTTCTTTAACTGCATAATCACCAAGTTTGTCAAACCAAGAACGTGGTTTATCTGCAGAATTTGGTGCAGGTATAGCACGAACAACTGCACCCTGCTCTATAGCATTTGCAAATATACCAAAGTCTGACCCACGGAATATTTCTGTCACATCAGAAATGATGATAGGATTACGCAAATCTGGTTTATCAGAACCATACTTTAACATAGCCTCATCAAAAGGAATATGCGGTATATCTTCACATACTTTTGCATCAGGTACAAATTCTTTGATAAGTGCCGGCATTAAAGTATTACCAACTGCCTGAATATCTGGCAAATCAACGAAAGACATTTCCAAGTCTAACTGATAGAATTCTAACAATCTATCTGCACGCAAGTCTTCATCGCGGAAGCAAGGTGCAATTTGGAAATATCTATCAAACCCAGAAATTTGCAACAATTGTTTAAACTGCTGTGGTGCCTGTGGCAAAGCATAGAACATGCCATGATGATAACGAGACGGTACGATAAAATCGCGTGCACCTTCTGGACTAGAAGCGGTTAAAACAGGAGTCTGGAATTCCGAGAAACCCATTTCCCACATTTTATCGCGAATAAACTTAATCATTTTATTACGCATTAAAATATTTCTATGCAAAGATTCACGACGCAAATCCAGATAGCGATATTTCAAACGCAAATCTTCTGCAACAGTATCATCATCCCCAAAAACTTGGAACGGCAACACATCTGCATTTGTAAGAACTTCCCAAGATTCCGCTTTAACTTCAATAGCGCCAGTTGGGATTTTATCATTTACCGCGGCTTCATCACGCGCAACAACAGTACCAGTGATTTTAATAACAGATTCTGGGTGAACTTTTTCCAGCGCATCATTACCACCATCAAACACACACTGTGTAATACCATAGTTGTCACGCAAGTCGATAAACAACAGTGCACCATGGTCACGTTTACGATGAACCCAACCTGACAGAACAACAGATTGCCCGACATTTTCTTTATTAAGTTCACCACAAGTATGCGTTCTATACTTAGATTTCAAAGATAACATATTTGGTCCCTTTTTTGTTTATTCGGGAGCAAAAATCTAGGGATTTCGGCACCCGAAAAGATTTATTACAGGGGCGCAATTTAAGTTGCGCGGTGCCACCCTGATTTATAACTTAAGTTGGGTTTAGTTCACTCCATGGTTGTCAGTCATATCACTGCGAACGCGCCCGTAAAAACATCTGGTGCCCCTACTACATAAAAGTTGGGACAACTGGAACAGATTTTATAATGAAATAATGCGAAATGCAAGGATTATTAAGGAAAGTGGAATCGCAAAATATATATAAAAAACCGCGACAAAAAATAAAATGACCGATTCGTATTTTTCACAACAAAAAACTCACCGAATAGTTGTTTAAAAAAATGACAAATATTTTTATTACACGACACAAAAAGAAAAACAAGTCAAAAATACACCCTCAGAAAGAGTATATAAAACATAGTAAAAACAAATAATTATACACAAAAGCATCTTTAAAAAATAAGAAAACACACTCTATACGGAACAGCAAAAAGAACAATAAAAAAATACTTGAACTTGAGTTTTTTTATTTTATTATATAAGCAAGAATAAATAAAAAGGATCTGCAAATGGACAATGACGAATGGGTACTTTTTAAAGAAAATAGAACAAAAACTAAAATACGCGCTTCCATTTCTGCTAGCGGTGCAATAAGTTTTACAAAGGGTACAGCAGCAAAATTCGGTATAAACAAAAACCACCACGGTTTTGCTCGTCTTTATTATAATCAAAAGGCGGGAAAGATAGGTTTTTCATTCGCAGACACTTCTGGAGACTACACAGTAAAAACCAATTTTAGAAAAGATACAGGTTTTTGGTTTTCTGCAAAGGCGTTTTTAGATTGTTTTAATATACGCCCTAAAAAAACAACGCTATACGAAGACATAACATGGGATGCTACAAAAAATCTATTAGTTATAAATCTTGATAGTGCTCATCAGAAAGATTTAAACAACGAACATTTCTCCGAACATGTGAAAGAGGAGCAATATATGTTGTAACAAAATAAACCCGCCCTGCTGCAACAGAGCGGTTTATCGGGATTAACCCTGGATTATCATAGTGATAAAACAATGCTATTATAATTCGTCCCGGCCCACAAAGCAAATAAATTATTGCCTCAAATTTCAGGGGAGGAGTTTGCAACAACCGAAAGGAGAATATAATGGCAATGACTGAACTTAACTTTTATGACGTTGGACACGGTTCCTGTACCCACATTATTACACCAAACAATACACATATTTTAGTGGATATCGGTGGTGGAGATAATATGTCCCCTGCTGAACACTTAAAATATTTTCATGGGGTTACGATATTGAACGCTCTCGTTCTTACCCATCCACACGAAGACCACTATCATGATATCAAGAACTTGGAACGTCTGGGTCTAAACCCCAAAGTATTGTCCCGTAACAAAGAAGGATTCCCGATCAAAAAGACCGAACAAAACAAAAAAGATCACGATAAAATTGACTTCGTCAACAATATGCACAACACATACACGACTCCTGTAAAGCCTGAAAATGATCCTTTTTCTGCAACCAATAATGGAGGTGTTTATTGGGAATCATTTTACCCTGCTTCAGCCGATACAGATACAACTGACCCGAATACATATTCTGGTCTGTATGTTTTGAAGTTTGGGGGAACAAAAGTGGTTTTAACCGGCGATAACAATAAAGAAATTCTTGTAAAAATGATTGAACGTTCAGATGTTCGAGCAGCAGTAAAAGACGCTGATTTTCTGCTTGCCCCACATCACGGACGAACAACAGATTTTTGTCTTGAATTTTTCAATCTTGTAAACCCACGAGCAACAATAATTTCAGATAAATGTTGTGAACATGAGAGCCAAGAATGTTCGGCATCGTGCTATAATAATGGCAGAGGAGTGACTTTTAATGGAGAAAAAAGACATGTGTTAACAACACGAAAAGACGGCAATATCAAATTAAGACTCTCTGATTTCGGCGATTTTTCCTTAAGCAATTGGTTCAACAGGGAATAAAAATGGATTGTAAAATACCTTTTTACAATTTGCTAAACATGTTATTTGTGGGCGTTATTTTCGGCATCTGCTGGATTTTTATCGACCCACATAACACATCGTTGGCATTGCGAACATTTCAGATGATTTTAAACAACAAGTCATCAGAAATGTTTTGCCTGCCATTCTTTGCTTACCTTATCGGATTAACGATTAACCGTATAGCGTCCCTACTATTCGAAAAAATATTTAATACAAAAAAAAGATCTGATCAACGAAATTGGATTTCTAGACAAATACAAATAGAATGGCGCAGCTACAAAGCATACATTGACGCAGAAAAAAAAGATCAAAAACTTATAATACTTTCTCGTGAATACGCACTCTCCAGGAACTTAACGGTAATGTTTTTTATACTATGCATAATGTCCATCATAAACACAAAATTAAACTTGGCCATTTTTTTCGCCTCTCTTGGAATTTTATTTTATTTTTCCGCAAAAAAACACGTAAAAAAGATAGTGGAACGTATAGACGAAGCGCTAAAAAAACATATATAAATGCCGACTAAGAATAGGACTGGTAGATATTCACACTTAAACATAGTTCAAAATGGGCTTTTAATAAGGGCGCATTGGGCGAAGTATCCAAAACAACGAAGCCCAATATGCGCCCGCCTTACATGCATAAAATGGCATTTTTAAACCGAAAAACCCGCAAATTTCAAACAGTTATAAAAACCCCAAGGTTTTGATTTTAACAAAAATGCAGACCTTTCTAAAAGTAACCCTTCATTTGATTATTTACTAACCCATTTTGCAATATCAACAAAATTTACCAGCGCAAGCCCCAATAAACCGATAATAAAAACAAAAATCTGAACTATGATAACGTCCCTTAGCACCAACATAACGAAAGGTATGTTTGTACTTACATTAAAAATTATGCATGTAAGTATAAAAAATATGGACATCCCGACAATCGTCGAAAAAACAATGCTTAATATTTGCTTCATACTATTTCTCCTTTATAAAAAAAATAAACCGCCGAAAGGAACAGGCGGTCGGGAAGTTTAGAAAATCATAGTTAGAAATGACCCCGAATGGCTTTCAGTATAAAAACCTCTTTTATAACCATCGGCTTCCCGACCGTATAAACACGATCAGGAATATCGACACAAAAGTCGACATACGGGGATTCAATGTTTTTCAACATCGTCTAACTATGGAACTTTCTAACGGTTCCTGAACACACGTCCCCCACGGGTTCACATTAATTTTAGCTTTAAAGCAGCAGAAAATCAATCATTTTTAAAAATTATACCGAACGGTTTAATTTTCTTGCAAAACGCATTTATTAAGCTAAAATGCACATGAAAGGAGTTTTTATGACAGGAACACGGTATTTTTTGCCGCAAGATGAGATTACCCAGTTTATAGACGCTTTTTCAAGTAACAGACAGTATCTCGATTATATCCGCGCAAAAAAATTTGCCGTCAAATCTACAGATTTAACATACAGAATAATCAATACATGGACAAATTTTGGTTTATTAAACGACAACCGAAAACGATATGAACAAGGTTGGAGAAAGTTTTCAATCCTTGATTTATTTTGGATAAAAATAATAGAAAAAGTGCGAAATTTCGGTCTTTCTCTTGAAAAAATCAAACAAATTAAAAATTACCTTTTTTCAAAAATAAAGCTTTACGGTTTACAAAATCAGGTTATAACAACCGATTTTATTATCATTGAATTCGCTTTTTTTCGCACCTGTTCGTTTTCTGGCGGTGGAAACACTTATTTAATGATAGAAAATGACGGATGCTCAACTATTATTACGCCAAGAGATTTTGTAATCAATAACGGGTTAAATCAATTGCCCGACAGTTACATCTTTCTGAATCTTAATAAAATCGCAAAAGAAATTTTTGGGGATAAAATACAGATTCACTCTGACAATTTGTTCCAACTAGATGAAACTGAAATTGAATTTATAAAAGCGAAACGATTAGAGAATAATGATTCCATTATTTTGGAACAAAAAAACAATTCAGACATCATAAAGGCACAAAAAAGCACATATACAAAAGACGCAGGCGGATTACATAATATAATTAATCAGATAAAAACCGGCGAAATTGTAAACGGTAATTTTTATAATGGCACTTTAGAAAAGGTGACAACTCAAACAAAAAAAGTAATAAAGAAAAATTCATGAAAAGCGGAAACACTGTTTTGATTATTGGAGGCCCCGAGATCAAAGCGCAACATATTAGGTTGTTGCTATGGCGACGATGTCGGTGGCAGAATGCCGCAAATACCTCAAAAACATTAGTTTAACCGATAAAGAAATAGAGTGTTGCAGAGATAATCTGACAATCATAATTAACACTATTTTTAATAAGGTTTTACAAAATGGAACAAATAAAAATTAATACAGCAGTTGCATATTACAGGGTTTCAAGCGACAAGCAAGTAAGCCAAGGCAACGGTCTAGATACACAACAATGGGCATGCGAATCTTGGGCGCAACGGAATAACTGCACAATCGAAAAATTTTATATAGATGCGGCGAAAACAGGAACTAAAACCGAAGGACGTGATCAACTTGCAGAAATGATAGATTATCTATCAAAAATAAAAGAACCTCGTCTGGTATTATTTTATGACATAAGCCGATTAGCACGCAACGCAGGAGATTTCATTAAATTACGCAAATCTATGGAACGATGCGGGCACAGATTGGCAACATGCAAAGGAATTTTAGAAACAAGCCCTGTCGGGAAATTCATGGCAACAATAGAAGCGGCACAGGCAGAGTTATTCGCAGACCAGAACAGAGAAAGAACTATTGCCGGTATGCGTGAAGCCGCCAGAAATGGGTATTGGATTACGCAACCACCAAAGGGATACCAATTCGTAAAAATTGGCGCACACAAAGAATTAAAACGACATGAACCATTGGCGGGGATAATACAAGAAGCCCTAGAACAATTCGCCAGCGCAAAATTAGTGTCTCAGACCGATGTAACAAACTTTTTAACAGAAAGGATGCACTTAGCCGGCGTTCCTACCCCAAAAAACATATTTGATTTCGTGAAACGCATCTTAACCGACCGCAAATATACGGGTATATTCGCATATCCTAAATATGATATTCCAGTCCAAAAATGGCATATAGAACCATTAATAGATACTGCGACATTTGATTTAATCCAAGACCGCCTACATGGACGAAACCGCCTTAGACACAAGAAATACAACAAACATGATGAACGCTTCCCACTAAAGGGATTTATAACCTGTCCCGAGTGTGGTCGCCCGTTAACTGCTAGTATGACGAAAAGCGGAAAATATCCATACTATCAATGTCAAAACAAGAACTGCCCTAAAAAGAAACTTGCCAACGTATCACCGCAAATTTTGCACAAAGAATTTGAAACAGAGGTTTTGAATAAAATTGCCCCGAAAGAGAATCTGATTGCGCTGGCACGAGCATTAGCAACAAGGGAATATTCAAACCGCAATAAAGCTGCATGTGCGAATAACGAAGAAAAAAAGAAACGCATATCTGCAATAGAACAAGAACAATCATTAATCACTGACGCATATATCAGCGCAAACGATGTTATGAAAAAGGCACTTAACGCAAAAATTAATGCGCTGGAATCAGAGAGATTATCACTACAATCAGAAGTTGATAACTTTACCCCTGAATTAATACCATTTGATGAAGCGTTCGGATATGTATCTGATTTTATTTCACGCCCCATTGAAGCATGGAAAAATGGAGATTACAACATCAAACAAGTAGTCCTAAATTTGTGCTTTAGGGACAAAATTTCCTACAACAAAGAACAAAAATTTGGGACTATAAATTTATCCCCGATTTTCGGGCTATTTAACAGTTTTTCGGGGGAGAATTCTTTAGTGGTGCCCTAAGCAAGAATCGGACTTGCGACTCGTCCTTACCAAGGACGTGTTTTACCACTAGACTATTAGGGCATCGGTAAGGTCAATTATACGGGCTGCGCGCGAAAAAGCAAGAATAAAAAATCCCGCATGCAGCAGGATTTTTGGATTAAGTGCTCATAGAATATTTTATTCTATACAACAATTTACAGCGTTTTTTACCCAATTTTTTAAATTTGACAATCCCCCACTTTTTTCGCTTATCACTTCTGGTTCTTCTATTTCTTCATCTTCTTTTGGGCTTTTTTTTTGATTATTGTTCGTTTTTACCCACTTTACATCGGACTTTCCCATAATTCCCATATTTAGCCCCCAGAATATGCAATATAAACCATAAGACCTGTCAAACAAATCATACGCATCTTTTTTATTCCCTGCCGCCAAAGCCTTGGTACCTACTTCAAATAGACGCATCGAAGAAGCCAATAAGTGCTTAGAAATACACCAAACTTCCCCTTCATAAGAAGGTATTATTTTCTGCATCATAAGTTTGCGTTGTTCACGGACTTCATTTATTAAATCATAAAATTCTGTCTTACCAGTTTTAGCACCAGAAAACATCAAGTGTTCTTCAATAGAAATTAAATTCATAATTCCGATAGTTAAATCCTGATCAGAAGACAAATCTTTTGGATTTACTTTTTTAGCACTATCCAGTTTTTCTACAAACTCTTTAACATTTTTTATTTTTTCCATAATCTTCTCCTTTTATAACCCACATGCAGATAACCACCAACTAACCAAAGCCAACACAACAACAGGCAATACAACTTTTTCAAATGGGAAATGTGCATGCCCACCATTTTTAGCTTTCATCCAGTCGTAAAGTTTTTCTGTTAAAATAAATAAAATCATACCAAGCAAAGCACCAAATAAAACTGGGTCTATATGCAACACCCCACAAATCCAAACTGGTGAATAAGGCACCTGCCCCAGATAAATAAAACCAATCATTGCAACAGAAATACCTATAAGTAACGCGTTACGCCCCCAGAAATTCCAACCCTTTTTATCAAAGAACTTTATTGCCCAATATCCGAGCAATGTAAGCAAAGCACCTGCCCAAAGTCCGACAACAGAATCAGGAACCCCAAGTTGTCTGGCAATTTCTAGCGATGCGCCAATTGCAATGGTACACACAGGACATGCAGGATTTGCTAACGCACCTGTCGGCAAAGAAATCAAAGATAAAAGACCAATAGATTTAAAAAACTTTTTCAAAAAAATCTCCTTTCTTCATAGTTTTATATTTTAATACATATAAAAATTCATATATATTATTTGCAATACATATAAAAAAGTCAAATTATTTATTTGCGAAAAAGTAAAAATCTTGATAATCTGCACATTACATAGGTAGCATATATGTCAGGCACAACATTACCAGAAGTAAAAATAAATCGTCAATTACCAACACCTGTTATGGAACGTGCGGTACGTGGTTTAACATATATCGCCCACCCTTTAAGACTTAGGATACTAGAATTTCTTGATGTAAACGGAATGTCATCTGTATCTGCAATTGCACGTGCAGTTAACGCGGAACAAATGATAGTTTCACAATCACTAAGAAAAATGCGCGAAACAAATTTAGTAAAAACACACAGACGCGGAATATTTGTATATTATGAAATCTGCGAAGAATACCCTGCTAGTATTTTTATTTGCCTGCGAAAATTATTCGGTCATATGACAGATCAATTAAAATTCTTGCGTGACGGTTATAAAGAAATTTTACCTGCAGATTATACAACGATGGCAGCAAACAGAATTAAACTTTTTGCAAACTTTGATAAAATAAGAATTCTTGAATTTCTTGTATATAGCGGGGAATCCTGTGTGACAGAAATAGTTTCTGGTACAGGTATTCCACAGATAAAAGTATCACAATATTTAAAGAAATTATCAGATGACGATTTTGTAAAATCGCGTCGCGACGGAAGATTTATTTATTATGAAATAACTGCTGGTGTTCATAAAACAACAATCGGTTGCATACACAAAAGATACGAAAAAAACAAAGAAAATTTCTAAAAAATAAAAACCGGCGAAACCGGTTAATTAATTCTGGTAGCGGGAGAGGGACTTGAACCCCCGACACGTGGATTATGATTCCACTGCTCTAACCAGCTGAGCTATCCCGCCAATGGGACGCATTATAACAAAGAAAAACCCAAAATCAAGAAACAAATTTTTATTAGCCTAAAAAAATCATTAAAAAAATTAATAATTTTATTGAATTAAAATATATGGTATTATATATTTTCAATCATGAAAATAAACATATCTATCTTTATTATCGCAAGCATATTCATCACAACTGCTGGTGCATACGCATCCAACCCTTTTATGGGCGACAACAGACACCAAATTGCATTTAATATAGGTCAAGGTGTAAATAGTGGATTTCTTATTCCACCTCCGACTCAATTAGTGCCATTTTATTTGTTGCACTTACAGTATTCTCAACCGACAACATTTTTTAGAATACCGGCCAGACAGTCGATAAATATAGGTCAAACACTTGGTTGGGGTGAAAAGTATGGTTGGGATTGGGATAAATATACAATTCCTATGATTTACCTTTCAGAAGATATTGCCCTGCTTCATGGTGACAATTGGTATTTTTCAACTGGAATTGGTATGGGATTGCAAGCACAGCAAAACGAACGCATAGGTTCAAAACTTTTATTTCAATTTAAACTGATTGCAGGTTATAGAATCACAGACGATTTCGGGGTTGAAATGTTTATGCAACACTTCTCGAACGCAAATACAGCAATCGAAAATAACTCCTATGCATTTTACGGCATGGGAATTACTTACAGTTTTTAACAAAAAAAGACCGAAAAATCGGTCTTTTTTTTATTTACCAATCTATTGGCTCTTTTCCATGAGATATCAGATATTCATTAGCCTTTGAAAAATGATGATTTCCGAAAAAACCGCGATGTGCGGAAAGTGGTGACGGATGCACACTTTTCAAAACAAGGTTTTTTTCTGGGTTTACAAAATCTGCTTTTTTCTGTGCATAAGACCCCCACAGCATATAAACAATATTATCACGCGCCGCTGTTGCGCGTATTACCGCATCGGTAAACTGCTCCCAGCCTTTTCCAGCATGCGAAGCCGCTTGATGTGCTTGAACTGTTAAAGTCGCGTTTAATAATAAGACACCCTGCTTTGCCCAGTCCGTCAGGTCACCATGAGTTTTGCTAGGTCTTCCTAAGTCACTTTCTATTTCTTTATATATATTTATAAGAGATGGTGGTACAGCGGTCGGTGGCAGAACAGAAAAACAAAGCCCATGCGCCTGCCCTGGTTCATGATATGGGTCTTGTCCTATAATCACGACCTTTACCTTATCTAAAGGACATAAATTAAAAGCATTAAAAATATTAGCGGGCGCAGGAAAAATTTGCTTACCAGACAAATATTCACCACGCACAAAATCTGTAAGTTTTATAAAATAATCTTTATCAAATTCATCTGACAAAGCATTTTTCCAAGAATCTTCTATTTTTACATTCATAGTTTTATTAACCCATTTTGACAAGCCTTCCACAAAACCACATCTATATAACCGCGTGGCAACCCGGTTTCTTTAACAAGATGAAAAAACATATCATCACATGATTTTTTTATTTCTGGTGCTAACTTTTTATTATCGATTTTTTCCTGTAAAGCAACCTCACCTGCATATAGCGCCCCCAGACGCTGAATCCATATATCATATTTTACAACATCTTCACCCAAATTTCGCGCCAGATGATTTGCAGTAATTTTTCCTATATGAGGCAACTTTTGCAGATAAGAAATTTTAGAATCTAAATCACATAAAGAATAATAACTATCGCAGAAATCGCACCTATTATTCCAAACTTCACAAACTGCTTTAATTTTATTTTTATTATTAAATATCGTTAATAAGTTATTGTAATTAAATGTATTATTAACTAAGTTATTCATGATTTTTTGATGAATTTTTTTAGCGGTTTTTTGTGAAAAGCCACCTGCTAAAATAACATATATGACCTGCTCTGCGAATTCATCAGGACTAAATTTTTTAGGACAAGAAAGATTTTGTTTTATTTCATCAAACGTCTGCGCATCAGAATCAAGTCCCATATCACGCAGACGTTTATCTAAATCAAAGAACCAATCAGCAGAAAACATATGTCCTTTTATTCATTTTGCAAATCATGTTTCATTGATAAGATTTCTGAAACAGACATAGTTTTTTGAGCATTTGCTTGTATTTTTTGTTTTGCCTTTAAAAAAGCATTCTTTTTAGCGTTATCATCAACCCCAAGTTGCTTTTTTAAATCTTCAAAACGTTTTAATTTTTCAGGGCTTTTATCATTATGAGAAAAGATTTCATATTCCAATTGATGATATTCATTCCACAAAGCATCATCTTCAACACGCGCCCCATTAGAAAGTCTTACCACTTCACCAAATTCATTAATTTCAAAATCTTTATCTGCCATATCTTACCTTTTTGATTAAACGTCCAGATTTGCTTCCAACGCATTTTCGACGATAAAGTCGCGTCTTGGTTCAACAACATCACCCATTAACATTGAAATAACTTCATCTGCCTGTGACGCATCTTGAACTTTGACTTGGAACAAACTTCTATGATTTGGGTCCATAGTCGTTTCCCACAATTGTTCCGCATTCATTTCACCCAAACCTTTATAGCGTTGAATCTTCAAACCATTCTTCGCATATTCAAACGCTGTATCCAACAAATTCAACGCACCCCAGATTTTCTGTGATTTTGCTTTCACGCGAAGTACTGCAGGTTTAGAGAACGTTTCTATCAATTCTTCACGTCCCTGCATACGAAGCCATGCGCGAATTTCTGGACCATTTATTTTTTCACGTGGCAAAACATGAGTTTCTGTCACGCTACGCAAAGTACGTGTAATAGTAATACCTGTTTCATCACCTGTCACTTTCCAACCGCGTTCAAATTCTAGTTCTTCCGCATCAAGCATTTTTGCTGCATTTGCGAAGTTTTCTTCTGTTTCATTATCAAACACAGAATTCAACGCCAACGCTTCTACAAAACGAAGTGGCATAATATGATTTAATGGTTGCAAAGTATTTTTCATATTCAGAATCAAAGTCAATAAACGCTTTAAGTCTGCACCTGAAATTTGTGCACCAGACGCAATTTCGATAACACCATCTGTTGCAAGTTGATCCATTAAGTAATCATCCATTTCGCGTTGGTTTTGCAAATAAATCTGCTGTTTACCGCGTGTAACCCCGTATAGCGGTGGTTTTGCAACATAGATATACCCTCTTTCAATAGCCTCTGGCATATATCTATAAAAGAAAGTCATAAGCAAAGTCTGAATATGCTGTCCGTCGACATCAGCATCAGTCATGATAATAACTTTGTGATAACGCATTTTTTCAATATCAAAATCATCTTTACCGATACCTGCACCCATAGTTGTAATAAGCGCACCAATAGTATCAGACGTTAACATTTTATCAAAGCGCACGCGTTCAACATTCAAAATCTTACCACGAAGCGGTAATATTGCCTGTGTTTTACGATCACGTCCCTGCTTTGCGGTACCACCAGCAGAATCTCCCTCAACTATGAACAGTTCACATTTTGCAGGGTCTTTTTCTGAGCAGTTTGCAAGTTTTCCTGGCAGTCCCCCAAGTTCTGGTCCAGACTTTTTGCGTGATAATTCACGTGCCTTGCGTGCCGCTTCACGTGCGGTTGCAGCCTCGATAATCTTATCAACAATTGCCTTTGCAATAGCAGGGTTTTCATCCAAATACTCATATAGCATTTCAGAAACAGTGCTTTCGACCAGGGGGCGAACTTCACTAGATACCAATTTATCTTTCGTCTGAGAACCAAATTTAGGGTCAGGAATTTTAACACTGACAATACTTGTTAGACCCTCACGGAAATCTTCACCAGATAAATTAATATCTTTCTTGGTTAACTTTTCACCAATATATTTATTTATCGCACGCGTTAGACCTGCACGAAAACCTGCCAAGTGCGTACCACCATCACGATTTGGGATATTGTTTGTAAAGCATAAAGAAGTTTCAGTATAAGCAGTAGTCCATTGCAATACGATTTCAATATAAGTATCGTCTATCTGCTTAATCATCTGAATTGGTTCACGGTTTAATAATTCTTTAGACTTATCCAAATAAGTCGCAAAACCCTTCAAGCCATCAACAGAATGGAATTCACGAGTCTTTTTTTCTGCGCCACGTAAATCTTCTAATATAATTCTAACATTAGCATTCAAATAAGATTGTTCACGCAGCCAAGTTTCCAAAGTATCAAAGTTAAATTCCGTACCTGTGAAAGTCTCGCTAGATGGCAAGAACGTCACTTCTGTTCCATGTTCATGACCAGTCTTATTTTCTGTGATAGTCAAGTCGCAAGTTGGTACACCGTCTGCGAAAGCCATATGTGCTTCTTTATCACCGCGCCAAACACGAACTTCTAACCATTTAGACAAAGCGTTTACAACAGAAACACCTACACCATGCAGACCACCAGAAACTTTATACGCACCATTACCTTCATTATCGAATTTACCGCCAGCGTGTAATTCACACATAATTAATTCCAGCGCACTACGCCCTGTTTCATGATTTATATCAAAAGGCATACCACGACCGTTATCACGAATAGTTGCACTACCGTCTGCATTTAATGAAACATACACAGTATCCGCATAACCCGCCATAGCTTCGTCGATAGAGTTATTAACAACTTCATAAATCATATGGTGCAGACCAGAGCCCCCCTCACCCACGTCACCAATATACATACCAGGGCGTTTTTTAACTGCTTCCAAGCCCTTTAAAACTTTAATTGAATCACCTGTATATTCGTTATTAACAGCCATTTACATTCCTTTCTTTTTTCTATGCAGAGAATAGCAATTTATGCTATAATTATCAAGAAAAAAGGGGATAAAAAGATATACAGAAAACCGTAAAAAAGTCTTTCTAAAATCCTACTTTTGTCAACAAAAATATGATATAATTATGAATGAAATCGAGGTAGGAATATGAAATTTAAATTATTATATTTCGGGGAAATTTTAATTAACCCTAAAAAGCGTTCACAGCACATTTCTGATATTCGCATGCAGTTTCATCCGCAATTAAAAAAGTTGCTAGAACATCAGCCATGGGACAACATGACAAAATATATGATACCCAACGCGACAAAAAGCCCTATTACAACGCGTCACGTTGGCGGTATTGATTGGAATCCGATAATAACCCCTAACCTAAAATTACTGGCAGAAATCGATATACAAATGATGCACCCTGAAATTGTCGGTGTTCCGCGTAGTGATATAGATAACCGGGTAAAAACAATTTTAGACGGTCTTCGTTGCCCACAAAACGAACATGAAATTGGCGAAAATACACCACGTGACATAGGTCCTATTTACACATTATTAGACGACGACCATTTAATTACTCGTCTGTCTGTAAATACCAGCCACCTTTTATCAACACACTTATTTAATCCAGAAATATCGCACACACCTGACACAATATTTATGATGTTAGATGTAAATGTACGCGTTGCAGAAGGAACACTGGAAAACCTGCCATTTATGGTATAACTGAAAAAAAAATCGATAAAAAACACCGCCCCAAAAGGGCGTTGTTTTTTATGACAAAGCCGCTGTAATTTGATCTTGCATTTGGAAAGTACCTAAAACAACCCATGCAATAATTGCAGAAACTAATAAAATACCAACACTATTCAAAACATTTGAAATAGATTCCATTTTTCTGACAGATTCTTCCAGGTAATCATTTGCAATTCTTGATAAATTCTGGTCAAACCCATTCATATCTGCATAAATAGCCAAGTCCCCGATAAGTTCTTTATTTGGGAAATCACGTCCTGTATTATTTAAAGCATTACCTAAATTATCACCATTTGCGATATAATGCAGTGTTTCTTCCAATATGGAACGCAGATAATTGTTTGAATTATCCGCAAGCATTCTTAATGCGTCAGGGATAGTAATTCCTGCTGCAACCATGGATGACAAACTCATTAACCAACCGACAGACATTTGAATTTTATAAACATTCCAAGGTGGGAAATTATCAAATTTTGCACGTAGTTTTCCAGACCAGTTTGGTAAACTTACCCATATAACAGCAATTGCGAAAACAAATATGAATAAGAACAAGAACCAATACTTAATAGAAAATTCGGACAACCAGATAAGCGATGCGGCCATACCTGTCCAAATCATATTATCACCTGCAATTTCTGCAAGTGGCGGAACCAGATAAATACCAACTAAAATTATAATGCCGAAAGTTAAAGCCAATAAAAACAAAGGATAAAGAATTGCGCTACTCATGGCGCGTTTCATACGTTCTGTACCTTCTACAACTCTGCTAACATTTTCCAGCGCAACAACCAAATCGGACAGATTACCTGAAGTCACTAATAAGGTTTCTTCTGGTGGTACCCAACCACGTGTAGCATCAGAAAAGCTCATACCGCGTTCTAAGTTTTTCTGCCACTCTCTCATAACTATAGCAAAAGGTTCATTAGGTTTCTTACCGTTTTTGGATTCAATCATTTCCAGACGGTTAAGAGCATCCATCAAAGTAAAATCATTACGCAAAAGCGAAGCTAGCTTTCTGGCAGTTGCCATTCTTTTTTCGGTATTTAACTTGAATACCATCTTTGCATAAAGCAATTCTAGTTTATTCATATTAATATACCCCTGGTCTATCTAATAACCCGACCCAACGTTCTAATTCATCTACACCGATAATACCTTGCAACATCAAAGACATCGCTGCTTCTTTTAATGTGCGCCCATCCATTTCTTCTAACCAATATCTGATTGCACCGTCTGTATTACCAGCTAAAGCCAAGCGTAAAAACTCACTATTAGTAATAATTATTTCACCTGCTTTTATACGTCCCAAGGTACCAGTACCCTTACATTCTTCGCACCCTGCCCCACGAACATAAACTTGTTGTAACCCAAGTTCACCGAAAGCATCCATAACGCGCCCATATGCAGGATTTTCAGGATGGTCTATTAACCTTTCGCGACAATACGGACAAACTTTTTTAAACAGGCGCATAGAAATAAGGCCACGCATCAAAGTTTCTTCTTTTAATTTAAACGCTTCGATACCTAAGTCTAAAAGACGGGTTAAAGCCGCCATAGCAGAGTTAGCATGTAAAGTTGTCCACACATTATGCCCAGACAACGCACCACGAACAGTTAACTGCGCCGCGGCCAAGGTACGAATTTCACCTACCATAAGAGTATCTGGGTCACTTCGCAAAGCAGCCGCCAAGGCTTCCGTATATTTTTCTTCGCGTTGTTCTTCATTTGTAGTGTTTACCACAGGCATTTGGTGTGCGCCAAAAATCTTTTGTTCAACAGGGTTTTCCACAGTTATCATATTTATTTCATAATGTCTTTCTTTTAACATCAAAGACATATTTCTAACCAAAGTTGTGGATTTACCTGAACTTGTGGGTCCTGCAACAATAACCAAACCTGTCGGGAAAGCACGCAATTGCATAAGAAGTTTTTGCTCATATTCTCCGAATTCTTGTTCGGTTTTAATGCCTTCCGATGGATTATCGTATAGCAGTCGCATAACGACATATCTGCTACCAAAAGCAATCGGGTTAAACTGCATACGAATACTTAAAATACCGCGCGGCAGATATAAATCTTTTGTGCCCCGCAAAGGCGTGCGACCATCTTTTTGTGCAGATTGATATTCATTTTGCGCATAGTTAGCATTTGACATATCAGAAGATGCAAATGCTGCACGAACGAAAGATTCCCCCCAACCTGCGTTATATTCTAAAACAGGTTGCATACTACCATCAATACGGAAATAAATAGTTGTTTGGTCTGCAACTTCTATATGAATATCAGAAACCTTCTGTGCAGCAGCTTTTGCGATAATATCAACAAAGTCCTTCTGCATCTGGTTATCATAATCCTGACGAGATCTTGAAATTCCACCCAACCGACTTTCATAAGCCTTATAAATACCGGACACTAAACCTAAATCGGAATAGAAAGGTACACGCATTGGGCGCGCACGCTTTTTCAACAAATCTAAGAAAGCAAGAACTCTACCATCGTACCTATGCGTACGAGAAATTATAATTTCACCACCAGAAAAATACGCGATTAAATTCTGGGTTTCTTTTGGCAGTTCTTGTTCTGCACCAGTTGCTGTAAGCAAACGATTTCCGTTTGAAAACAAATAATCAACGATATCCTTATTTTCAGCATTTTCCAAACCTGCTGGAATAGAAGGTTTCATATCTCTTGGGATATTATTTAAAATATCGTTTTCTGCTTCATTCATTTATATCAAACCCATTTTATTGTGCATTACTGGTGACATTCAAAGTCTGTGTATTTCCATCTTTTACGAATACGATACCTTCATCCAAAGAGATAGATTTCACAGTATAACCATCTACAACTTTTCCAACACTTATACGTTTATCCTGACCTGTACTTAAATTCTTTATTGTGGCCTGTAATTGAGCCCCCGCACCAAAGACATTTACAAGTCTATAATCTTTTGAGAAATTAATTGCACTTTCTGTATTTTCATCATCAGAAGAAGAACTAGAATAAGAAGTTGCACGCGCAGCAGCGGCTTCTGTTTCTGCAGCAAAAGCCTCTTTTTCGCGTTCTAATTTTTCTGCTTCCGCTTCAAGTTTAGCCTGAGCATTTTCTAATTCTTGTTGTTGCTGTTCTGCGCGACCAGACAGACTATCTATTTCCATATGAAGTTTTATTTTTTCTGCAGCCAATCTATCAAGTTCCAAATCAAGTTGAGCCCTTTCTTTTTCCAACTGCATTAAAACTTTTTCTTGTTCCAGATTTGTAATCTGTTCGAACAAAGAACCATCTATATTATATGCAGCAACAGCGTCTGCAGACAAGTTTTCCATTTCCTCGTCAATATTGCTTTCTTCACAAAAAGCGGGCATGGCTATAACAGCAAAGATAGCCGCAACTAAAAAAGACCGAGAAAAAATATTTTTCTTATTTGACATAGATTATCACCTCATAGTTCCATGTTCGCGTTGATACATTCCAAACGCAGCGTGTCATATATACACCGCCAAAATTTTCAAAAATTTTCATAAATTCCATTGGGACCAACTTTGAATCGGCAGCGATTTCAATAACATTTAAATAAACTGTTTCGACACCATTTGTCAAAGTATCAACAACCGCTTCCATATCAACGACTGTATCAATAGATTGAAAAGCAGTCATAACATCACGCATAACGGTATCTGCATCACGTTCATCCAAAGAAGCATACGTGTTAATTGTTGGCAATTTCACGCGTGCATACAAAGAACTTTCTGATTCTTCCTGAACAAAGGCACCCGGCATTAAATCAGTTGCATAATTATAAAAATCACCAAGTGTTCCGAAACTACGCGCGAACCACGCACCTGCATGTGTTTCACCACATTCAACAGAAGTCTGATTCCATCCCAAAACAGGTTGCATCAAAAATCCTATAGCCTGATAACAAACCTCTGCTCTTTCCATTGGATCTGGCAAATAATCATATGGCATTACCAAAGGTTCAGGTTGTGGCGCTTTTTGTATATTAAATTCTGCATCTAACTCTTTATTTTTTTCCTCTACCTGTTTTTGATATTCTGCGGCCAATTCTGGATCAACTTGCTCTAATTTAGGTTGAGGACTTACAATTTGTTTTATCGGTTCTTTAAAAAAGTATACAAAACCCAAAGCAAACATAGCCAACAGAACAACAGATAAAAATCCAGTACTTATTCTACTAATAGGCTTCAAAATGGACCTAGAAGTATTTAAAATCAAATCTGATAAATTACGTTCAACCGCCCTTGGCATACCCCAAGCACTTGGTGCAAACAAAGCATTCCAATCTGGTATTTCTGATAGTTTAAAATATTCTGCGCGTGCCTCTTCTTCACGTTCAAAAATTTTATCTTCTAAAATAATACCATTACGAACAGCGACTAAGAAGAAAACTTTATCTATAGAAAAAACCGCCAAGAAAGAACTATATTCTGTCAAAGCATCTGTGACTGCTGCTGCAGCGCTTTCCATACCAACACGATGCCCTTCACGTTTTGCGCCCAGCCCCACCATAGCTCTATATTCTGTAAATAAATTTAATTTTTTATCTACACTTCGTGCTAAAGTTCTGGCATAAGAACGTGCGACATAACCGGCACCCGTTGGTTGCCAGAAAAGCCCAACTGCATATTTTTTTCTGTTAATCGTTATAACTTGACTAGTCAACTTCTCTCTCTATACACTTTGTATAATTATAACATAAAAACCACCGATATAGCAAACACAGAATACAAAGAAAATGCCCGTTAATCATTTTTTTAACGGGCATAATTTACAACATAACGTTACAAAATTAACAACCAGTCATTTGACCACCATACATAACATCCTGGCAATTTACTTGATGTTCTATAATAACAGGTGTTGCAGTCACGCTACTGCCACCATCTTTTGCGGTACGAACACTACGCGGATGCGGGCAATCATAAACATTAGCGACTAAAATAAAAGCACGTTCTGGACCAAATATTACCCATTCATTAGGCCGAGTCCGTTGGCTTGTTATCCAATAAGCATTACCTGGTCGCGCCTGATCCGCAATTCTATTTTCTAAATATCTACGTGCATCATCTGCATCATAAACAGAAACTTCAGATTCTATTTTATATAGAAAAGTACATCCGATAGGTTCTGCCTCTAATTGAGTCAGATATTCACTACCATTTTCATTTTTTATCATATTGCCGCAAGCAGCCAGAGCCAACAGCAAAGAACAAACTGCTAATGCTTTTTTCATTTTTACCTTCTTTTTAATTATTATTAATTATCCTTCTGTGTCACCGTTAAGACTTCTCATATTCAATCCTTTTAATATAATTATATTATATCATAATTGTCTTTATCACTGAATAACTTTTTCAAAACTAAATTATTTAATGCGTGGCTTCCTTTAAAAGACTCTAATTTACCGACGACAAAACCACCACTTGTAAACATATCACCGATAGCATCTATAATTTTATGTCTAACAAATTCATCAGGCCATAAAGTAGCATTAATCGTACCGTCACCTTTATCATTTAGCGCGATAACATTCGTTTCATCTGCACCACGCCCCATACCACGAGCCTTTAAATATTCCCATTCAGAATATTTACCAAAAGTTCTAGCCTTTGATATTTCTTTTACAAATTTCTGAACAGATTTTTTATCATCATTAAATTTATAAAAAAAAGTTTGATTACCTATTATCTTTTCCGGATAAATCAAAGTTGCAGTTATTTCCAAACCTTTTTCAGCAGGGCTTAACTTTACAAACCCGTTACTTTTTCTGCCAGACACTAAGTTATAAAACCATAGTTTTATACGTGCACTTAACGGTAATTCTTTTAATAATTCAGAAGCCTTTGCGATAACTTCTTTTTTCACAACTATTTTTTTAAGGTTACTTTGTTCCACACCAACTTTAACAAAAGCATCATAAAATTTAGCAGCACTTCCATCTAAAATAGGAGTTTCTTTTCCATCGATTTCTATAATTGCGCTATCTATGCCTGCCATAAACAAAGCAGCCATTAAATGTTCTATTGTTTGAACATGCGCACCATTTGGATTACCAATAGTGGTATTACGCATTTTAGTATCACCAACATTATTAAAAGTTGCTGGTATTAATTCACTATCAGGAATATCAATTCTATGAAAGAAGATACCATGTTTTTTTGACGGTTTTACTGTCATATTAACAGGCAAACCAGAATGAATACCCTTACCTTTTATCTTAACTTGCTTTTTCAAAGTTCCCATTTATATATTCTCCTTTAACCACTTAAAGAAAGCAGAATCAATATTCATATCTAATCTTGCATACTTTATTTTATCTTTAGCCCAATCAGGTAACCTCACCCAGTCTTTTTCTGTTGTTATAAGTTTAGCATTTTTACGATTTGCAGACTCTATTAATTGTTCTATATCTTTATCAGTATATTGATAGTGGTCAGAAAAAGACTTTTTACCGACAACATTTTTTAATGCTTTAAAGAACTTTTTAGGATAGCCAATTCCAGCAAAAGCATATAATTTTTCATCAGACTCATAAGGGGAAACCGTTTGAGTTTGCGCATAAAAAACAGGAATATTTTTCGGGATTGAAAAACCGCGACGTGGTTTAGAATTACGAATAATAATCACTGCATTTGCCCGTTTTATAGCTCTTTTTGTTTCGCGCAAAGGTCCTGCGGGTAGTAAGAAACCGTTACCATACCCCAATCCTTCATCAAATACTAAAACGGAAATATCTTTTTTTATTTTAGGGTTTTGAAAACCGTCATCCATAACAATTGGTGTATGCTCTGAAACTTGCTTATTAAGCAAAATCAAATTGCTTTTTCTATCCCCCACATGAACTTGCAATCCGTCACGCATAAGCATTGTTGCTTCATCGCCAACATTTCCTGTTTTAGCACTTTTCTTATACCCGCGCATAACAACGGGTGCATCCAAGAAATTTGCAACTGCACGAACAATAGGTGTTTTACCAACCCCACCTGCCAAAATATTACCGATACAAATAATAGGTCTTCGTGATTTGTAAGCATTTATTTTACGAAATAGAAAAACTATTCGACTAATAAAATAATAAATCCAAGAAATAGGCAATAGTAAAAATGCCAGCGGATTTTTATGTAAAAACCACCATGGAGTTTTCATGATAACCCTTTATTTTTTCTTTGCCCTTTTGGCCTCTTTTTCTTCACGTTGTTTTTTCTTAAATTCGCTAGCGGTTAAATCTTGTTCGACTTTAAACAGATTAAATTCACCATCCATATCACGAACTTGCTTAACCATAATATTTTCTATTTTCTTTCTTATATTTTCAAATTCTTCCATACTGACTTTAGAATCGATAAAAATAGGTTTTCCAACATTACAAGTTATTGTAGAAAAAGGTAAGGCGACTAAATACCTATCCCACCTATTTTGGAACCATGCACCTGACGAAGAATAACACACAGGTATAATAGGTGCACCAGTCATTTTAGCAAAATACAAAGCACCATCTTGGACACGCAAAGAAGGCCCCCCAGGACCATCAGGTGACATACACATAGAATAATCACCACGTTTTAAGACGCGTACACCCTGACGAAGGACAGAAATACCACCATCAGAAGTACTACCATAAATAGACTTTAAACCGAACAAGCGCTGTAATTTCGCCATCATACGTCCGTCTTTATGCTTTGAGGCAACAGCATAAGCACGCATTCCCCCCAAACAGACAATAGGAGATAACATCATACTTCTGCCGTGCCAAAATATAAAAATGGCTGGTTTATTACGATATTTTTTAAAAGTTTCCCAGTTTTTAACTTTTTTTCTACAAGTAAAATAAACGAACCAGATAGCGAGTGCCATAAGACCTGCCAACAACCATTGAAAGAAAGACAGGCGCAAAATAGGTTCCCAGAAAGCTTTCCATAATTTTCTAAAAGTTTTATACATAATTACCGACTCTTTTATAAATTATGAAGGATTTTAGCAATAAAAAAAAGACATTTCAAGACAGATAGGCATAAAATCCCAAAAGAAGACTAATAAAACGTGCATACATTTTAATTGACAAACAGAGTAAAAATGGTATAATCAGCAAAGTTTTCATCGCGGGGTAGAGCAGTCCGGTAGCTCGTCAGGCTCATAACCTGAAGGTCAGTGGTTCAAATCCATTCCCCGCAACCAGTTAAATAAAAAGACGCACCGAAAGGTGTGTTTTTTAATTACATTGATAATAATAATTTGAAGGCATTTTATACAAATTATTACTTACTGCGTCTATCAAAATTGGTATTATACCTATTAAAAAGCCAGGAAATACATCCAAAACCATTGCCGCAGTATTAGCTGTTCTTGAAACAACTAA
>CALXLS010000004.1 GCA_944389265.1 uncultured Alphaproteobacteria bacterium
GGTATTATACCTATTAAAAAGCCAGGAAATACATCCAAAACCATTGCCGCAGTATTAGCTGTTCTTGAAACAACTAAAACATCGCAATTTTCGTTATTACTTTTTAAAGTAATATTATCAAAACTTTCAATTTCTCTGGCTGTATTCGGAGCTATCTTTACACTACCGCCAGTTCCCGTTGCAATAATAATATCATCAGAATCATTATGTATGTTCACATTATGATTACTTCCTATTCCCATAGTACCGCAAGACACTAATAAGACACATAAAAATAAAATAAATATTTTTTTCATTTTACTCACAATCCGTACATTTTACAAATTCACGAACATAATCGCCGTTTTTCAAAACAAGTTTGTTTTCATCCACACTTGCTATTTCATATTCTTCTGTAAAGTCTATTGTCTGATGATTACCTATACTTTTACCTTTAAGTATTAAAACACCGTCTTTTACTTCCCAACCATTATATTGCAAAGTTGCCATACCTATTGAGGTTGCTTTACCACCCTGCTCTAAATCAAAACCTTGCTTTAATTCTGGCATACTTGGTACAGGTTCTATCCATTTACCTTCTATATTTAAGTCCTCGCTACCACAAGCAGACAAGACCAATCCAAAAACTACAAAGAAAAACTTTTTCATTATTTCCCCTTTTATTCACAATATTATTATATAATATATTTCTAATATGAAAGCAGTAAATTTATCTTTATCATTTGGCACTAATATTATTTACAACTGTGCCGAATTTAACTTACTTCCCCGTGACAAGGTAGGTGTTGTCGGGGTTAATGGTGCAGGAAAAACCACTCTTTTCAAAATAATTTTAGGCAAAATTCAACCAGATACAGGATATATAGACACAAACAATGCAAATATTTCTTATCTGCCTCAACAGATAGAATTTACAGACCCTGATATTACAGTATGGGATTTTTTACTTTCTGGCAGACCAATTGCAGAACTAGAAGAAAAATTAAAAGACCTTTATCAAAAAGTTGCGGACGAACCAGATAACCAAGAAATTCTTGATAAAATATCTGAAACGCAAGAAAGACTAGAACACTATAATTTTTATCATGCAGAAGATGAATTATTAGAAATTATTGAAAATATGGATATAGATTCTGCGATGCTTGATATGAAGTTAAAAAATCTATCTGGTGGTCAGAAATCAAAGGTCGCATTTGCAAGGCTTTTATATTCTATGTCTAGAATTTTATTATTAGACGAACCGACAAATCATTTAGATATAAAGACGAAAGATTTTGTATGCGAATATCTAAAAAAATACAAAGGTATGGTTTTAATAATTAGCCATGATATAGAATTTCTAAATAAAATCGTAAATAAAATTTTATTTGTGGATAAAGTTTCTCATAAAATAACAACTTTTGATGGCGATTATAACGATTATAAAAACAAAGCAGCACAATTAAAACATCGTCGTGAAAAGCAGATAGAATCAGAAGAAAGACAAATAAAAAAACTAAGTGAATTTGTTGATAAAGCACGCGCTGCAAGTCCTACAAATCATAGTATAAAACGCGTTGGGCACACACGAGAAAAGCAATTAGAAAAGATTTTAGAAAATAGAACTATTCGCGAACAAACTTATAAAAAAATAAAGATGGATTTAACCCCTTTAACAGAAGGCTCGCGTCATCCAATATCTGTTGAAGACTTATGGTTTAGATATAAAGGCGCGAAATTATTATACAGAAAACTTTCTTTTTATATAACAGGTGGTGAAAGATTTTTAATTGTTGGTGAAAATGGTACTGGGAAATCTACACTATTAAAATTAATACTTGGTCAATTAACACCTGAACGCGGTGAAATAAAAATAAATCCCAAAACAGATATAGCATACTATGCACAAGAACTTGAATTACTAGATGAAACAAAAACAGTTATAGAAAATATAGAAAACCCTGATTATACAGACCAGCAATTGCGCACTGTACTTGCGAACTTTTTATTTTTTGACATGGATGTATTTAAAAAAGTATCTGTATTATCACCTGGTGAAAAAGCACGCGTAGCATTATGTAAAATGTTGCTAAAACGCGCAAATATGTTAATTTTAGATGAACCTACAAATCATCTTGATCCAGAAACTCAGATGATAATAGGAGATAATTTCAGAGATTACAAAGGAACTATAATATTAGTTAGCCATAATCCAGAATTTGTCGAACAAATTGGGATTACCAGAATGTTGGTATTACCAAGCGGTAAAATAGAAGATTATTCACACGAATTACTTGAATATTATTATAGTGTAAACAGCGAAGAATAGAGGTAAAAATGAAAAAAATAATATTAATACTTACATTAATTTTTACACCGGTTTTTGCAGCATCTGCATATACTGTAAAATATAATACAAACACTAAAATCTATCATGATACAAGTTGCAAATGGGCACATAAATGTACAAAAAATTGCATAACAATAGACCACACAGACGCAATTAAAAGGGGTGGTCGCCCATGTAAAGTATGTGGCGGATAAAAGTTATTCGAAACACTTTTTAAGACTTTGACCTGTATCCATCTGGTCAATTCTTTTATTTCTAATTTCTTCTGCGGCTTTAATTTTCTGCTTTATCAAAATTAAATCTGGATGAGCTTGTAATTCTGCATTTAATTCATTTACTGCTGCATCTATATCATCTGCACTTCTTACAAATATAGGCATAATAGAATCCGCCGCACTAAAAATAGAATTTTGAAGTTCTTTTTTATAATCATCTATTACAGACAAATAAGTTCTTATATGTTCATCTTCATGTGCTAAAACTGCATTATAAGAGCAAGTATCTGGTACATGACGAATATCTATTTGAACCAAGAAATCACTATAACCGACATCCGCATAAACCGCTTTTAAACTTACACAAAATCCGTCTTCTATATTAGTAATATCTGCAACTATATCATAGTTATCAACCATCGTTGCAATAACATTACCATGGAATAAATCCATTTCTTTTAATGGTTGTACAACTTCTTTTGTCCAATCTGGTGTGCTTAATACAACGCGCGGAATTAATTTATACGGCAAGCAATCATCAGCCAATACAGGCATAGAAAAAAATATGAAAAACAAACTTATAATACGTTTAAATTTCATAATTTATAAATTACCAGCCCCTTGCTTTTTCAAGTATTCTGCAACAAAATTATTACCATATTGCTTATAAAGTTCTTCTGCTAATAAAACAGAAGAACGCCCTGATTCAAACAATCTTAGCATATTACCCAAACCACCAAGTTCAGTATTTAGAATTACAGATTCCCCATTAACAGGTCTTGATAACAGAACGGCACGTTTTAAATTTGGATAAGCTTTACCTTGAATGAAAGCCATTTCCAAAGGATTCAAATTCCAATGTGCATAGTCATTAACATCTGCAGCAGGGTTTCTAAAGAACAAAACAGTCTGTGCCTGTCCACGAACTACATCACCGATACCTAATTTATCAAGAACATTAGCACGTTGGAAAGCAACCATATAAGCCTGACGATTTTTACGACCTTCTTGCAGACCTACTATAAAGTTATCACGGAACATTTTATTTTCCAGCATAGGTGCAGTTTCATCAATCATGATTAAAGAAGGATTACCACCAGACACAGTAATATTATTAATTCTATGTAATATATAAGAAATAACTGCAGGTGCCAAAGTTTCATCTTGCAGAATTTCTGTAAAATCAAAAGTTGTAAGTCTTGCGTTCAAATCCAAAGTATCCGAAGTTTCATTAAACATATCGCCATACTGTAAAGGGTCGACCCACTTTTTAAGCGCAGCGCGCATATTACCAGAAGAAGAAAAACAACTTTCCCATAAGTTCTTTAATAATCTATCTTTATCTTGCAGGTAATCAAAATTCACAGAAACAGCGCGTGCAATTTCATCTGCGGACCCTGCATCATTTTGTCCAGAAATCATGGCGAACCAACGACGCAAGAAAGCACGATTAGCAGCACTATCTGGCATTTTCAACGGATTTAAATGAGTTTGAAATGCTGCTGCATCTGGGTCTTTTTCTTTACCCTGCATAGTTATATACTTACCACCCACAGCCAAAGTAAATATTTCTGCGCCCTTATTTCTATCAAAGAAGAACGCTTTTAATTTTTTATGGCGCAAAGACTGAGCAATTAAGAAAGAGAATAAAGTAGTTTTACCACCACCCGTTGGCCCTATAGTTAAGGTATGACCCACCGCTGCAGGTTTATCAGAAACATGGAATTGGAATTGATAAGGTGTACCTTGTGCGGTAGGAAAAATAACAAGTGGTCCCTGCCCCCAGTCACTATTTGTCACCCCAGTAGGTTGACTGGACATTGGTATACTAATCGCGGCGGTTCTGGACAGCATTTTAAAACTGCGTGGGAAAACATCAAATCCAGGTATTTGTGCAAACCAAGAAACTTTTGATGCAAAAGTTTCAACTATTGGTGCGACCCCGAACGAAGCAGATATTTTCTTAAATTCATCAACATACTTTTCTAAATCTTCTTCTGTTGCACCGAAAACTATAAATAAAGGATAGTAATTAACCAGACTTTGATTACCTGATATATTTTCATCCATTGCGGACTCGGCCTCTGAAATCTGTTCTTCAGAAGATTCTTTATTTTCATCCGCAGTTGCACGTCTTTGTCTTAAAACACTTTCTATATCTGCCGCGCCCATGATACTAAACGCATTCATACAAATCATTTCTGTCTGAATTGTAGAAACTGTATTAAAGAAATCCTCGTCTAAATAATCAGGAGATATTTTAAAAGAAATCATCGCAGCAAAAGATTGTCTGCCACCACTGATATATCTAACCAAACCATTATCTAAAAACTCAACATCATCAACCGTTGTAAGATTACCTATATTCTGGTCACATACAATAGGTGAAGGTTTTGTAATAGGTGATAAAATTCTGCCGAAAAACTTAGCCATATTATCTTTTGAATCATTACGTAAAACAACAGGTCTGTATGCTGCCAAAATAGATTCCAGATAATTACCATATTGGTTTAGTTTTTCACGTGCATTAGAACCTTTCACTGATAAAACGATATAGTAAGTATTTTCAAAAATTCTAAGTCCTTGTTCACGCCATTTATCATAAATTTTCTGCAATACAGGTTGGTCAAATTCATAATCAGTATTTTCATCAACTGCGTCACGCACCATATAAAAACGTAAAACTACATTAGGGTCACGAATTTGATTAAATAACTGTGAACGCAAATCCAAGAACTTTTCACGTGTTGCATCATCTTGCATACTTGTTTGCACACCTGCAACTTTATAAACTCTGATAATACTACCATCAGTTAAAGTCATAGAATTATCAGTATAAACTGTTTTAAAGGGTAAATATTGTGCATAATTAGCATAACCGAATTTTGGGAAAATGCGGCGTGTCAAAGCAGGGATATACATCATCAAAACAATGAACACCAAAACAACCGCCATAACTAAGATTATGGTTGTAATAGGAAAACCACCACCTGCAAAATATTGAAAAAAGTCATTCATGTTAAGCCGCTAATCTCCCTGGGATTTTCTTTTTAAGAAGTTGAATTTTTGCTGCGATAATCTGCCCAAGTTGCGGTTCTTTTTTAGAAAAAGCCGCCAAAATCATATGAACAACGCATACAGAAATCAGAAAATACAAAGGGTTTACCCAACTATCTGCACCGTACAAAATTAGCCCCAATACAAACGCCATAATAAAAATTATGAATTGCACTGCAAAATTAATTACTGCAAGCGAATAAGGCACGTAAAAGATACGTGCAGGATTAGCCAATGCTTTCAGTACTTGTTGCTTCATTTTGGATAGAATCCCCCCTGCTTCTTGAATTATAACAATTTCAACAATTTTCAACAAGCATAAAAAGCAAACTAAAAATTTTGTTAAAAACGTTAAAAACCTATATTTTTATCAACGGTTAATTATTTTCATACTTTTTCAACAATTTTAAAAAAATCCTTAGAAATCTAAGAAAAAATTGTTGAAAACTTGTTAATAAAAATTTGAAAACAATTTTCAACAAAACTAACAGGCCTTACTAAAACAACAAAAATATTAATAAGTATTTGATTTTTTAGAAAAAGCGTTTATAATTGCCTAGCAAAAAGGATTTGATATGAAATTTTTAAGTTCATTAAAGGCTTGGAAGAAACGCGGTAACGTAAAACAAATTCGTCGTGGTAAGCAAGTCATTTTAATTGACCCAGCGAATCCTAAATTAAAGGCTAAGCAGGGCTTTAAGAAAAAATAAATCCGGGCCTCTGCTCTGCGCGGATATTAGTTTTTATGCTCAAGTTTTCTTGGGCATTTTTTATTTGAATTTAAAACAAAGAGAAATCATTTTTAAATGCTTCTATCATGGCTTGATTAGCCTCTGCCCCCGACAGACCGGCACTGCGTAAATATTCTATTTGTACGTCTTGTGGGGTATATATAGAAGCACTATGGTCTGCTTTTTGTGGTGCGGCAGAAATTCTTTGTGCGGGCAGAAATTCTATTCTTGCTGTTTCATCAGATAGCGCAGAAAAACTTATATCTGAATTTGCATTTTCACAGTTTTTATCAATTATGGCGGTACCAGATAATTTAGATTTACTATTTTTACCTGCAAGCAGTTTAGTATTTACTAAAATTGTGGTATCAGATGCGCTGTGTTTTGCTTCGCAATTAAAGGTTAAATCCGCATTATTTTCAAGCATAACATGTCCACGAAATTCAGAAATTTTACCGGTGTTTTTGATAAAAATATTTAAAAAAGCCGGTTTTTTATTTTTTATTTTCAAATCTAAAAATACATTTTGATTTTCTGCAGATAGGTTTATATTTAACTCATTTTCACCAGATAATTCACCGACATATATAATATGAACAGGCAGTGAATATTTTTTGTTTATATCTGTATTTTCTAGTGTTGATAAATCGGGGCAAAAAAGACCATCACAGAAAACGATAGTTTCTGCTGGAAAGGTTTTTATATTGAATTTTTCCCACATGTATGACATATTACTTTACATTATAAAGGAAATAAAAATGGGATTCAATTGTGGAATTGTTGGATTACCAAATGTCGGTAAATCTACATTATTTAATGCATTAACACAAAGTGCGGCTGCAGATGCGCAAAATTATCCTTTCTGTACAATAGAACCGAACACAGGTCGTGTAGTAGTACCAGATGCAACATTACATAAATTAGCCGAGGTTGCAAAATCGCAAAAGATAATACCTACACAGTTAGAGATTGTAGATATTGCAGGTTTAGTAAAGGGTGCATCAAGCGGTGAAGGTCTTGGCAATAAGTTTTTAGGTAATATTTTATCAACAGATGCGATAATTCATGTAGTCAGATGTTTTGAAAATGATGATATTGTGCATGTAAACGGACGCATAGACCCTTTATCTGATATTGATACGATTGAAACAGAATTGATGCTGGCTGATTTAGAAAGCCTTGATAAACAGATGAAGAATCTAGAAAAGAAGGCGCATGGTTTAGATAAAGCCGCAATAAAATTACTTGCAGATGCAAAGGTTATTCGTGAAGGTCTTGCAGCAGGTACACCTGCCAGAATGCAGGAAGTGGATGCAACGCCGTTTAATTTATTAACTGCAAAACCAGTTATATATGTATGCAATGTTGAAGAATCTGCCGCGGCAAGTGGTAATAAGTATTCTGATTTAGTTCGTGAAAAATTTGGTAATACTGCCCCAGTTCTTGTAATTTCATCAAAGATAGAAATGGAAATTTCACAAATAGTAGACCCTGCAGAAAGAAAGATGTTTTTAGATGATTTAGGTTTAACAGAATCTGGTTTGGATAAAGTTATAAGAACAGGTTATGATACATTGGGTTTACAAACTTATTATACAATAGGTCCAAAAGAAGCACATGCTTGGACCATAACAAAGGGGATGACTGCACCGCAAGCCGCTGGAAAAATACATACAGATTTTGAAAAAGGTTTTATTCGTGCAGAAATAATATCACCAGAAGACTTTATTGCACTTGGTGGTGAAGTTGCCGTAAAAGAAGCGGGTAAAATGCGTCTTGTTGGTAAAGAATATATTATGCAAGAAGGCGATATATGTCATTTCTTGTTTAATAATTGACATACATAGAAAGATTTTATAAAATAAGCATGCGTCATAACAGAAAACGAGGCGTGCATAAAAGAAATTTTTGGGAACGCCTACAATTTAGAGAAATCTAAAAGAGGTTATGCTCTGTTTTTTAAACCGATTAATTCTGGTATTTTTTTACATTGAAATCAGGGTTTCTAAATTTTCTGTGGCGCGTGCAATTTCAGAATTTATGAAGTTCATTTTTTCTTGTAGATCTTCACCAGCAAGCAGTCTAGCCGTTACATCTTTTTTTTCTGCATTAAGTTTTTCCAAATATTTTTGTAATTTTAAAGAAACGATATATTTTTCTGCCGCCTTTGCATCAAGGTTCATTTCAGGTGCAGTACCGTCAAAATTTATATTAAGACTTGCTAAAAATTCTGCATAACGTTCTGCAACTTCTGGAAATTTATCTGTGATAAAAATAAGAGTTTTTTGAGTAATAGAATCTATTTCAGGAAGTTCTATATTTATATTTTTTTTATCTGATTTCTTCCATTTATGCCAAGAGTTAAATTTGCGTGAATTATATTCTTGTTCATATTCTGCACGTAGTGCGACATCTGTAATTTTATCAGTTTTTTGTTTCAAGAATTTTTCTGCCTGTGCACGTCCGCCTGGCGTAGAGACTAAAAAAGTTTCATTAGTAATTTTCCATAAGAAATCAACAAGTGGTGTTGCTTCATCTATAATTTTGCGCATGGCATCTGCGCCATATTTTTTTAGAACTTCATCTGGGTCTTTACCACCTGTGACAAAAGCAAATTTTACATCAGAATTATCGCGCAAGAAAGGCATAACAATATCGCATGCTCTACCTGCTGCTTTCTGTCCCGCACTATCACCATCAAAGCAGAAAATAATATTTCTATTTGATTTACATAAAATAGCAATATGGTCTTCTGTCAGTGCAGTACCAAGGGGTGCAACAGTTTCAGGAAAACCATTTGATTGCATTTGAATTGCATCGATTTGACCTTCTACGATAATACTTCTATTTGCACGATGAATAGCATCACGTGCAAAATTTAGGCCGAAAATAGTTTTTCTTTTATGGAATAATTCTGTATCAGAAGTATTTATATATTTAGGGTCAGAACCGTCCAAACTGCGTCCAGAAAAAGCAACTACTTGACCATGCGCGTTAAAAATAGGAAACATTAATTTATCGCGGAAGAAGTCGTACATACCATATTCACCGCGTTTGCAAAGACCTGTGGATAAAAGTTTATCTTGTTTTATATTTGCGAACTTATTAGTAATTAAGTTATTTTTAGGTGCATAACCTAACCTATATTTTTTTATCATATCATCGCTGAATCCGCGTCCGCGAATATAATCCAAAGCAAATTTCCCGTCTGGTTCAAATAATTTTTGCTGATAAATTTTTGCGGCCGTTTCAACTATTTGAAAATAAGTTTCTTCACGAGCAACTTGTTCAGATGATTTTGGTTTATATTCAGGCATTTTTATACCAGCCTGATTTGCAAGTTCTTTTATTGCTTCTACGAAATCCATATTATTGGTTTTCATAGTAAAAGAAATTATATCGCCATGTTCACCGCAACCGAAACAATGATAAAAACCTTTTTCTTCATTTACAGAAAAACTTGGTGTTTTTTCATTATGAAAAGGACAGCAACCCCAATAATTTTGACCTTTCTTTACAAGCGGAACGCGGCGCCCTACTACATCGACAATAGATAAACGGGTTCTAAGTTCATCTGTAAAATTACGATCATATCCTGCCATTATTTTTTAGTTGCTTTATTAAATTTTGTACTTGGTTTTTTATTGTTAATTAAGTTTATTGCAGTTTCTAAATCAGGTTGTTCTTTAACAGAAACATTTACTTTATTAGAAGATATATATGCACCATATCTTCCTGTTGGATAGTAGTAAATCATCTGGTCTGTTGCAGGGTTTTTACCTAACTGCACAGGTTCTGCTTTTTTAGTTGCGCCTGATAATAATTCTTTTGCAATTTCTAGTGTAATATTTTCTGCATTATATTGTTTTGCAGCGACATTTTTTGCACCGTCCGTCACATAAGGACCAAAGCGTCCAACGCGGAAAGAAATACCTTCACCAAGTTCAATAGAATTAGATTTTTGTTTATCTGCTTCTTTATTTTCTTCTTTTGCCTCGTCCGGTAAATCTGTACCTTCTAATTTTTTGGTATAATTACATTTAGGATAATTTACACAACCTATAAAAGGTCCATATTTTGATAACTTAATACCCAAATCACCACCGCATTTCGGACATTTATCATTACCGTCTGCAAAAAGATGTGAATGCATAATTTCATTTATTGCGTCTATAATTTCAGCAGTTTTAATATCTTTTGCACCGTCAATCATACCTTTTGTAGGTGTCCAGAAAGCGCGCAAAGCGTCTAACTTTTGCTGTTTACCATTTGAAACATCGTCCAATGTATCTTCTGTTTTTGCAGTAAAATTAACATCAACTAAATCTTTAAAATATTTAGACAGATAAGAAGCGATAACCCAACCCCCTGATGTAGGATGAAATCTGCGTTGTTTATCTTGCTCTACATATTTTCTATCTACAATTGTAGACATAATAGTTGCGTAGGTAGAAGGACGCCCGATACCAAGTTCTTCAAGTTTTTTTACAAGTGATGCTTCTGTATATCTTGCAGGAGGCTGAGTAAAGTGTTGTTCTGGGTCAAGTTTTGTTATAGAAACACTGTCACCAACAGACAACTGTGGTAATTTAGATTCTTTACTTTCTTCTGCGTCATCTTTATCTTCTGTATAAACGCGCATAAATCCGTCAAAGGTTCTAGTTGTACCAACTGCATGAAAAACAGCGCGTTTATTTTCTGTTTCTATATCTGCTGCAACACTATCGAATTCAGCGTTTGTCATCTGACAAGCGATAGTTCTTTTCCAGATTAAATCATATAATTTTGCTTCATCACCAGATAGTTTGTGTTCATTAGTATCAAAGTGAGTTGGTCTAATTGCTTCGTGTGCTTCCTGTGCATTTTTAGATTTAGTCACATATACATTTGGTGATTTAGGAACAAACTTTTCACCATAAGTATTTTGAATATAATTACGAATTTCATTTACTGCATCCGCGGACAAGTTAGTAGCATCAGTACGCATATAAGTAATCATACCTTGTTCATATAATTTTTGCGCTGTTGCCATTGTGCGCTTTGAAGAAAAGTATAATTTTCTTGCTGCTTCTTGCTGAAGTGTACTTGTTGTAAAAGGTGCTGCGGCACGACGTGTAGATTTCTTTTTATCTATGCTAATAACTTTTGCATTTATAACAGGATTTCCTATACCTGATAAAATATCGTCTACTTGCGCTTTATTTTCTATTGTCATTTTCTCAATTTTCTTTGAATCAAATTGAGAAAGTGCAGCAGAAAAATCTGCGTTATTTGCATTACACTTTGCGGACACAGACCAATATTCAACAGGTTTAAACGCTTCTATTTCGCGTTCTCTATCAACAACTAATTTAACTGCGACAGATTGTACGCGACCTGCGGATTTACCAAGGTTTCTGCGCCAAAGCAAAGGTGATATACCAAAACCAATTAAGTAATCCAAAGCACGACGAACAAGGTAAGCATCAACCAAGTTTTTATCTATCTCGCGTGGGTTATCAATTGCTTCTTGGACTGCTTTTTTAGTAATTTCATGGAAAGCAACGCGATAAACTTTTTTACCTTCCAGAACTTTTTTAGCATTAAGAATATCTAAAATATGCCAAGCGATGGCTTCTCCTTCTCTATCAGGGTCGGATGCAAGGTAAACTGCATCTGCTTTTTTTAATTCATCAGTAATAAGGTTTAATTGTTTTTCTTTACCTGGCATAATTTGCCAGCGCATAGCAAAGTCTTTATCTGGGTCAACACTGCCATTTTCAGGAACTAAATCGCGAACATGACCGACAGAAGCAACAACGCGCCAACCTTTACCAAGGTACTTTTCAATAGTTTTTGCTTTTGAAGGGGATTCCACGATAAGTAAATTCATTTTTTAACTTCCTTTTGCAGACAACTGTTGGTCTTTATGAATATGTGCGTTTTGACATAGACCGAAACCGAACATCAGCGATAAAAGACTGCTGCCACCAAAAGACATCAAAGGCAGAGGTACACCTACGGTCGGCATCAGACCCAAAACCATAGAGATATTTATAAAATAATAAATGAAAAAGTTCAACATAAAACCAAAACATACCAATTGTCCAAATCTATTTCTGCAGGTTTTAGCGCACCAGAACAAGACAATAATTATTACTGTATATAGCATTAATAGTGAAAAAGCACCCAAGAAACCAAATTCTTCGCCAAGCATGGTAAAGATGAAATCAGTTTGTTTTTCTGGCAAGAAAGATTGTTGTGATTGAGTTCCTGCCATATAACCTTTACCAAATATACCACCACTACCAAATGCGATTTTAGCCTGATTAATTTGATATCCTGCACCTTGTGCGTCATGGTCTGGATTTATAAAAGTAATAATTCTATCTCGTTGATAATCGTGCAGTCCACCATACCACATAAGCGGTGCAGAAAGTAGCCCCAGAATTATAGCGATAATAAACCATTTTTTCTGTGCACCGACTATATAAAACATACCTACTGTAATCATACCAAGTGATAAAGCAGTACCAAGGTCTGGTTGAAATACAATTAATAAGAAAGGAACTGCTAACATAGCAGCAGGTACCGCATAATTTTTAAGTTGCGATAATTCAACAGAATTCATCCATGCAAAATATCTGGCCAAGGCTAATACAAGGGCTATTTTAATTAATTCTGACGGTTGCACATGAAAGAAACCAAGGTTCAGCCATCTTTGCGCTCCCATACCTGTGTGTCCTACGAAAGTGACAAGAACTATCATTATGAAAGCGATAATATAAATTATGTATGCGGACTTTATCCAAGTTTTTATATTAGTAAATGCTGCAAAAAAGAATACTGCAAACCCAAGTAATATTTTAATAAGTTGTGACATTGCGAATGGATACCACGACCCACCACCTGCAGAATATAGTACAACTATAGAAATGGCCAAAACTAAGCACATAGGAATAAATAAAGCCCAAGAAAAACGGCTAAGTTTTTCTGGAAAACTCATCATATTAGCATTAGAAACGCGCGTTTGGCGTGCCATTATTTATTCCTTTTTAATAATTCGCGCATGGTTGCGGCAACCGTTCTTGCAGCGGGTCCACTACCCCCAGAATGTTCTGTTATTGCGCATACTGCATATTTAGGTTTGGTTGTTGGCGCATATCCGACAAATAAACCATGGTTACGCATATTCCATTTTAATTGTTCATTTGTTAGAACACCGCTAAGACGTTCTGCACGTGAAATACTACGAACCTGTGAAGTACCAGTTTTTCCACCCATTTTTGCACCATCTACGTTTATTGCGCTTCCTGCGGCCGTTCCGCCTTTTTTAGTCACTTGTTCAAGCCCACTTAAAACTGCTTGAATATTTTTTTTCTGCAGTCCTAGATTTGCAAATTGAGGTTTTTCATCTGTTAGTATCAGACGCGGCATAACAACTTTATTAGAAGCAGTACGTGCCATCATAATAGCAAGTTGTAAACAATTGGTTAGTGTAAAACCTTGTCCGATACCAGATATAATTGTATCACCATGAACCCATCTATAACCAATTTGTTTTTCTTTCCAATATCTATCTGGAATTACGCCTTCCATTTCACGAGATAAAATCCCATCCATATATTTTTGGGTAAACCCAAGTTTTATAGCCATTTCTTTAATTGCATCAATACCTATTCTTAATGCAATTTGATAAAAATAAATATCGCAAGAATGCTTTAAAGCATCTGCCAAATCTACCCAACCATGACCTTCTGCTTCCCAACAGTGGTATCTTCTGTCACCATAGTCCCAATGTCCAGGGCAGAATATTTTTTCTTTCGGTGTAATAGCACCAGATTCCAAACCTGCAAGAGCAACGACGATTTTGAATGTGGAACCAGGTGGGTATAAACCTTCAATAGTTTTATTCATAAAAGGTTTCATATAGTCTTCACGTAGTGACGCAATATATTCTTCACCATCATCTGCACCAAAATTATTTGGATCGAAACTAGGTGCAGAAACCATTGCCAGAATATCACCTGTTTCTATATCTAATGCGACACCACAGCCAGATTGGTGTAGCATCAAAGAATCATACATAACACGTTGCACATTATCATCAATAGTTGTTAATAAATCTTTTCCAATGATAGGTTGCTTAAATTGAGATTTATCTTCCCCTGTCACGCGACCTGTTGCGTTTGTAATCATAACTGTTTGACCAGGCGTACCTGCAAGAGAATCATTAAATCTTTTTTCTAAACCTGTCACACCTTCTGTAAAGAAAGGTGCATTAGGTACCGCTTCATTAGGAGAACCCACATAACCGAAAATTTGTGCACCAGCAGGTCCCAGTTCGTATACACGTGAAAATCCGCTACGTACATGAAGTCCAGGCAGATTTTGTGCTTGTAATTTAGCGAGTTCATCCCAATCAGAATTTTCACTAACCAATACAGGTTGAAACTTTGGTTGTTTTTTTATTTTTGCATAAATTCTGTCTATTCTTTTTTGCTTTAAATTTAGTTCTTTTGCAACAATAGAAATTAACTCGTCAAGATTTTGTGTTTCTTCTGGAACAATATAAATTCTGTATATAGAAGTATCTCTGGATATAGGTGTACCTTTTACAGATAAAATTTTACCACGTTCTGGCATATTTATTTGTATTCTAAAAGAGTTATTTTCGCTTTTTTTTGTGTATTCGCGATAGTTGAACAGTTGCATTTGCAGCATGCGCAGAACAAGTGCAGAAGTTAAAACTGCACCTGCGGTTAAGAACAAAGCACTTCTTCTATCAAAAAGGCGTGCAACTTCTTTATCTATCATCACACACCCTTTTTATTAAAGCAGTTATAGGAATATATAGTGTTGAAACCCAAGCAAACAACCATATAGCGCGAAGTAAGTTATCTAAATTGAGATTCATAAAAGATAAAATCAGTGTAGAAACACCAAAAAACGCCATAAAAACTTGTAATGCATTTTTATCTAGCCTTGATAAATCTATGAAAGATTGAAAACCGTTTGCAGCATAAAATAGGCAATACATAACAGTCCAATAAATTAAAGAATCAAAACGATAATCTATCAAGAAACAGAATATTACTGCAAATGGTGCGAACCAAGGAACGGGTCTGACGAAAGAGCAATAAAAGATAGGTATAATAGCAAGGATACCTGCAGGGTTCCAGAAAGCAATTGATAATCGCCATAGTATTATGACGGCGATAAAAGGAAAAGCAGAACGTAAAAAATTTATAATGTTTTTTTTCATTTATATTCGTCTTGCGTGTCAAATTGTAGAACGATTACACGAGATAATTTTTCTGGTGACAAAACATTTACATCTGTTTCATTTGCCATTTCACCGACAGGAATGCCGTTTGGTAAGACCCCACTTATATTACTTGTGACAAGTTTTACACCACCAGATGCTTGAAATTCTGGGTCGCTAAAGAACCCCATTGTCGGTGCGCTGGAACCATTACCTTGCATAAAGCCGTATACTTCTGAACCTGCTATACGGACGGGTATATTAGTATTAGAATCAGTAAGTGCACGAACTTTAGAAAATGTTGGTGCTACATCTATAATTATTCCGACCAAGACACCGTCTGTAGATATAACAACCATACCTTTTTCCAATCCTTGTTTAACGCCTTTATTTATAAAGAATGTACTATGATGAAAAGCGGAATTATCGTGAACAACGTCCGCAATAATAGAATTGCGGGGTTGTGATTCTACAATATCGAGTTCACGAGATAGTTTTTGATTTTCTAAAATTGCTATTTCGCAAGTTGTTTTATTTTTAAGAGCCTCATCCAATCTTACACGCAGTTCTTCATTTTCTGTGCGCAAGTTAGATAATTCGCGGATATTATCGACTGCATCACCTATTGCGCGTATGGGCCAAGTAATTACATCACCTGTCCAGTTAGCAACGGGTAGTATAATATGAGCCAGCCCATTCATAATTTTATAATCAGGTTTAGCAATCATAATATAAATGAACAGTATTGGCAGAACTGCCGCAGCGATTGCAGACTTTATAATTGTATATAATCTTGAAGATAATTTATTCTGACTCATCGGGGTCTAGTTTAGACGCTAAAAGTATAACATTCAATAAAAACTTGATTTTTCATTTAAATATGTCAGAATAGCGCATGTGTTAACTAGGACCGAAATGGCATTGGCATGCCATAAGGTATTTAAGAAAGAGGTAAAAAATGCCAAAATTAAAGACAAAGTCGTACTTGAAAAAGCGCGCATCTATGACTGCAACAGGTAAAATCCGTGTTGCCAGAAATGCCCACAAGAAACTGTTACGCAAAAAATCCAAGCGTGCAAATAACGCAGGGTCAAAGCCACAGTATCTAAACGATAACATGGTTGGTCAGGCTAAAATCTTGGCTCCATATGGTTTGAAATAATAAGGGGGTAGATTATGGCAAGAGTTAAACGCGGAACAACCGTAAAACAGAAACATAATAAGATATTGGCCCGTGCCAAGGGGTATTTGGGTCGTCATAGCACAACATATCGTGCTGCACGTGAAAAAACAGAAAAAGCAGGACAGTACGCATATCGTGATCGTCGCGTTAAAAAGCGTGAATTTCGTGGTTTGTGGATTGTTCGTATCAATGCAGCAGTACGTAGCAATGGTATGACATACAGTCAGTTTATGAATGGTTTGAAAAAAGCTGGTATTGCTTTGGACCGCAAGGTTTTGGCGGGAATGGCATACGCTGGTGATGCAAACTTCACAAAATTGATTGATACTGCAAAACGATTTATCTCTGCTGAAGCTAAATAAGCCTTGGCGGTAGGTGATTTATTTTGTATGATAAAGCCGTCATATAGACGGCTTTTTATTTTAAGGTAAAAACAATGCAAGAACAGATAAAAAATATTCAAACACTGGAAGAACTGCAAACCTTGTATACAGCGACTTTCGGTAAAAATGGTACAATGACTGCGCGCTTGAAAGAAATGAAAAACTTAGATAATGACGCGCGTGCGGAATTAAATAAAGAAAATGCGGCTTTGCGTGAATTATTTAAAGTACGTCAATCTGAATTAGAAAATGCTGCTATGATGGCAGGTTTGCAGAAACAGAAGTTAGATGTTTCTTTAAATCCTGAACCAGAAAATGCGGGGACTTTGCATCCTTTAACACATGCACTGGCAGACATTTCAGGAATATTAGAATCTTTTGGTTATGAAATGTGGACAGGACCAGAGGTTGAAGATGACTGGCATAACTTTACCGCATTAAATACACCTATGCATCACCCTGCTCGTGACATGCAAGATACATTCTTTTTACCTAATGGTAATATAATGCGCACACAGACATCTGCTATACAGATTCGCAGTATGGAAAAAAAAGGTGCGCCTATAAAAATGTTTGGTATTGGTGCGACTTATCGTAAAGAAATGGACGCAACACATAGTCCTATGTTCCATCAGATAGAAGGCTTGTATATAGATAAAAATGTGACGATGTCTGAATTAATTGGTGACGTTCAAGAGTTCTTAAAAAGATTCTTTGAAATGGATGATGTGGAATTGCGTATTCGTCCATCATACTTTCCTTTTACAGAACCAAGCATAGAAATAGATATGAAATGGCGCGGTGGCAAGTGGTTAGAAATTATGGGTGCAGGTATGGTACATCCAAATGTTCTACGTAATTGTGGTATAGACCCAGATGAATATCAAGGTTTTGCGTTTGGGTTTGGTTGGGACAGACTTGCTATGTTGAAATATGGTTTGAATGACATACGTAAGTTTTATGACGGTGACATTCGTTGGTTAAAAAGTGCAGGATTCTAAATATAAACGAGGCGTAAAATGAAATGGACTTATGATTGGTTAAAAGACTATTTAAAAACAGATGCAGATGCGTCTCGGGTTGCGGATACTTTGACTCGGACAGGGTTAGAGGTTGAAGATTTAATAGAACCTGTTGCACCAATTGCTGCAAAAATTGTTGAATGCACAGCGCATGAAAACAGTGACCATTTGCATGTATTAAAAGTAGACGACGGCAGCGGTACTTTGCGTCAGGTAGTGTGTGGTGCACCGAATGCGCGCGTTGGTTTAATATCTGCGCTGGCGCGTCCTGGTTGCGTAATAGAAGGTCATGAAATACAAAGTGGTAAATTGCGTGGCGTATTATCAGACGGTATGATGTGCAGTGGTCGTGAACTGGGGATAAATGAAGACCACAGTGGTATTATTGAATTACCAGAAGATACACAAATAGGTTCTGCTGTAATAAATGCGGAAACTGTTTTTGATGCGGGTATTACACCGAACCGTCCAGATTATTTAGCGGTACGCGGTATAGCACGTGATTTGGCTGCTTGTGGTTTAGGTGAATATATCGCACCAAAAGATGAGGTTTTATCGCCTGTAAAAGGTGCAAGAAAAGTAAACATAGAAACAGATAAATGTCCTGTATATCAATTCTGTGAAATACATGACATAAAAATTGCACCAAGTTCAAGCACTGTAAAGTCACGCCTTGCGGCGATTGGTATAAATCCAAAGAATGCACCGATAGATGCGACAAATTATATTTGTTATGATATGGCGCAGCCCATGCACTGTTTTGATGCAGATGAAATCGAAGGTGATATAACAGTTCGTAATGCAAAGAATGGTGAAAAGTTCACAGACTTGTTTGGCAGCGAACATGAATTATCTGATGCAGATGTAGTAATTGCGGACGAAAAAGGCATCCTTGCATTAGCAGGTGTTGTTGGTGGTGCGCGTGGAATGACGACAGATAATACAAAAAATATTATTTTAGAAAGCGCATATTTCAATCCTGTTTCTGTTCGTAAGACTTCAAAGCGAATTGGTGTATCAACAGATTCTTCATATAGATATGAACGTGGCATTGACCCAACGATTACAGGTATAGCACTATCAAAAGCGGTCAAAATAATAACGGATGCATGTGGTGGGAAAATAGTAGGAACAGGTATTGGTGGTGAAATACCGAAAGAATCACGTGCAATAAAATATAGCCCAGACTTGTTTAAGAAAAAAACAGGTATAGATATGGACGCACCGCGTCAGCGCGAGATTTTAGAAAAACTAGGTTTTAGTGTTTCAGAAGATAAAGGTATTTGGACAATAGTACCAACATCTGCGCGTGTTGATGTAGAATTGCCAGAAAATATAGTGTCTGAATTGATACGAGTATATGGTTATGACAATATATCAAAGGTTGCAAAGCATACAGCATCTGACGCAGCAAAGCATACTGATTATTATATGAGCATAAAAAATGAATTGTCTGCTCGTGGTTTGAATGAAGCAAAATCATTTGGTTTTGGAAATTCAAAGATAGAAAGTTTGCTATCAGATAAACCTAGTGTAAAGATTGCAAATCCTATTGTAAATACGATGGATACAGCAAGAAATAATCTGCTTGGTTCATTATTAGAATTTGTTGCAGAAAATGAAAAGCGTGGTTTACCAGATTTAAATATATTTGAATTAGGAACAGTTTTTGATGGTGATATGCCAGAACAACAGCATACACAAATCTGTATAATTCGCAGTGGAAATACATCACCAAAACATTGGCAACGTAGAAATCGTGCATATGACATATATGATGTAAAGGCAGATTTAATTGCATTAATGCATGGTCAGAATTTTACTGTATGTGCAGATAATGCACCGCTTTGGGCACATCCATTTAGATATGGTGCAATTATGCAAGGAAAGAAAAAGATAGCAGAATTTGGTGAATTACATCCATCAGTTGCGCATGCGATGAAGATAAAAACGCCTGTTATGATAGCGATTGTGGAAGATGTAGAAAATTTACCGAAAGCAAAGAAATCGAAAGAACCTGTAATAAGTGAATTTCAGCCTATTACGCGTGATTTTGCATTTATTGTAGATTCTGAATTTCCTGCAGAAAAACTAACAAGTGTTGCGGTATCAAGTGATAACAGAATACAGGATGTGATAGTATTTGATGCATTTGATATGGGTGACGGCAAGAAGTCAATAGCATTTACAATAACAATAATACCGACAGAAAATATGTCTGATGAAGATTTACTAAAACTTCAAGATAAGGTCATAGAAAATGTCGAAAAGAAATGTAATGCAAAGATAAGAGACAAATAAAAAAAGAATAAAAAGCACCGATATAAATCGGTGTTTTTTTTCTTATTTTTATTAATTGATTTGTTGTGTCTGTATGTTAATATAAGCGCATGCGCAGGGTGTTCCTGTGCAGAGGATTCAAGACCTATTGCACTGTCGTCGAATAACGACGTAAAACAAAAACTCCGACCATATAGGTTGGAGGGTTGCGAATATATTGAATAAGCACGCTATTTACAGTGAATAGTCTTGAACCTCCAACCACCTATTTTTTTTGGTGGTTTTTTATTGTTTGATTTATTTCAATTATGTTGTTAATATGAAAAAGACATAGGGTGTTCCTATGTTGAGGATTCAAGACCTCTGGCACTGTCGTCGGGTAGCGACGTAAAAAACACTCCGGCCATAATTGGTTGGGTGGTTGTGAATATATTGAATAAGCAACAATTTTTTTACAGTGAATAGTCTTGAACCTCCGAACACCAACGAAAGCAGGTGTTTTTTCTTTTTTCAAAGAAAACGGAGATCAAGAATGAAAAAATCTTTTTTTATAATAATTTGTGCATCTGTTGTTATTTCGCATGCAAATGCAAAAGTATACAGATGTATAACAAAAGCAAGCAGTGGAAATGCGCTTAGTTGTAGTGCTGCACCATCAGATAGTACTGCAGAATGGAAATTAAATTGTTCTTTTCAGAATGCAGAAGGAACACAAAAAACTTTTGAAGCAAAGGGTTTAGGACTTTGTGGAGATGATTATGGTGCAAGTGGTCACAGCAGTATAAATTCTTATGGTTCTTCCAATTCCAATAAATGTTATTGCAGAATGTTTTATCCTTATGGGGGGTCTGGCTATTGGTTTTTAGCGACAACTTATTCTGACTATTCGTCTTGTGTAAATAATTGTGCATATAGTTGTTCTATGAAGATTTCAACAGACGCGTCTTTTAGAGAAGATGTTTTAATTTATTGGTAATTAAAAGAGGAAACAAAATGAAAAAATTAATGTTTTTATTTTTATGTTGTTTTGTGACAAACGCTTTTTCAGCAGAGGTAAATACTTCTACGAATATTTGTATCAAAACATCCGGAAGTGAATATGCCAGCGGAGGAGATTATGGTTATTTATGGGAAACAGAACTAGGTGGTATTGGAGTAGGTGTTTGTAGTACCTCAAATAGTTCTTTTACACCAGGCTCAGGATCATATTGTTATTGTAAAATGCTTTATCCCTTTTTTGGTGTGCAGTGGATGTACACAGAAGCATTAAGTGATTCTTCTAATTGTTTTAGAACATGCCCTTCCGTATGTGCAAGATATTATCAAAATAACACGAATAATTTTAGAGTGCAACTTTTGTATTATTTATAAAAGGATTTTATCATGAAAAAACTATTTATTTTATTTATTCTTTTGTTTCCTGTTTATGGTTTCGCAGATGCGCCATCAACATCTTGTCCGGCAAGCGATTCTTTTTCTTCTAGCGAGGATCTAATAAAAATAACAAACGGCACATGTCCTTCTGGATATTTACAGTTAAATATGAAGGGGATAACTTGTGAAGGAGAGCAATACGGACAAATAATTTGTTATTTGTATGCTTCTGCTAATTACAGTTATACTGATGAAACAGGTACATACGAATTTTCAGACCATTGTCCTTATTCTGTAAATTAAAAAAAAGCCGGTATTTGCCGGCTTTTTATATAATTTTATCTGGTGCATTACACCAACGCGCAACAGGACATTCTGCGCATTTCGGACGAATTGCTTTGCATGTATATCTGCCATGCAAAACCATAACATGGTTTACCATAGAATGATATTTTTTTGGAATTTTTTGCAGTAGTTTTTCTTCTACTTTTTCAGGTGTATTATCTAAGTCATCTGCCCAACCAAACCTATGTGATAGTCTGAATACATGAGTATCAACACCTATATTAGGCGCGCCCCATAAAACATTCATTACAACATTTGCAGTTTTTTGACCAATACCTGGTAATTTCATTAAAGCATCACGATTATGAAATTTTTTTGGAAATTTATAATTTTCATCCGTATTATTTTCTTCGTCCATTAATCGTGCGGATAAACCAATAATACTTTTTGCTTTGTTGTTAAAGAAAGAAATTACGCGAATATATTTTTTTATTCCGTCTTCACCAAGTGCCAGCATTTTTGCGGGACTTGGTGCAATGCGGAATAATTCAGGTGTCACTTCATTTACTTTTTTATCGGTTGCTTGTGCAGATAAAATAACCGCAACAGCAAAAGTAAATTCATTCGTGCTGTACAGTTCAGAACGAATGTTCATATCGATTGTTTTTGGAACTTCACGAAAATAAATTTCAGGTGTCATGACTTATAAAGAAAACTCTGCCAATCTTTCTTCACAAACTTTTTGACAGTTTGCTTCGCATTCTGCCTTTACTGCATCTGCGCTATCAGCGTACATCTCAACAGTATCGACCCAAAGTTTTTCATACATATCATTAGAAACATAACACAGACATCTTGTTGTATATTGTTCCGATTTTACTTGTTCGTCTTTTACAACTTTTCCATTCTTAGTTTCATATTTTGCAGAAAAACTTTTTTGCACACCACTGCCTACGCACTGTGAAGTTATTGTCATTTTACTTTTGGTTTCCTTGTTGTCCAAGGTGCCAATATAAAAACCGGCACCGAACAAACCACATATGATAACTATGCCTAAAATAACATACAGAAATTTACGCATAAAAATTCTCCTTTACGCTTTCTGAATTGACACAGACAAGTTATAACCTTCTATTTCTGTGTTGTATTCCCCTGCCCCACGTGACATATCTGTAATCAATGCTTCTGACATAATATGTTCACGGTGCTGTTCAATTGCATTGGCAAGTGCTGGGTCTGCATCATATTCTAATGTTATTCTATCTGATACATCCATTCCAGCATTTTTACGCGTATCTTGTATAAAACGCAACGCGTCATTCGCAAGACCTTCTGCAACCAGTTCAGAATTTATTTCTGTGTCCAATACAACGACGGCGGTACTATCTGGCAGTGCGGCACCTGTTACACCATCTTTGACAGTCAGACGGTTTTCAAATTCGTCTGCATTTAATGTATAAGAACCGACTTTCATAGTATCGCCTGAAATTTCATATTCACCACGTTTTACTGCAGGTATAATTTCTTTCAACGCACCACCAAGTCTTGCACCAATTTTAGGTGTGATTAGATAGACAAAAGAATCTGCAACAGATGAAATTTCAGAAGTAAATTCTACTGATTTTACATTTAATTCATCTTTAATTATGTTTGCATATTCTTCTAAATCTACACCCGCAATAGTTAGTTTAGACAGAGGAAGACGATTGCGTAATTTGTATTGTTCACGCAGTTGTTTACCAACTGAAACAATAGATTGTACGCGACGCATATCATCTACGATTTTTTTATCATAACTTTCCGCGAACGGGAACTTTTCAAGATGTACACTTTCTGCGCCTGTCAAGTTCTTATAAATATAGTCACTAATAAATGGTGCAAAAGGTGCAAGAGTGCGACACAAATTCGTTAATACGAAATATAATGTGTCGAAAGCATCTTGGTCTTCATCCCAGAAACGTGCGCGTCCACGACGAATATACCAGTTGTTCAGAACGTCTAAGAAGCGGACAAATTCTTTCATAGCGACATCTGGTTTATATTCATCTAATGCAGTTGCGACAACGCTGATAAGTTCATTTAGTTCTGCTAAAATATATTTATCCAACGCGTTTTCAGAACTTACAGAATCACGTGCAACAATATTTCCTGCGTTTGCATAAAGAGTAAAGAAATGATACGCATTCCACAAAGGAGTTAATATAGTTTTTGTAGATTCTGTAAAAACTTTACCTTCGATATCAATACCGACAGGTTCTGCTTTTAAGAAATTTGAACCCAGTATGAATAAGCGAACTGCATCTGCGCCATACTTTTCAATTTGTTCTTCTGGGTTAACAAAGTTCCCCAGTGATTTAGACATTTTCTTTTTATTGTCGTCAACCACCATGCCATTTACAGAAACAGTCTTGAAAGCGGGTTTATCGAACAAAGCAGTTGCCAAAACCATCAAAGAATAGAACCAACCACGTGTTTGGTCTTGCCCTTCGATAATATAGTCTGCAGGGAAAGTTTCTTCAAATTTATCTGCGTTTTCAAACGGGTAATGCAATGATGCAAAAGGCATAGAACCAGATTCAACCCAGCAGTCTAAAACATCAGAAATTCTTTTCCAACCGTCTTTTGTAAGTGCATCCAAAGTTGGTCTGTGCAGGTCATGAATTTCCACACCAAAGAAATCTTCCATTTCTGCAATAGAGCCAAATATTTTGTATTCGCCGTCTTTTTCCCAAATAGGAAGTGGTGTACCCCAGAAACGATTTCTTGATACAGACCAAGGACGTGCACCTTCTATCCAAGACAAGAATCTGTCACCTGCGGAAGTCCATGTAGTATATTTCTTTGTATTTTCGATAAGTTTTTCACGGATTTTTGGAACATCTATATACCAAGAATCTGTTGCGCGATAGATAAGTTTTTCTTTACTACGTGGGCCATACGGATAACTATGCTTGTATTGTTCTTTTTTGACAAGGTGTCCATTGTCGCGCAAATATTGAATAACTTTTGGGTTTGCAACAAAAATGTTTTCCCCGGCCCAATCTTTTACTTCATCAGTAAAGTTTCCATAATCATCTACATTTAAGATTACAGGGAATTTTGGGTCAATATTTTTTGCCGCCCAGAAGTCTTCTTCTCCATACGCAGGTGCAATATGAACAATACCTGTACCATCAGAATCAGATACATATTCTGCAGGTATTACTTGATATAATAAATCAGAAGTACCTTCGTAGTAGTTAAATAATGGTTTATAGTGTAGCCCGACTAAATCACTACCTTTTAATTCACCTACTTTTTTTGTATTAGCAAATTGCTTTTCATATGCAGATAGTCTGCTTTCTGCGATTACATAAACACTACCATCTTCATCTTGCATACGCAGGTAATTCATATTTGGGTTTACTGCCAAAGCAGAGTTCGCAGGCAACGTCCAAGGTGTTGTAGTCCATGCTAAAACTCTGTCACCGTTTTCAAGTTCAAACCAAACGGTTATGGCATCATCAACAACATCTTGATATTCACTAGATGCTTCAGAGTTTGATAAAACAGTACCTAATTTCCAATCAAAAGGATTAACACGATAGTCTTTATAAAGCAGGCCCTTGTTATGAAGTTCTTTGATTGCCCAGATGACGGATTCCATGTAGTTTTTATCCATGGTGCGATAGCCTTTTTCATCACCACCGTCAACCCAACGACCAATACGTTCAATAAACTTTAACCATTCATTAGAATAAGTAAGAACGTCTGCACGACACATATCACAGAATGCTGCAATACCATCTGTTGCGACGATATCTTTGGCTTGTCTTCCTTGCTTTTTTTCAACAGATGCTTCTGCAGGCAGGCCATGGCAATCCCAGCCCAATTCACGAACAACATGTTTACCCAGCATAGTTTGATAACGACCAACCATATCCTTTACTGCGGATACGCCCAAATGTCCCCAGTGTGGTAAATTATTTGCAAAAGGAGGTCCATCATAAAAAGAGAAAGGATGCCCTAATTTTGTTTGATTTAAAGATTTATGAAAAGTGTAGTCTGTGCGCCAGAATGCTAGCATTTCCTGTTCTAACTTTGGAAAATCCGCTTTAGGTTCTGTTTTCGGGTATGCCATAAAAGTACTCCATTGATTAATTATAAAAAACGGGCGCCTATGCGCCCCAGCCACGTGCAGAAGCGCGGTGCCAGATTATTTTATAATAATTATGTTTTTTTGTTTCATTACGGATGATTCTAATATATAAAAAAAGCGATTTCCAGTATTTTATTTATGTAAAACCAGAAGAAAACATTATATGTGTAATTGACAATCTGATTGTTTTGGTATTATATTTAACACGAAAAAATAAGGGTAATTAAATGAAAGAATTAACAAAAATAAAAGTAAGAAATTTTGCAGAACGCAGTTTTTTTGTGTTAACCAGTCCGCTAATATTAGGTCTTGCCATAGTGACACTTCCTTATAAGGTATACAGCCATATAAAGCAGGCAAAAAAAGAAATTCCAAATAAAGAGTTTAAGGAAATATTAAAGGGTTCTTTACCTGTTATGTCTGAACACATGAAGTTACCTGGTGATTTGTTATCAGATGTTTATAATTCTGGTAGCCAAGAAATAGCGATATATAAAGAATACATGAAAAGAAAAAATAGCATTAAACCGGTAATAGGAAAGGTACGTTAAAAAGCCCCTGATTTGGGGCTTTAAATTTATGGTGCCGGTTATAGGACTTGAACCTACGACCCCCTCATTACGAATGAGATGCTCTACCAGCTGAGCTAAACCGGCATACGCGAAATATCTTAATATATGTTTTTAATTATTTCCACACTTAATTTTCCGTAAAACTACCATTATACCTGCTGGTGTTATGCCTGGAATTCTGGATAAGTCCGCTATGTTTTCAGGACGTGTCGCAGTTAATTTTTCTATTAATTCATTTGTCAAACCCGGCAGATTTTTATAATCAAAATTTACAGGTATTTTCATTGCTGCATCACGTCTGTATGAAGCGATTTCGCGTTCATTACGCTGGATATAGCCCGCATAAAATTTATCGTTTTCTTTTATTTTTTCTGCACGCAGGTCATATTTTTTATTATATTCTTCTTCTGTAATAAGTCCCAGTTTTACAGCTGTATCACCAAGACGTGTAATTGCGTTATCACTGCGCAGTGATAATCTGTATTCTGCACGTGATGTAAACATACGATAAGGTTCATCTACACCAAGCGTTGTTATATCGTCAATTAAAACGCCTATCATGGCATTTGTTCTGTCTAAATTTAGTGTTTCTAAATTCAGTGCGAACGCTGCTGCATTTGAACCTGCGACAATTCCTTGTGCTGCTGCTTCTTCATATCCTGACGTACCGTTTATTTGACCTGCAAAGAATAGCCCTGGTATATCTTTTGATTCCAAGCATTCATTAAGTACGCGTGCATCAATTGCATCATATTCGATTGCATAACCATAACGCGCTATTTTTGCGTTTTCTAATCCTGGGATAGTGCGAATCCATTTATCTTGAATATCTGCACCGAAACTTGTGGAAATTCCGTTTGGATAAATTAAATCGCTAAATAGTCCTTCTGGTTCCAAGAACACATGATGTGAAGTATGTTCTGGGAAACGCATAACTTTATCTTCCAGTGACGGGCAATATCGTGGACCAGTACCGCGAATATCACCATTATACATAGGTGCGTTTGATATGTTTTCACGAATTATTCTGTGAGTAGTTTCGTTTGTATGTGTTATATAACAAACTGCACTATAATTATTTTCTGGATTTGGTTCAGAAAACCAATCGTGCGGGTTATCACCTGGTTGCAGTTCACACACAGAAAAATCGATAGAAGATTTTTCAATTCGTGCAGGAGTTCCTGTTTTAAGACGCATTAAAGAAAATCCTGCATCTTTTAGGATACCAGAAATATTAGTATCTGGTTCTTGATAAGTACCGTCATCTTGCAATCTTCCAGAAGGTATTTTTTCTGCACCACGTGTGACCAATCCTTGCAAGAAAGTCCCTGTTGTCAGAACGATTGCTTTTGCGCGATATTTTTTATTTACAGTTTTTTCTTGCAAATCAAGTTGTTCAACTTTTTGGAAACGAATAGTTAGATTTTCATACCTAGACAGAATTTTAACGATAGCATCATGGTAAAGGTTTCTATCAATCTGTGCACGCAGAGCCTGTGTTGCTGCACCATGTGAAGCGTTAAGGGTGCGAAAGTGAATACCTGCTGCGTCTGCAGCGCGCCCCATAACGCCGCCAAGTGCATCTATTTCTGCAACCATTTGTGACTTGCCTGGTCCACCGATACTAGGATTACAAGACATAGCCCCCAGGTCAGATTTACTTTGTGTAAGTAATAAAGTTTTTGCGCCCCTACGTGCGGCAGCCGCCGCGGCTTCTACGCCTGCATGCCCACCACCGATAATGATTACGTCAAATTCTGTCATATTGATTAAAATCTTCCCATACCACCGTTTACGTGCAATGTCTGACCATTGATATAAGAGGCTTCATCAGATGCCAAGAACACGCAAGCATTTGCAATATCTTCCGGTTCACCAAATCTACCTGCTGGGATTTGTGCCAGGTAAGATTTTTTTAGTTCATCAGATAAAACATCAGTCATAGGTGTTTTAATAAAGCCCGGTGCAATACAGTTAGCGGTGATACCACGAGACCCCACTTCTGCAGCGATAGATTTTGTCATAGCAATCATACCACCTTTTGAAGCGGCGTAGTTTGCCTGTCCTGGTCCACCGATTGCACCAATAATGGAAGCCATATTAATAATGCGACCAAAGCGTTGTTTCATCATAGGCATAATAGCCGCACGGCACATTTTAAAGCATGAACGCAAATTAGTATTGATAACATCATCAAATTGTTCATCTGTCATACGCATAAGAAGTGTATCTTTTGTAATACCTGCGTTATTGATAAGAATATCAATTCTACCTGCTTGTTCTGTAGTTGCCATAATAAGTTCAACTGCAGCGCCTTCGGATGCAAGGTCCGCAGGAATTTTGATATAAGAGTCATCAAATTCAGAATTTAACTTTGCGATATTACGACCAGATACAACGACTGTTGCACCTGCTTCTTTCATTTTTTTTGCAATTGCGCCGCCGATACCACCAGTTGCGCCTGTAATTAATGCGACTTTACCTGTTAAATCAAACATATTATATCTCCAATTTTTTTGCTGTCATGTCAGCACATATACGTCCTGTCAGTCCTGTTAAAACTGCACCAGGGCCAACTTCGATTGTTTCTGTTATACCAAGTTCATGCATTTTCAAGACGGATTCACGCCAATGAACACCATGTGTAATTTGATAAACCAATGCTTCTTTTATTTCTGCAGGGTCACTCATAGGTGCCGCTGTTTTATTAGAAATCAGAATAGCCTGTGGCGCTTTTATTTCAATAGATTCCAGTGCCGCACGCATTTCTTCTGCGGCTGGCGCCTGAATACGACAATGAACCGGAACAGACAGTGCAAGTGGCATAGCGCGCTTTGCACCTGCTTCTTTTGCAAGTGCCATAGTTGCTTCTACAACATCTTTTGCGCCAGATATAACAACCTGACCTGGGCTGTTGTCATTTGCAACATCACAATTTGTTTGTTCGCAAATTTCACGAACTTTCTCAATATCCAAACCAAGAATAACTGCGGTTAGTCCTTCACCAACTGGCACCGCACGTTGCATTGCGTCCCCGCGCAGACGAAGTAGTCTTGCAGTATCTGCAACTGATAATGCACCTGCTGCACATAAAGCAGTATATTCGCCTAAACTATGACCTGCGACATATTCAGTAAGAGGCACACCGCTTGCACGCAACATAGCAATAGATACCGCCATAATAGCAGGTTGAACATTAGTTGTAAGCGTCAGGTCTTCCATAGGACCGTTAAAGATAATATCAGATAATTTTTGATTAAGCGCATCATCAACTTCATTAAATACGGCGCGTGCCGCAGGATTGTTTTCGTATAAGTCTTTTCCCATACCGACGGCTTGCGAGCCCTGCCCTGGGAAAACAAGAATAGATGACATATTTACATCCTTTTTTTAGTTCATACTCAGATTATACTTTGCGCACAGAGAATTCGCAACCGCAATAATTTTGACGATAAAAAGCGGTATTTCTTCCGATTTCTTGACGCAATTTTTCATCCCATTTAATCGGCATATAGCAAATGTCACCCAAAGAACATTGTGCGGCGCGGTCAACTTGTGATTGGTCTTTATGACGCGATACGCCAAATACAGAAGCGACCGCGTCATAACCATTTTCTTTTGCCCAGCGACGTGCAAATTCAAATCTGAATTCAAAACAGCGACTACAACGCGCACCGCGTTCTGGTTCTGTCTCTAATCCGCGTACAGCACAGCGCCAATCTTCATGATTGTAATTTCCAACCGCATATTTAACACCCAAAGACTCACAATATTTTATTTGTTCGTTAAGACGTTTAGTGTATTCCGTTTCAGGAAAAATATTTGGGTTAAAGAACAGCACAATAAAGTCATCAACATCAGGTATCGCACCATCTGCTAATTGCTTTATTGCGCCTGCGCTGCAAGGCGCACAACAAGACATTAAAACTAAACGCATTTTTTTCATATCGGGCTATCTTGAAAAATTTTTAAATTTACGTAATCTAATGGCTCTGTTTATAATAGTAACTGTTTTTGATTCGTCTGCGTTTTTTATAATTATTTTATTTTCCGCCATTGTAGCTTTTTCAACTCTGGCTTTTATATATTCATATAATTGACAATTACAATTATAACAATAACATTTTACGAAATGTTTACATTCTTTACAAAGAATATGATTTACAAAAACAGTTTCATTATTTTTTTGTAAAAAAATGTTAATTTTTTTATCTTTTAAATTCGGTTGCATTTTTTATGTCTTTTTTAAATATAATTATTTCCTATTTTTTCATCGCCTTTTAATTCGATGATTTCATCTGCATTATTGCCCCGCCCTAGTTCTGCGGCGCTGCACATCATACCGAAAGATTCTGTACCTGCAACTGTGCGCTGGGAAATAGGCTTTTTCATTGTTGGCAGTACGCATCCGACAGGTGCCAGAACACCAACAAGACCAACATGAACATTTGGTGCACCGCATACAATTTGCAAGTCATGATTTGTACCGTCATCAACTGTTAAGATATGCAAGTCATCACGTGATGGGTGATTTTTTACTTCGACAATTTTAGCAACAACAGGTTTAATACTGTTGTCTTCTTTCTTTGCATATTTTTCTGTCAGTTCCGCAACGCGCACATCATCAATTCTGGAAAATAAGTTTTCTGGAACTGTGAATGCTTCGCCATTTTGAATTCTACGTTCAAATTCTTTTGGCCAAGACAGGTCATGCGTATTGTTAAATATATGCTGTATTTTTTCTGCTGCATCTGGAATAAACGGTGCAGAAACACGTGCATATAAGTCTATCAATTGGAAGCACTCATTTAATACTGCACCTGCTTGTTCAGTGTCACCACTTTTAACAAGCGCCCAAGGTTCTTTGACGGTCATATATTCATTACCAATTGCGTACAGACCACGCAAAGCAACGATAGCAGCGCGGAATTCGCATGCGTCCAGCGCAGCGGTAAGTTCTGCAATTTTTTCGTTTACTTGCGCTGTTAAAGAAGAATCTAATGCGCCTGCATTTGGAACGTTTAGTCCAAAGTTTTTATCTGTCAGTTTGCAAACGCGGGAAACAAAGTTGCCCAACATACCATTCAGGTCTTTGTTAACGATATCTGCGAAACGCGCAAAAGTAAAGTCTGTATCATCAGTTTCTGGTGCGGACGCAATCAGTGCATAACGCCATGCGTCAGCAGGAGCAATGCTGACGGCTTCATCTAAGAATACGCCACGTTTTTCAGATTTAGAAAATTTACCGCCTTCAAAATTTAAGAAGTTCATGGCTTTCAGCATATCGACGGTTTTCCAGTTATCGTTCATTGCCAGTTGTTGTTCTGGGAAGAATACCGCATGGAATTTTACATTATCTTTACCCATAAATTGAGCATAATGCGCATCAGGATTTTTCCACCAAGTTGCCCAGTCTTTATTTGCTGCCTGCGATATAGAAACATAACCCCAAGGTGCATCAAACCAAACATAGAAAACTTTATTTTCGTATCCAGGTTTATTTACAGGAATGCCCCAAGATAAATCACGAGTAATAGAAGTGTCTTGCAAGCCTTCTTTTGCCCAGCCTTGTGCAATAGCAATGGCGGTCTTGGACCATTTTGGTGCATGTGTTTCAAGCCATTGTTTCCATTTGCCTTCTATTTTAGAAGCAAGAAAGAACAAGTTTTTAGTTGGGCGCATTTCAATGTTTGTGCTGCCAGAAATCGCGCTGCGTGGGTTTAGTAATTCTGTTGCTTCATACGACGCACTGCATTTATCGCATTGGTCACCACGAGCATTTTCATAACCGCATTTTGGGCAAGTACCTAATAACTGACGGTCGGCCAGGAACATATTGTCATCAACAGAAAAAGGTTGCAAAGTTTCGCGTTCTTCGATTAAGCCCTCGTCATCCAGGCGCAAGAATAATTCATGAATTAACTTTTCTTGTAGTTCTGTATGCGTACGTCCATAAAGGTCGAAAGACAAGTTAAAGTCTTTAACTGCGCGCAGGTGCTTTTCATAATATTTGCTTGAATAATCAAAAGACGACATTTTTTCTTTCATAGCACCGACAACAACAGGTGTACCATGTTCGTCTGCACCACAGACATATAGAACATCACGTCCGCATGCGCGACAGAAGCGGGCATAAATATCCGAAGGCAACCAGCACCCGATAAGGTGCCCCAAGTGTAATTCGCCATTAACGTATGGCAAAGCAGAAGTAATAAGATATTTTTGTTTGTTGTCAGTTGTCATATTTGCGCCTTTGTTATTTAATAAAAGGGTGCCCAACGGGGCACCCAGGAATCCCGTCAGAAATTTTAGTAAGATTAATTGTACATTCGCATCATAATAAATCTATATATTTTATTAAAGTGGTGGGTGGTATTGGACTCGAACCAACGACCTTTACGATGTCAACGTAACGCTCTAACCAACTGAGCTAACCACCCATATTTTTCGGTGCATGTCCAGAAAGCCAACGACCCCTACGATGTCAACGTACGCGGCTGACCAACTGAGCTAACCACCCAATGTTTTCTTAAGCGCATAAATTATAGCAAAGAAAAATACGATTGCAATATCAAAAAGCAGCATTTATAATACATACCGCAACAGGTGTTCTGTTGTTGGGATTAGTAGCCTATTCAATCAGCGCCAGCGATGGCGAAAAATATCTCCAACTAATTGGTTGGAGTGAGTCTGAATATATTGAATAAGACCGCGATTTCTGATTGAATTGCTACTAAACTCCAACCACCTAAATTTTCTGGTGGTTTTTATTTGTTTTAAAATTCAGGGGTTGGTATGACAATCGGGGCGGAAATTGATTCTATTCGCAAGAATTTAGGTTTGTCTGTTGTAGATATGTGTAATATTTTTGATGTGAAAGAATCTGAATATTTTTTAATCGTTCGGGGGCAATATAAATTAAGTGTTTTTCAATTAATTATGTTTGTATCATCAGTATGTAAGCCTTTAAATTCCGTCCTTAAATAGGAATAAAAAAACCGGCTTTTGCCGGCTTTTTTAATACATTGTCTGCAAGATATGTTTGTTTTTATCAAGGCTGGACAACATTTTACCAGACCCGCATGCAACGCAAGCCAATGGATTATCTACCAAGAATGCAGGCAATCCCGTTGCAGCGCGAATTGCTGCATCTAAACCGCGCAACAATGAACCGCCACCAGTCATTGCGATACCCAGGTCTGCGATATCAGCAGATAATTCTGGTGGTGTTAATTCCAATGCTTGACGAACAGTATCAACAATCTTTGTGACTGTTTGTGCCAATGCAGATGCAATTTGTGATTCTGTGATAACTGTTTCGCGTGGTGTACCAGACAGCAAATCGCGCCCTTTGATTTTCATTGTCAGTTCGTTTGCTTTATCTTTTGGTGAAATCGCTGTACCGATACGCTTTTTAATTTCTTCTGCGGTATTTTCACCGATTAATAAGTTTTTATTCTTGCGAACAAAGTCGATAATATCCAAGTCCATCTGGTCCCCAGCAGTACGAACTGCATTAGAATAAACGATACCACCCAGTGACATAACTGCAACTTCTGTTGTACCACCACCGATATCTAATACCATTGAGCCAACTGGTTTTTCAACTGGCAGCCCTGCCCCAATTGCAGCGGCAGTCGATTCTTCGACAATATAAACTTTGCGTGCACCTGCGGCATCTGCGGCTTCTTGAATAGCACGACGTTCCACCTGTGTTGCGCATGATGGTACGCATATAATAATAAGTGGGGCGGCTAATGGGTTTTTATGGTGTACTTTGCGTATGAAATATTTAATCATTTCTTCTGCAACTTCAAAGTCTGCGATAACACCATCACGCAGTGGGCGAACTGCAGAAATAGTACCAGGTGTACGCCCAAACATTTGTTTTGCTTCTGTACCGACGGCTAAAATTTCTTTTCGACCCAGCAATCTATTTTCCGCAACTGCAACAACAGAAGGTTCGTTTAAGACGATACCACGACCTTTTACATAAATCAGAGTGTTTGCCGTGCCCAAATCTATGGCCATATCGGCGGAAAAGAATTTCATCAGCCAGTTGTACATTTTTTTCCCCTAAATTAGTGATTTTTTTGAACTATAAAGCCTTGGAATAAAAAAATCAAGTTATCCTATATATAAAATGTGCTTTTTTGTTTGATTCTGACAAGATTTTGTTATTATAGGGGGAATGAGAAATACTATAAAAAGACATACAGACTTTTTGCCAGGTGATGATGATATTGATGCACGTTGTGCGTGGTTCTTTATTCGTGCAAAAAATGTAAAGCAACCTGATGACCCAAGGTATGGTTTGGTCGTCACAAAAAAGACTTTTAAACTTGCGGTTCAGCGTAATCGCGCAAAGCGCCTGTTGCGTGATTGGTTGCGTTGTAATGAAAAGTCACTAAGAAAAGATTTGGACTATATATTTATTGCGCGTCGTAATATTTTAAACGCAACGCGTGACGAAGGGCGCGAAGCAATGAAGAAAGCGTTGCATTATATAAAAAAGCAAAAGCGTGAAAAATCAGCAGAATAACATTTTTACATTAGTTATGCGTCGCGGTGCAATGTTTCTTGTGCGCGTGTATCAGGTGTGTATATCACCGATAACTGGTGGGCGTGCTGCGTGCAGATTTACGCCGACTTGCAGTGAATATACTCGGCAAGCAATTGAAAAATATGGTGTGTTTCGTGGCAGTTTCTTGGGAATAAAGCGCATATTGCGCTGCAGACCTGGGGGCGGCTTTGGTTATGACCCTGTCCCTTGACATGTATCTGGATTGTGGTAAAATTCCAAACGCTAATACGAAAAAAGTATATTATATAAAAGGATTAAAAAGATGTCTTTTCGTGCAACCGTAGAATCCATGTCTAAAATTATGGATGAAATGGGTATTACAGAATTAGAATTAGAACGTCAGTTTTTGTTTGGCGTTTATCGTAAACATATTCACTTATCTAAACAGCAGGCAGCGGCTGTTGCTATGCCGAACTTCCCTGTTGCAACAGAATCAAAAAACACAAATAGTGAACCATCTGAAAAAGCAATTAATGGTTATGCTTTAAAGTCACCTATGGTAGGTGTCGCATACCTTGCACCAGAACCAGGTGCAAAACCTTTCACATCAGTTGGTGCGCAAATAAAAGCAGGTGATACAGTTGCTTTGATAGAAGCAATGAAAACATTTAATCCTATCAAATCCGACAAGGACGGTGTTGTAAAAGAAATCTTGGTTTCCGATGGTCAAGCCGTTGAATTTGATCAACCTATAATTGTTATCGAATAAGATAAATAAAAATGTCTCAGATAAAAAAAGTTTTAATTGCTAATCGCGGTGAAATTGCTTTGCGTATTATTCGTGCGTGCCGTGATATGGGTATTCGTACAGTTGCGGTTTATTCAACTGTTGATAAAAATGCTATGCATGTACAATTAGCAGATGAATCCGTATGTATTGGACCAGGTCCATCAAAAGATTCTTATTTAAATGAATCTGCTATTTTGACTGCAGCGTTATTAACAAATGCAGATGCTATTCACCCAGGGTATGGTTTCTTATCAGAACGTGCAGATTTTGCTCAGAAGGTTGAACAGCATGGTTTAATCTGGATTGGGCCATCTGCAGCGATGATTGAAAAAATGGGTGACAAGGTTAACGCAAAAAGAACTGCTATAGAATGTGGTTTGCCTGTCGTACCTGGGTCTGACGGTGCGGTAAAGTCTTTGGAAGATGCGCTTTCTTGGGCCGAAAAGATTGGGTATCCAGTTATGTTAAAGGCTGCGGCAGGTGGTGGTGGTCGTGGTATTCGCCCTGTTATGTCTGCTGAAGAAATGCCTGCGGCATATCAGATTACAAAGCAAGAGGCTAAATCTGGTTTCGGTGATGACACATTATATATGGAAAAGTTATTGTTACACCCAAGGCATATTGAATTTCAGGTATTGGGTGACCAGCATGGTAATGTAGTTATCTTTGGTGAACGTGATTGCTCTTTGCAGAGAAAAAATCAGAAAGTCATGGAAGAATGTCCTGCTGCTATTTTGACGCAGAAGCAACGTGACGACATGATTGAAATTTGCAAAACTGCGGCAAAGAAAATGGGTTATACAAATGCGGGTACTTTCGAATTTATGTTCGAAAATGGTAAGTTCTATTTCTTGGAAATGAATACGCGCCTGCAAGTAGAACACCCTGTGACAGAAATGGTATATGGTGTTGACCTTGTTCGTGAACAGATACGTGTAGCAGCAGGTGAAAAACTGGGGTATACACAATCTAATGTTGTCCCACATGGTCATGCAATAGAATTTCGTATAAATGCAGAAGACCCAGAAACTTTTATTCCAAATCCTGGAAAGATAAGTTTATATGCACCTTCTGGTGGTATGGGGGTTCGTGTTGATAGTGCAGTATACACTGGTTATACGATTCCACCAACTTATGATTCTATGATTGCAAAATTAATTGTTCATGCACCAAGCAGACCTGCGTGCATTATGCGTGCTATGCGTGCGCTGGATGAATTTGTAATTGAAGGTGTAAAGACTACAATTCCTTTGCAGCAGAAATTATTAAAGAACAAAGATGTTAAGACTTTGAACTTTGATAATCATTGGTTAGAAAACTATCTGCGTGATGAAAAAGAAAAATCATCGAAGAAGGAAGAAAAAGAAGATAAAGACGAAGAAAAATAAAAAGCCGGTTTTAACCGGTTTTTTGCATTGTGTGCTATAAATATTATTGATAACATTCCCAGTAAGAAAGGAGAAAATATGAAAAATATATTTACTGGTTTTTGTTTATTTGTGTTTATATCTGCACCTGCATTCGCATCCAGTTTTATTTTAAATTATCATGACAATACTTTTTATCCAGAAGGTGATGCGGCAACTGCAGGTATGGGTGAATTAGTCGGTATTTCGGATATATATTATAGTTGGAATTTGTTAAATGGGACATTGACATCAACACAAACAGAATGGATTGCAGACGGTAAAGGTGGAATGGATAAAGCACTGTATGATGCTAGTTTTTCTTATCCTAAATTAACACCAGAAAATCTTGATGGTTTTTTACCTTATGATGATTGGGCTGGTGCTGCAGAAAGTTTTAAAAATCAACTGTCAGGCATAGAACCTAAAAACACAAATTATTCTAAATTTGATGTTATAAATGCACTAAGTACTAATAACATGATAAACAATTCTGTTCAGAACAGATTGAATACATCAAGTGGTTCTATTTGGGTTCAGACAGTTTATAATAATTTAAAAGAACTTGAAAATGATGGCTTTTCCAGCAGTTCCATAGGGCTTGTTTTAGGTGCTGACGGCAAGATAAGTGATTCTTTTAAAATCGGTGCGGGTGTATATGTTGATGGTTCAGAATTTTCTATTGATGATTCTGATATTGATGTTGCAAATTATACAGGCGTTGTTTACGGACAATATAGAAAAAATGCTTTTTATATAAACGGTATTTTTAACTATGGTGTTTCCGAATATAAAGAATTAAACGATAAAAATACAATAGATGGTTATAGCGCAAATTTATATGTTGGCTATAATATAACAAGCGGTCTTGTTGCGGAAATCGGTACTCATTATACACATGTAAATCCATACGATTATAAATATAGTGATAATTATCATATCAAAACAGAACAAAGTGATTATGTGACGATAAATCCAGGAATAAGATATTCTAAAAGCATAGGTATATTTAATTTGTCTGCTAATCTAAGTGCTTCATATTTAGCATATAATGATATTGGTGATAGGACAGAATATCTATTTGATACTTATGAATTCAAAGTAGTTCGTGGTGAAGATAAGGACAAATTCGGGATAGAAGGAGGAGTAGATTTAGGTGCCAAATTAGGTGTTTTGTATGTAAATCTTGGTTATGATTATGTACGTAGCATATATTATTCAGACAGCAGTTTCAAATTATCTGCGCGTTCCGCATTTTAAATAAAAAAGCCGGCATTTGCCGGTTTTTTTATTTGTTTTTATTTTTTCTAAATTCGTCCAAAGATACAACGCGACCCTTGTCAGGTACAGATTCTGGTTTTTCTTCTAATGGCAATTCCATATCATTATCTGCAGCCGCTGCACCTTTTGGATGAAAAGACAGCATAAAGTCAACAGAAGGGTCTTTAAATTCAACCAATGCAGAAAAAGGTACGCGGATAAAGAAAGGTCTGCCGTCAAAAGTTAATTGAACGCCGAACTCTTTATCAGAAACATGTAAATTATTATAAGAATACTGTAAAACGATAGTCATTAAATCTGGGTATCTTATACGTAAAAAATCTGGTAAAACCACCCCTGGTGCACGAGTTTTGAAAGTTATGAAAAAATGTGTCCCGTCGCCAAGCCCATTAAATTGCGCATGAATTAAAGCGTCTTTTACAACAGATTTTAAAGCATTGTCTAATAAACTTTGGTAATCAATTTTGCTCATCTTCATTCTCCGCGACCAGTATATTATTTATTGCCCCGTCCTTGCAAGCAACAAATACAGCATTGGGAACATCTGCAAAAACCGTTGCGTCTAGACCTGTTGCCCAAACCTGTGCGTCTGCGGCACCTAGTTCTGCAAATAAATTTGCGCGAGCATTAGAATCAAGATGTGCAGCAGCTTCGTCTAATAATATTAACGGTCGGCGAGCAGTTTTTGTATGAACAAGTTTCGCATGTGCCAGGATTAAATCTAACAAAACGGTTTTTTGTTGTCCTGTACTTGTCAGATTTGCAGGTAAATTTAGTTTTTTATTAAATACCCCAAAATCTGATTTATGTGGCCCATCCAGAACCATTTTATCTCCGACAAGTTCGCGGTTATTGTGCAAGTATTCGATGTAGTTTCTTTCTGCTTCTGCTGCGTTGTTACCGCTTATCAGCATAGATTCAACAAGGCCAGAAACAGTAACAGCGCAATTTTTTAAAAAGTAGTTTAATTCGCCTGCATATTGGATTCTTGCGGCTGCAACTGCCACAGCAGTTCCTGCAATTTGAGAATCTAATGCATCAATCCAATATTTATCACGTCCGTTTTTTAAAGCAAACGCGCGTTCTGACATAAGTTTAGAAAGTCTTGCAACGCGCCCTGCATGCGCAGAATCAAAACTTGCAACAAGTCTGTCAAAAAAAGCGCGTCTATCAGAGGCAGCGTCTACAAACAAGCGGTCTTCTTTCGGTGTTAACCAAACTATACGCAGGTATGCAGATAAATCAGAAAGTGTAGCATTATCACCATCTATCTTGGCGCGACGATTTGTATCTGCGGAAGAAAAGTATACGGATATTTCTGTGTCATCATCAAGGTTTGCAAATACAGAAAAACCACCATCACCGTCAAATTTTGCAATATCTGTCATTACTGCACCACGCAGACCTTTGTCGCCGCCTAGCATTGAAACGGCTTCTAGAACAGCTGTCTTGCCTGCACCATTTGGTCCTGTAATTATTATATTACGACGACCATGCGTTTGAATTCTGCATGCTTTATGATTTCTAAAATTAGACAGGGTTATACTTTCAATCATCAGAAGAAATTTTGGAGGCCTGGGTCGGAATCGAACCGGCATACAAGGATTTGCAGTCCTCTGCATAACCACTCTGCCACCAGGCCATTTAAGTCATGTGCAACTATACTACGCAAAAAAAAATTGTAATTCAACAGAAAAATTATATTATATATGATATAATTTCGGAGTAAGAGAGATTTTTTATGAAAAAAATATGGGTTTTATTGTGTTTGCTGCCGACACAGTTATGGGCAGCGCAAGATTGTATGTCTATCAATACTGTTCCAGAAGGTAAGTTAACCCTGCAAGAGGTTATAGAACTGGGGCTTTGCAGAAATCCAGAAACAGCTTCTGCATATTTGTCTTTGGAATCTGCAAGGTTCAGTAAAAATGCAGGTTATGCGCAATATTTGCCAAGTGTAAGTGCATCTGGTTCTGCAAGTTTACCATATAGAAATAAAGAATGGTCTGATTGGTCATATAGCGCATCTATTTCTGCGTCGTATTTAATTTTTGATTTTGGTAAAAGATTATCTGATGTAAATCAATTAATTTCTACATGGCGTGCAACTGGTTTTGATTATAGCGAGTCTGTTCAGAACTATGTATATAGTATTATCGGTGCATATTATGCATTGTTAAACGCGGATGCAGATGTGTTTACTGCAGAATCGTTGCGTGTTGTTGCACAGACTGCAAAAGATACTGCAGATAAGAAGTTTAAGGCGGGGGCAGTTGCAAAGGCTGATGTTTTAAAAGCTGATACGACACTTGCAAGTCGCGTTTTAGATTTAGAGCGTGCAAAAAATAATCGTGAAATAGCAAAAGGTACTTTGTTATCTAAGTTATCTTTTTCCGCGAACCAGAATATTGAAATCGCGGATATGCCTGCAGAATTTGGTAATGAATCAGAAAACAAGAATATTGATGAACTTATTGCGCTAGCCGAAGAAAAACGCCCTGACCTGCTTCGTGCATCTGCAAATAAAGATGCCGCTTGGCATCGCAGAAACAGTGCGTTTTTAAGTAATTTACCAAGTATTTCTGCATCTGGCAGTTTATCTTGGAATAATACGCCTAGTGAAGTTTATAATTCGGGGCAAGATAATATTAGTGGCAGTATAGGTATTCGTGCATCTATGCCGATATTTGCTGGTTTTGCTAATATGTATAATGTTCGTTCTGCACAGGCAAATTATGAACGTGCAAAAGAACAAGAACGTGCAACAAAAGATGCGGCGGTATTGGATGTATTTACTGCATATCAGAACTACAAAACTGCACAGACAGTTCTTAAACAGACTGAAACTTTATTAGCATCAGCCAAAGAAACTGAAAATGTGACGGCTGGTATGTATAAGGTAGGTAAAGCGACAATGCTTGATTGGCAGACGGCATTGGCAGATTTAGCAGACGCGCATAAACAAAATAATGCAGCAAAATACGATTTATTTACGAAACGTGCGGCGCTTGCGTTAGCAATTGGGGACATTAAAGATGGTTTGATGGAGGAAGAAGAAAATGAATAAAGAATCAAGAATAAAGAAAATCTGGGGTTGGGTAAAACGTCGTAAATGGTGGTTAATATTATTCCTGATTGTTGCGTGGGCGTTTATATACTTCTTTACAGGTAGCACAGATAATAAAGCAACAGGTTTTGCAACTGCCACAATATCGCGTGGTGATTTGCGCCAGGTTGTGACGGCGACGGGTGAAATTCAACCGTTAAATACCATTAATGTTGGTTCTCAGGTTAGTGGTACAATTGAAGAAATATTTGTAGATTATAACTCCAAAGTAAAGAAAGGGGATGTTTTATTAAAAATAGAACCTTCCGTTTTACAGGCTTCTGTAGATGAAGCGAAAGCATCTTTGGTTAGTTCAGAATCTCAACGTGATTATGCAAAAAGTGAATATGAACGTAATAAGATTTTATACGAAGATGGTTTTATTGCACGTGCAGAACTAGAACAATCTCAGACAACGTACGAACAAGCAGAACAGAATGTTAATAAAATGAAATCTCAGTATGATCGTGCGGTGACTAATTTGGGGTATGCGACTATAACGTCACCTGTTGACGGAACTGTTATTTCGCGTCAGGTTGACGTAGGTCAGACTGTTGCTGCGTCGTTCCAGACACCTGATTTGTTCGCAATTGCAGAGGATTTATCAAAAATGCAAATTGAAACTGCTGTATCCGAAGCAGATATTGGAATGATAGAAGAAGGTCAGACAGTAACTTTTACTGTTGATGCATACCCTTCTCAAACATTTGAAGGAAACGTTCGTCAAATACGTCTATCACCGACAGTGACATCTAACGTTGTTGTTTACACAGTTGTAATTGATGTTGATAACAGTGATTTGCGTTTAAAACCAGGTATGACCGCTTTTGTGACGATATTGATATCAGAAAAAAATGACGTATGGAAAGTTCAGAATTCTTCATTATTATTGCGTAGTTTTGATGGAATTGTTGAAGACCCGGGTGATGCTACAACAAAAACGCATCTGGCAATTCAAAGAAATGTCGGTGGTACCCCAACTGTAGTTCTTGTACCGTATGAAAAAGGTCTTGTGACAGCAACCGAAACAGAAATTATTTCTGACGATATACAAGAAGGTGACAGAATAATAATCGGTCGTTATGGTCAGACTTCTTCGTCGTCTTCTTCTATGCGTATGGGCGGTGGACCAAGAATGTAAGATAGTTGAACAAAAAAAAGACCAGTAAAAGGCTGGTCTTTTTTTATATTTTTTTATAAAAATTTTAATATCAGATGATATAATTCTGTCGTAAAGAGAGAATGCATATGAAAAAGCAAAAAGAGCAAGTAAATATAATTTCAATGGACAAAATCTGTAAAAGTTTTCCTGTTGAAATGGGGGGGGAACAGCAGGTTTTGTTTGATATAACGTTTGATGTAAACCAGGGGGAATTTGTTTCTATTATGGGGCCTTCTGGTAGTGGAAAGTCGACATGTATGAATATTATAGGTGCGCTGGATACACCGACAAGTGGTACATATAAACTGTACGGCAGGGATGTCACCCATTTATCTACAGATGAACTTGCTGTTGTTCGTAATGAATATATAGGATTTGTTTTTCAACAATTTAATTTATTATCGAAACGGAGTGTTTTAGATAATGTAATGTTGCCATTAATGTATCGTGGCTTGCCAATGGAAGAAAGAATTAGACGTGCGCGCGAGATGTTAAAACGTGTAGGTCTAGAAAATTTTGAGTCATATTTACCAACGCAATTATCTGGTGGAATGAAGCAACGTGTTGCGATTGCGCGTGCGTTAGCGGGTGACCCAAAGTTGATACTTGCGGATGAACCGACGGGTGCGCTGGATAGTAAAATGGGGAACGAAATACTTAGTTTTTTTAAAAAATTAAATGAAGAAATGGGGATAACCATTGTAATGATTACTCATGAATTTGAAATTGCGCAGTATTCAAATCGTTTAATTCATATTTATGACGGTAGGATAACTTATGACGGAAAAGTTCCGAAAGACGAAAAAGTTTTACAGAAATAATAAATAAGCGAGAGAAAAATATGACATTTAATGATATTTTGAAAGAATCTTGGTTATCCATTAGTGGTAATAAGATACGTTCTTTTTTAACGGTATTAGGTATCGTAATAGGTGTTATGGCTGTTGTGATAATGGTTGCTGTTGGTGAAACCGTATCAAAGCAGATAAGTGACCAGTTTTCATCGCTTGGTACAAATACAATAATGATACGTGCGGGTGCGGCTCAAAGTGCAGGTGTCAGAACTGGAAACAGACAGACGCTAACAACCGAGGACGCAGAATTTATCGCTAAACTTCCAGATGTTATGGCGGTAAGTCCTGTACAAAATGCGGCAGCACAGGTAATTTATGGAAATCAGAACTGGGCATCTTCTATGGTTGGGGTATATCCTGGTTATGCAACAGTTCAGAATTTAGAAATGAAATACGGTATGTTTTTTGACCAATCTGCAGTTAGGAACGGGTCAACATATGCGGTTATCGGACCACAGACTGCTGAAGAATTGCAGATGCCAGAAAATCCTGTTGGTGAAACCATTCGCATACAGAATATGCCGTTTGTGATAATTGGTGTCACAAAAGAACGTGGGGATTCAGCTATGGGAAGCCAAGATGATATGGTTATAATCCCTATTACTACGTTGAAAAAGCGTCTGCAAGGAAGTCGTTTTCCTAATTCAGTTAACATGATAACATTGAAATTATATCCAGACGCAGATAATAATTTAGCAATAGAACAGATGACGGCATTATTACGCGACAGACATAATTTGACAGATGATGAAGAAGATGATTTTCAGATTATGGATATGAAGCAGATGATGGAAGCGATGGATACTGTGACAGGTTATATGACGATGTTGCTTGTTGCGATTGCGGCTGTATCATTGTTAGTAGGTTCCATAGGAATTATGAATATGATGTTAGTGTCTGTTGCCGAAAGAACGCACGAAATAGGTATCAGAAAGGCTATTGGTGCCAGAGAAAAGCATATTATTATTCAGTTTTTATCAGAATCTATATTAATTTCATTTATGGGGTCTTTTTGTGGGATGTTAATCGGAGTTGGTTTGTCTCAGGGGATAGGACGCTTTGTTTTGGGGTATGAAGTTCCGTTTAGCGCATGGCCAGTAGTTGTATCTGTTGGTGTTGCGGTTGTTGTGGGGCTTGCATCTGGTGTTGTACCTGCAAGAAAGGCAGCAAAACTAAATCCGATAGATAGTTTAAGACACGAATAACAATAAAAACCGGGTTAATGCCGGTTTTTATTGTTCGTAAAATTATTTGCATTCTAAGAAATAGCCGGTATTTACCGGCTTAATTATATATTTAATTTTTTAAGCATTTCTTTTAAAATTGGTGTGTCAATTCCTGCTTTTTCAGCTCGATGAATTAGACCGTGTAATGCGAATATACCTTCAACAGTACCTGCTGGTTTTTCACCGCGTGCAATGGACATTCCCCCCGCAAAATTACGACTGGTTGCAGATGTCGCGGATAAGAACAAGTCCCCTATCCCGCACAAATCTAAGAAGGTTGCCATTTTTGCACCATTTGCCAAACCTAAGTGCATAACCTCGTTCCATGCGCGAGTAAATATCATTGCGCGTTCGTTTTCTCCTTTTGATGCAATTGAATTGTAACCGCATATTAAAGCGACGGCATTCTTACCGACCCCGCACATTTCAGCACCGATAATGTCATCACTTTCATTTAAATACAATTGATTCAATATTTCTTTACCTACTTTAAGTGCTTTTGGTGTACCCGCAAGTGTAGAACCTGTTGGAACACCGCGTGCGACTTCTGCGGCAAATTGTGGACCAGATAAAACACCGAATTCTTTCGCATCTGGTAGTTCTTTTTTTATGATTTCGGACATGAAATCACCAGTTGAACTTTCTGCACCTTTTGTACAAATTATAATTGGTTGGTTATTATAAAAATCACGTGCTTTGCGTACAGTTTCTCTGAAATATGCGGCAGGTGTGACAAATAACCAAGCATCACAATTTCTTAACTGTTCCATATCAGAAGTTATTTTTATATTATTCGGAATATCTACATCTTCAAATGTTTTGCTTTCGCCATCATAAGACCATAATATTACATTTGCTCCGCCTTTTGCAGAAATAATCGACAAGGCGGTACCCCAAGCACCTGCCCCTATAACACCGACATTTATCATTTTATTTTCCTTAGTTTCTTTTTTAATTCCGGTACAATAGTTAATCCATCATCAGATAATTCAATTGCGCGCAGATACGCGTCGCGCGCCAATTGTTTTTCACCGGTTTTTGTATATAAATCACCTAGATGTTCGAACAAAGAAGAACATGTTGCGGACACCTCCCCTACCCTGGCAAGAACTTCTAACGCCGCTTCTGTGCCTTCACGTTGTGCTACAACATATCCCAAAGTATCCCAAGCCATTATGTCTGTAGGATCTTGTTTTACAAGCATCATCGCGTAATCATACGCGTTTTCTATTTCTCTATTTTGTTTGGCCCATATTTTTGCCTGCAGAGAAATGATTTCTGCATCCAAAGGCAGAATTACAGATGCATCATGTAAATCTGATTGTGCTGCGTCTAAATCATCGAAAACAAAGTGGATTTGCGCCCTACTCTTCAAGAAGAATGCATGCCCTACTTCATTTAAGTTTTTGTCATTTAGTGCCATATTGGCGGTCCGTAAAGCAGCCCTGCGATTCCCATTTTGAATATTGTATGCGATTAATTTATTTACTGCAGGAACAAATAAAGGATTTTCTTTTGTAGCATGTTCCAATGCTTTCATATCACCGCTTTTTTCTGCCATACGTAGCACAGAAAATAAATAAAAAGGACTATCTGATTTTATTCTTTCAAAGTGCTTTTTATAATTCCCCGTTGTATTAAAGAAGAATTGCCCCAGATAATAATTTATTGCATCGCTGTTTTCATTAAAACTAGGCCCTACTATCTGTGCAAAACGCAAAAGCAATATAGACAAATCAGAATACATCATGATTTGTGTGTGCGAAACGTTTTGAATCAGACTAAAAGCCAAAGCATTTTTATAACCTGAATATAAAGACCAATCAGGTATAGCGTCATAGTCCAACATAAACATTCCGCCTGGTCTTGATGTAAAATCTTCTTTTAATTTTTGCGCCTCATCAGTCAGATTGTTATGGTTATAAAATGACATTATATATAAATAGTCATTTATGTTCATAAAATCAGAACGGACTTTAGCAAAATATTCTGCTGCTTTTTCTGTGTCACCTGTTTCTACATAAATTTGCCCACGAACAAAATCTTTCCAAGATTCATTAGTTGGTAATTTATCTATAAATTTAAGCGCATCTGTTTTGTGGTCTGTGGCAATAGATGCCCATATGCGTAATGGTGCTGCCAATGCAGATTCGTCCTTTTTGTGACGCTTATAAAGTTCTTCCCAATTGTCTTTTGTTATTATATATGCATCATAAATCAATCTGGATGAAGTGGCTTTTTCATCTTTTAATAGATTTGCGCTTTCTGGCATACGACCGCTTAAAAATTCGGATAAGAATTTTGTAGATTGTACGGTAGCATAATCAACATCTTTTATTTGATTAGCAAACTTAGCGGCATTTTCAAAATCATTTACATATATAGCATGTTGTGCCGCCAAAAAAGCGCCATAGTTTGTTTCAGGATATTTAAAGTCATTTTGTGTGTTGTTTGAATAATTGTGGTACCAAAACGCACCTCCCATCACAGCGATGATAGCAATTAACGCAACACCAACGAATAAAGTTTCTGTTTTTCTCATGTGAAAGTTATGCTACAATAATCTTTATGAATAATAAAGAGAAATTTAATTTATATAAAGAATTGCTATGTGACTGGTCAAAACGCATGAATTTAGTTGCGCCAAGCACTTTGACGGATATAGAAAACAGACATTTTGCTGATTCTGCGCAATTAGCAGATATTTTACCACGTGATGTAAATATTATAGATTTGGGTAGTGGTGCTGGGTTTCCTGGGGTTGTGTTGGCTATTTTAGGTTGGCAGGTCACATGTGTTGAATCTATTGGTAAAAAAGTTGCTTTTTTAAACGAGGTAAAAAATAAATTAAATTTAGATAATTTGAATATATATCATGGAAGATTAGAAAATTTAGTACCTTCCCTGCCTAGAAACAAAAAGAATACAGTTTTTACTGCGCGTGCTTTTGCGTCTTTGATAGATATTTTGGATTATGTTGCGAAGACAAAATACCGGCTTTTTTTATTAAAAGGCCGGGATGTAAAAAAAGAAATTGAAATAGCGCAAAAGAAGTATAAGTTTGATTACGAATTAATTCCATCTAAAACAGGCGATGGTTTTATTGCTGTGATAGAAAATATCCGGTAATTTCATATGAAATTTTGTGTATTGTTTTGTAATTACCGTGTTTTTTTATATGTATAAATATTGTGATTTTGACCGGTAATTTCTTTTGTTAGAGAGTCTATTGCGTTAAGAACTTTTTGCTTTTGTGCGGTACTTGCGGCACGCCATAGGTTTACTTTTCCGTAATCGGAATCAAATGCCCAAAGAGGATCCCACATGCCTATTGTTGGGTTAAATAGAATTGCGTGGTATGCGTTACATGAAGAGTTTGGGGTAAATTGTTTGTCTTTGTCTTCATTGTTGTATGCACGTAGCATTGTCGGTTTATATAGTCCGCGTTTTGTTTCACTTAAAAATCTTTCAAGAGCGCAATTAATAGTGATGTCTGCTATTTCTGGAATGTTGAAATTTACAGGGTATTTTAAATTGCGTTTTTTTATAATTTGAGAAATTTGTAAGTCTGCTTTGTAAATAAAGTTTTTCGTTGTGGGAAAAGAAATGGATGTTTCGTATTTGTAATCCATCGCCTCTATTATTTCAGATGCTGGTGCCATAATTTCGTTTTGTGCGGCTATTGCAGCGCGTATTTCTGGTGGAAAGAAACGTGTGTTTTTGGTCATGTTTGCTTTTCGTGCGTGTTCCAATTCGTGGCGCAGTACCAGACGCATTTGTGTATTGTTTTTGTTACAATATTCTTGGATGATTCCTTTTTTGCTGTTCGTTTTTAAATAAAATAATTTTATAGAATTGCTGCTCGGTATGAATAAACCTGCTGCAATTGTTTTTTTGGTTTTTATCATTTCGTCTGTTATAAGGACGGTGTCTGTTTTAAATGTTATATCTGGGTATTGTATAGCAGATGTATTGGTCTTTGTATTTGTTGTTTTGTTATTGTTTGTTTTTGTTGAAGATTTATTTATAAAAAGACCAGCCCCCAGACCAAGGGAAAAAGTAAACACTAAAGAATAAACAATATTAAATTTCATATTTTTAAATATAGTCAAAAAATACTATTTGTCAATATTATGTATTATTTCATATGAAATTGTAGTTAATATGTTGTTTTTATTTGTTTTTTTATTTTTGAAAATATATTGCCTTGACCGAATCGTTTGGTTTATTATATCCTAAAGATGTTAAATTGAATAGTTAGGAAAGGAAAGAATGACAAAAATAATTGCTTTTGCAAATCAGAAGGGTGGAGTTGGTAAGACTACTACAGCAATAAATATCGGTGCTTCACTGGCCGCAATTAAGAAAAGGATTTTGTTAATTGATTTAGATCCGCAGGGAAATGCCGGTACAGGATTGGGTTTTGTTCGTGCGTCTCATCGTCAAAGTGTTTATGGCGTTATAATGGGAACTGCAAATGCTGCGGATAATATTTTATCGACTGCTGTGCAAGGAATGCATATATTACCTTCAACAATGGCTTTGGCCGGTGCAGAAGTCGATTTGTTAGACGTTGAAAATCGCGAATATCGGTTGCGTGATGCTTTAAAGCCGATAATGGAACATTATGATTATATTTTATTGGATTGTCCGCCAGCATTAGGTTTTTTGACTTTGAATGCATTAACTACAGCAGATTACGTTATTATACCTTTACAATGCGAATTTTATGCATTGGAGGGAATTAGTCATTTGGTTAATTCTATTAAAGAAATAAAAAACAAGTGGAACCCCAATTTAGATGTTTTGGGTGTATTATTGACCATGTATGATAAAAGATACGGATTGACGCGCGCTGTTGAAGATGATGTACGCGGTACATTTGGCGACAGGGTTTTTAAAACGGTTGTTCCGCGTAATGTTCGTGTGTCAGAAGCACCGAGTCACGGTAAACCAGCATTGTTTTATGATTTTAATTCTGCCGGTGCACAGGCGTATTTAAGGGTCGCAACAGAAGTTGTTCAAAAAACAGAAAAAGAGGTTTTATAATGAGTAAATTCGGATTAGGGCGTGGTTTGGCAGACTTAAAGGAAGAGATAGGCAGCATTCCTGATATTTCGATTTTGACGGGTAGTGAGCGCGTTGTTGTAAAACAGATACCTCTTGTTCAGATTGGTGCAAATCCGGACCAGCCACGTAAAACTTTTTCTGATGAAGAATTGGCGGATTTAGCGGCTTCTATAAAAGAGAAGGGGGTTCTGCAGCCAATATTGTTGCGTGCCGTAACAGGAAAACCGTATATGTATGAAATTGTTGCGGGTGAACGTCGTTTCCGTGCTAGTAAAATGGCGGGCTTAAATGAAATTCCTGCATTGGTAAAAAGTTTAACAGATGAAAACGCTATGGAAATCGCATTGATAGAAAATGTTCAGCGCGAGAATTTAAACCCTATAGAAGAAGCCGCCGCTTATAAAAATCTTATGGAAAAGTGCGAATATGCGCTGTCTGATGTGTCAAGACTGATAGGTAAATCAGAGAGTTATATAAGAAATGCCATGCGCTTGATGGATTTGCCTGTTGAGGTAAAAAATATGGTAGAACAGGGCATTTTATCTGCATCACATGCACGTACAATAGCAGTTGCAGAAAACCCTGTGGCTTTGGCACATGAAATAATAGATAAAAAGATGTCCGTTGCAGAAACAGAGAAGAAAGTAAAAAACTCTGCCCGTTCTACAAATAGTCGCGCATATGTTTCCAAAACGATAGATGCAGATACTGTTCGTGATATAGAAAACAAAATAAAATATGCATTAGGGGTACCGGTTAAATTACAAGAAAAACGCGGTGGGGCCGGTAATATTGTCTTGTCATTTGCTACACGTGTTCAAATGCAAGAGTTAATCGAAAAATTAATAAAGTAGAAATTACTAAGTACCGGTCTTTGCCGGCTTTTTGTATAAAGATATGTTAAAAAATTATTTATAAAAAACACCGGTAAAGACCGGTGTTTTTTACTTATTTCAACAATTATTATTTAACTGTTGTTGTTGCGTTACGATTCCATTTCCAGACTTCTTCGCCTGTACCTTGAACTAATGGACGTTCTTTACCATAAGAAATTGTGGAAATACGTTTAGAATCGATACCATCTTTTACCATAACGTCTTTAGCAGCGTTTGCACGACGTGCACCCAAAGCTAAGTTATATTCTGTGGAACCACGTTCGTCGCAGTTACCTGCAATTTGAATTTTTGTATCTGGATGGTTCTTCATATACAAAGACTGACCCAACAAGTTGTTACGTGCATCTTCGGAAATTTCAGAAGAATTGAACGCAAAGAATACGCGTTGATCATTCAGATCTGCTGGTTCAACAATGCTGGAACCACCACATGCGGCCAACATGCCTGCAACACCAGCCAATATAGCAAAGTTTTTAATTTTCATGAAAATACTCCCTTGAGTTTTTGTTGCTCGTGTTCTAGTCTATAACAAAAGGTTTGAAAAATCAAGGGAAATCAAAAGTGCAAGACAATGATTTACAGTATTTATCCTTGGCTGGTGTGCGTTGGGAATTAAATGATATTCCTATGACATTGGTCGATATAAATGCTTCATCTGCAGAGTCAGAAAGGGGGGCTGTACAGTCGCAGATTTCAAGAACTCAGACTTCTATTGTGCCACCAGTCGCACCATCTGTGCCAATGTCTATGGATACAGCGGTTGCGATGGCTGCGCGTCCGACAGATATATCTGCACTTAGCAGAATGATTGCTGAATTTAATCATCCTTTGCGTGCGGGTGCAACAAATGTGGTTTTGCCTAATATTGCTATAAAGCCTAATGGGTTAGTGATTGTGACAGATGTTCCAAGCGCAGAAGATGATGCAAATGGAAAGATATTGTCTGGGGCAGTGGGTGAATTATTGGATAAGATGCTTCTAGCGATAGGAATGACGCGTGAAAATGTTTCTATAATTCCTTTGGTATTCTGGCGTACACCTGGTGGCAGAACACCATCAAAAACGGAACTTGATTTAGCGCGTCCTTTTGTTAATAGAGCATTGGAATTATTGTCACCACGGGTAATTCTTACATTAGGAACGCTTGCTGCAAGCGAGATTGCAGGGGTAAGCCTGCCGCGTGGTCATGGTTCTGTTGTAAGTTTAGAATCTGGTGCAGTTTGCATGCCGATATTTCATCCTAATTATTTAATGCTAAAACCTGCTGCTAAACGAGATGCGTGGAATGCTTTGCAAATAGTTCAAAATTTGTTGAAAAGTTCTAATGAATAGTCAATAATTTCGGCATAAACATAAAAGGAGTATACCATTAAACCAATTAATAACCGTGATAATCGTCGAGACATGGGTCCGCGTATAAACAACAGAATATTTGCAAAAACGGTGCAAGTAATAAGTTCGACTGGTCAAAATCTTGGGGTGATGCCGACTTCACAAGCGTTGCAAATGGCAGCAGATGAGGGACTTGATTTAGTTGAATTAAACGCAAATGGGGCAGTTACTATTGTAAAAATTATGGACTATGGAAAGTTCAAATATGAACAAAAGAAACGTGCCAGTGAAGCAAGAAAAAATCAAAAGACTGTTGAAGTAAAAGAAGTTTGGGTAAAACCTTTTATTGAAGAAAACGATTTAAATATAAAACTTAAAAAAGTTTTTGAATTTTTAGGTGAGGGTAATAAGGTAAAAATTTCAGTTATGACTCGCGGTTCAAAAAAGGTTTTAGCGCGGGGTAAAGATGCAGTTCCAGAATTGTTTGCAAGAATTTTGGAATTAATCGGTGACAAGGGGACTTTGGAAACAAAATCTAAGCCAGATGAAAGAACAAAGTCAATATTAATTGCACCTGCAAAATAAAAAAGCCCCATTAAAAATGGGGCGTTTTTTTTGTGTTTTATTCAAGTTATTTTATTTGCGTTTTAGGTTTTAATTTTGTATCTTTTCTGACAAATAAAAGGAATAAAAATGGACGAAAAAAAGTTGTCGTTTGAAGAGGCATATAAACAACTTACAGAACTTGTGAAAAAAATGGAAGCGGGTGAATTATCTTTATCTGATTCTGTTGCTGCGTACGAACAGGGGATAAAGTTAAAAGCGTATTGTGAGCAATTATTAAAAGAAGCGGAATTGAAGATAGAAACTTTAAAGATTGGTACAACACAAGCATAATGGATTAGGTCGTGGCGGATAAGAGTAAATTGACACCTGTTATGCAACAGTACGTTGATATGAAAGCGGAAAACCCAGACGCGCTGTTGATGTTTAGACTTGGGGACTTCTATGAAGCGTTTTTTGAAGACGCGAAAACTATTAGTGAAAGTTTAGGTTTAGTTTTGACTCAGCGTGGTACGGACGCAGACGGTGAAAATATACCAATGTGTGGTATCCCGTGGCATGCCGCAGATAACTATTTTGGGCGGTTAGTTAGGGCAGGGTTTAGGGTTGCATTGGTAGAGCAGATGGAAACCCCGGCAGAGGCCAAGGTGCGTGGTCACAAATTTATAGAAAGAAAAGTAATACGAGTTTTAACACCAGGTACACTTACAGATGAAAATTTATTAACGCCAAAGAACTCTAATTTTTTGGTGGCGATTATTGCGTTAGGTTCAGGAAAGTTTGATATCGCGGGTTGTGATATTTCAACAGGGGAATTTTTTGTTGGGCAAACTGCAGAGGTTTTAGATGACTTGGTTCGTATTAATCCTGCAGAAGTTATTTATCCAGAGTCCTTGGCAGAAAATGAGACTGTATTGCATTTGCGTAGTATTTTTAAAACCACACCTGTATATGAGAAACTTTATCATCGTGCAGATATTGATAAAATTGTTTCACAGGTTTTTGGTGGTGCGGTTAGGACCGACAACGAAATTACAAACTGTGAAAATGCAGTTGGGTTGTTGGCAGGGTATTTATTTAATACTCAGCGTGGTGCATCAATTGCTTTTCGTGCACCGTATGTTTATAAATCTGGCAGGCAATTATTAATAGATTCTGCAACTTGGAAAAGTTTGGAAATAGACGCACCTATTAATGATGGTGGAACGTGCCTGATAGATGTACTAGACAATACGAAAACTGCGGCAGGTGCCAGAAAATTACGGGCTTATTTGCGCACTTTATCTGGTGATATAGACGAAATACGTCGCAGACAAGAACATATCGGGCACTTTTTATTAAATCCAGATGTTATGGCCAGTGTTTCTTCTGCTTTGTCATCTGTACCAGATGTTGGACGTAGTTTATCGCGCTTGCTTGCTGGGCGTGGTACACCGCGGGATATGCGGCATATTGTAGATTTTTTGATAGAATTGCCTAATTCAAAGATGCTTGCGACAAGACTGGATTCTAATTTTGCATCAAGATTTGCAGAGATAAATACTCATGATAATTTGGCATGGGAATTAAATTCTGCGTTGGCAGATGAATTACCAACTTTCTTTAGAGATGGTGACGTTATAAGAACTGGTTTTGATGTATCACTGGATCATATGCGTGGGCTAGCGCATGGTGCAAAGGAAACGATTGCAAGTATGCAGGCAGAGTATGCCGCTGCAACTGGCGTTCATACATTAAAAATCAAATATAATAATATTTTGGGGTATTTTATAGAGGTTCCCAGTGCTCGTGCAGATGCGCTTATGAAACCAGAATCAGGTTTCATTCATCGTCAGACAATGGCAGGGAATATGCGCTTTACGACAGCAAAGTTGATAGACCTTGATAACGAGGTTCGTAGTGCCGCGGAAAAGTCTGCAGCGATAGAAGCAGATATTGTAAATAATTTGATTCAGAAAATACGTGAAGTGTCTGACGATTTACTTGCAACTGCAGAATTATTAGCAGATTTAGATGTTTGGTATTCTTTATCTGTGACGGCGGACAGATATTCATGGGTACGCCCAAATATGACCGAAGACAATGCCTTTGATGTTGTAGGAGGGCGGCATCCAGTTATAGAAGCAGTATTACGTAAGCACGGTGATAACTTTGTTAAGAATGATTGTAATTTGAATGCTAAGTCTATTGCATTATTAACTGGTCCCAATATGGCAGGTAAGTCAACATATTTACGTCAGAATGCTTTATTGGTTGTGTTGGCACACATGGGGTCTTTTGTTCCTGCAACAAGTGCTACAATCGGTATTTGTGACCAATTGTTTAGTCGCGTAGGTGCATCGGATAATTTAGCCGCAGGACAATCTACTTTTATGGTAGAGATGAGTGAGACTGCGAATATATTGCGTCGTGCGACAAAAGAGTCATTTATAATTTTTGATGAAATAGGGCGAGGAACCGCAACTTATGATGGTATGGCGATTGCGCAGGCGGTTTTAGAGTACTTGAACGATTTGCAACCAAGAACACTTTTTGCAACGCATTATCATGAACTAACGGCACTGGTTGGGTGTAATGCAGGTCAGTTGCAAAATGTATCTTGTTTGACGATAGATGTGCGCGAGCATAATAATGAAATAGTGTTTATGCACAAAATAGTTGCAGGCGTAGCAAATAGGTCCTATGGTATACATGTAGCGAAGATGGCGGGAATGCCAGAATCTGTTGTTGCGCGTGCAGAAAGTGTACTTGCAGGCCTAGAAGAACATAAGGCAGCATTATGCGAAGATGTTCCTCCTGCAACAGTGACAAAGAAAACGCAGGTGCATAACAAGGTTTCCGAGCCTAAGGGGGGAGCGCAACTGAATCTATTCGGATAAGGGGTGCTTATGCCAAAAATAAAACCGCTGTATGTCTTTAAATCAGACTTCATATCAAGTTATGAAGAATTTTTTAACTCACGTTATTTAAAGCAGTTTTTAGAGGAAGTTGATTTTCTATCTCCTAGTGTTTCGCAAAAGTTTAAATGTCTGCCTGAATTTCATCTGGGTACAAGGTTATTTGTTGAGGATTGTGGTGAAATATATAAGTCGGATATAACATGGGGACCAAGGTTTTTGGTTGGGCGTTCTGTTCGTACTGATTCAAAAGGGCGAATATTTGCAGATATTCCTATGGATGTGCATACAGATTCAGATGTTGTTTACAGAGAGTATCAAGAAATTCGGTTTTATAAGGGAATGGCAGATGCTATTTTTGATATAAATAAAATGCGTGGAGATAGATATGGATATTAAATCATCTGTAGTATTTGAAACAAATTTATTAAATATAGTTCGTAAAGAGTTTGATGCCCCAGAAAAAGTAAAAGAATTTTTAAAAAAATTTGATTTTACCAAAATATATACAATATCTGGCAAGCGAACATCTGGTTCTTTTATTTTTTGTGATAGACCGCAGTCTTTTAAACTGGGAATAAAATTTTCTTTTGATTTAGGTGATAAGACATTAAAATCTGAACCTGTTTGGGGATTAGAGGCTTTTGTTGGACGTTCTATAAAAGAGTTAAAAAAAGTAAATAATGGTTCTATTTATGAAATAGAAAGTCCTTTTGTCAGACGAAATCATTTTGAAAAATATGAAGTAAATAAAAAAGAAAACGAAGAGTTAATCGTTATAAATCAGAGAAATTTAGAGCAAGTATATCCTCCTATAACTAATGGAAAAAGTTTATTAGACGAATTCCTAGAAAAAGCATTTGAAAAAAAATATGTAATAAAGGAACGTTAATTGGCTTCTGGGTGGATAATCTTAGATAAACCGTCAGGCATGTTTAGTCGCACTGCAGGGGGGCGTATTGCGCGTATGTTTGGTGCCAAAACGTTTGGGCATATAGGTACGCTTGACCCAATGGCTTCTGGTGTATTGCCTATTGCGCTGGGGTCTGCGACTAAAATGATACCGTTTATAGAAGATTTTTCTGATGGGAAAAAAGAGTATTTATTTTCATTAAAATTCGGATATGAAACAGATAGTCTTGATATAACAGGGAATGAAATATCAAGAACAGATATTATCCCAGAAGAATCGCATATCATATCTGTTTTATCAAAACTTGTGGGAGAGATAGAGCAGGTGCCTCCTGTTTATAGTGCAGTGCATATTAACGGGCGCAGGGCGTATGAATTAGCGCGTAGTGGAAAAAATATAGATATACCTGCAAGGAAAGTAAAAATATATTCCTTAGAATATACTGGGAAAAAAGAAGATTCATGGTGTTTTAAAGTAGGTTGCGGTCGTGGAACGTATGTTCGTGCATTAGCGCGAGATATTGCGCAATTATGCGGTACGGTTGCAACGGTTGATATGATACGCAGAACCGGAACAAATGGTTTTGACATAAAAAATGCGGTAAAACTTGATTTTTTAGAAAATCTGTTTAATAATGGTGCAGATTTCAAGGGAATCTTGAAACCAATTGATTTTGGACTGGGGGACATTCCGGTTCTAAATCTGGATGATAAATCAACTAATTTTTATAAACATGGTGGATTTATCAAAACAGACGCATCTGACGGAATTCGGCGCGTATACAACGAAAAAGATTTTGTTGGAATAGGTGTGATATCTGGCGGGGAATTGCGTCCAAAACGAACAATTTAAATAAAAAAGGAAAAACAATGTCCGTTACAAAAGAAAAAAAGACAGAATTGATTAATGCGTTTAAAACTACTGAAAAAGATAACGGTGGTTCTGCTGCTTCTCAGGTTGCAGTTTTGACAGAACGTATTCGCAATTTGACGGAACATATGAAAGCAAATCACAAAGATCATCATTCAGAACGTGGTTTGTTATTGATGGTAAACCGTCGTAAAAAATTGTTGGCTTACATAAAGAAACGTAATGTAGCCGAATACGAAGAACTGATTAAAAAATTGGGTCTGCGTAAATAATAAAAAACGGGGAAATTCCCCGTTTTTTACATAGAATAATAGCAACTGCCTGTTATTGTATAACTTCCTGTGCTATCACTGCCAGTTGTGCCTGATGGTAAATAACAAGAAGTTATACCGCCGGTATTATTATCTACTGTTGTGCCGTAAACACCGCCAGAAGAAGGGCAACGTACACAATCACCAGAAGATAGATAATAGCCAGGCTTACATGCGGTATAAGTTTTTGCGCCAGTTGTACATTCCGCATATGCATAAGAAGAAAATAAAACACAAAGAGTGCCAGATAAAGGCAGTAAAATAAACTTTCTCATTTTGAAATCCTATAATTAATCGATTTATAACTGCTCACAAATGCAAGAAAGACCGGATGGAGTATTTGTACCGCTATAACAATCGTAAGTTACAGTTGTTGGTTCACAAGTTGTGTAAGATTGTGTGTAATAGCCTTTTGTGTCAGAACCCGTGGTTCCGGATCTTTCACAAAGGGAAGTAAATGCATCATATGTCCAACCTGTTGGGCATGTGTTTAGGGTTCCTGTACTTCCTGTTGGACAGCAGCATTTAAAAGAAGTATTTGCTATGCAGTTGGCACTAGATTGGCATAAAGTTAATGCGGCATTACCTGTATTTGGTAATATCGAAAAAATCATAGTTCCCAAAACTATGAGATAAGTTTTGTTTGGTTTCATTTGTTTCACTCCTAGAATCAATTTGTTAAAAAATTGAACCGCCAAGAAATCAAGGCGGCAGGAGGTTGGAAACAATATCAAAGAATTGTGTCGTTTATTCAAAATATTCACGACCCCCCTGCCAAATTGACAGGAGTCAGTTTTACGTCCGTTCCCAGACGCTTTGATAAAGGGTTTCCACACCCCGATATCGAAATACTCGATATCAAACAAATTATAATCTACAAATTTCTTAAATCCATTAAATTATTTGCAAACAGTTAAATATCCTTTATAATCGAGATTGCGAAGGGGAAATTGTTCTTTCTTGCATTTGTTAGCAGAATGCAAAAACGAATAATTTTTCTTCGCATATTATTGAACTAATAAAATGGAGAAATAAATGTTATTTGGTTTATTTAATAAAGATGAAAAAACACATTTAAACAACCCTGTTGCGGTTGAAATAAAATATGGCGATGAAACATTACGTTTGGAAACAGGACGCATGGCAAAACAAGCAAACGGTTCTGTTTTGGCTACTATGGGCGGAACTATGGTTTTGGCAACTGTCTGTGCAGAAAAAACTGCAGTTGAAGGTCAAGACTTCTTCCCATTGACTGTTGATTATCAAGAAAAGTTTGCATCAGCGGGGCGTATACCAGGTTCTCGTGATAGACGTGAAGGCAAGGCATCTACTGGGGAAACATTGATTGCTCGTTTAATTGACAGACCTATTCGTCCATTGTTCCCAGAAACTTTTAAAAACAAAGTTCAAATTATTGCACAGGTTTTTTCTTATGATAGAAAGAATCAACCTGATATTTTGGCTATGATTGCGTCTTCTGCGGCATTGGCATTGTCTGGTGTTCCTTTCCAGGGACCGATTGGTGCGGCACGTGTTGGTTATATGGATGGTAAATATATCTTGAACCCATCAAAGAAAGAAACAGAAGAATCTGAAATGGATTTAGTTGTTGCCGCAACAAAAGACGGTGTTTTGATGGTTGAATCAGAAATCGGTGAATTAGACGAAGCAACAACTTTAGGTGCAGTAAAGTTTGGTTTTGACGCACAACAGGCAGTAATTGGTGCTATTAACGAACTTGCCGAAAAAGCAGGTAAAGAACGTTGGGAAACACCAGAGTTATCTGCAGAATATATCACTATGCAGAAAGAATTTGAATCTTTTGCGGGTGAAATAGAATCTGCTTTACAGATAAAAGAAAAGTTGGTTCGTTTGGAAACTTTGGGTAATATTCATGCTGAAGCGAAAGCAAAAATTCCTGAATTATTCCCAGAAACAACGACTGCGACATCTACTTTGGAATCATGGGCAGATGAAATTGTTGAAAATTTAACTGCTCATATTATGCGCAGTAATATTTTGGCAGGTAAGCCACGTATTGATGGTCGTGATAACAAGACTGTTCGTCCGATTGAAATTGAATTGGGGATTTTACCACGCGCGCATGGTTCTGCATTGTTTACACGTGGTGAAACACAGGCATTGGTATCACTTACTTTAGGTGGTGGTAAAGATGCGTTGCCTATTGAATCTTTGGACGGTGCCGAAGAAAAAGACTTTATTTTGAATTATAACTTCCCAGGTTATTCTGTTGGTGAAGCAAAAGGGTTAAAGTCTCCGGGTCGTCGTGAAATTGGTCACGGTAATTTGGCATGGCGTGCATTACATCCGATGGTTCCAAATCGTGAAGAATTCGACTATGTTATACGTGTAGTTTCCGATATTTTGGAATCTAATGGTTCTTCTTCTATGGCGACAACATGCGGTGCAACACTTGCTATGATGGACGGTGGTGTACCGTTAAAACGTCCTGTTGCAGGTATCGCTATGGGCTTGATAAAAGAAGGCGATGATTACGCAATTTTGACAGATATTTTGGGTGACGAAGATCACTTGGGTGATATGGACTTTAAAGTGACGGGTACAGACCAAGGTATTACTGCGTTGCAGATGGATATAAAAATCACATCTATCACGTTTGAAATTATGGAAAAGGCTTTGGCACAGGCAAAAGATGGTCGTATGCATATTTTGGGTAAGATTGAAAAAGCAATCAAGGCACCACGTGCACACGTATCAGAATTTGCACCACAGGCATATTCTATGAAAATCAACCCAGATAAAGTACGTGATGTTATAGGTAAGGGTGGGGCAGTTATTCAGGCTTTAACGCGTGAAACAAACACTCAGATAGACCTAGACGATGACGGTAATATTAAAATTATGGCAACAACCAAGGAAGAAGCAGAAGAAGCGATGAAGCGCATTAAAGACATCGTTGCAGAACCTGAAGTTGGTGTAATTTATGAAGGTACAGTATCTGGTATCAAAGACTTTGGTCTGTTTGTAAAAATCTTAAACGGTTTTGAATCCATGGTTCATATTTCTGAAATCACAGGTGAAAGAATCGCGAAGATTGAAGATACAAAAATAAAAGAAGGCGATAAAGTATTTGTTAAATACCTTGGTGCAGATAAGCGTGGTAAAACACGTATGTCTATGGTAGGTATTGATCAAAAGACAGGTAAAGAAATCGCAAAATAATTAGATTACCCCGCAAATGCGGGGTAAATAATCTTTTAAAAAGGAGAGTTTTTATGGATATGGAAGCATTAATGGCACAGGCAAGTGCACTGCAAGAAAAAGTTGCGGCTGCGCAGGATGAACTTGGTCAAATGCACATAAAGGGCATTGCGGAAGATGGTGCCTGCATAATAGATATGTCTGGTAAATATGACTTGTTTGATTTGAAGATAAGAGAAGATGTTTTGTCGCGTGGTGCAGCGGGGGTTGCAGCTGTTGTTGCAGCGGCATATCGTGATGCCAAGGCAAAAGCAGATGAGATGATAGACCAGGTTATGGGGGATGCAACTGCTGGTATGCCGATCCCAGAATAAAATACTGGACAAGCGTAAAAAAATGTTTTATTATATGCGCGCTGTTTCGGATGTTTAGCTCAGTTGATTAGAGCATCTCGTTTACACCGAGAGGGTCGGGGGTTTGAGTCCCTCAACATCCACCAGAATTAGAACCGCAGGAAACTGCGGTTTTTTTCTTAGAATATTTTTTTGAAATTTATAAATATTATGTTTACAATAAACTGGTATTAAGAAAAAAGGAGAAAGATTTATGAAAAAATTGTTAGCAGGTTTAATGATAATTTCTATGTTAAGTGCATGCGCAACAGTAAATCCTTATACTGGTGAAGCGCAGACATCAAAAGCAGTATGGGGAACTGCAATTGGTGCCGCAACAGGTGCTGCGACGGGCGCATTAGTATCCAATAATCATGGTGCAGGTGCTTTGGTTGGTGGTTTGGCAGGTGCTGCACTTGGTGGTGGTGTAGGTTATTATTTGGACGTACAAGAAGCGGAATTGCGTCAAGAATTAGCATCAACGGGTGTAAGTGTTATTCGTGATGGTGATAGTATTCGTTTGATTATGCCAGGTAATATTACATTTAAGACAGATTCTTCTGATATAAATGCAGGATTTTATTCGACATTGAACTCTGTTGCGAAGGTATTAAACAAGTATGATAATTCAACAGTAATGGTTTTAGGTTATACAGATAGTACAGGTAGTGCAGAATATAATCAGACATTATCACAGCAGCGTGCAAACGCAGTTGCTGCATACTTGCAAGGGCAGGGGGTAAAGGCTTCAAGGTTTGAGATTATGGGGCTAGGTTCATCTAATCCAATAGCGTCTAATTCGACAGCCGAAGGGCGCCAGCAGAATCGTAGGGTAGAAATCAAAATCATTCCAAATAAGTAATGAATGTAAAACCCGCGAATGCGGGTTTTCATTTGGTTAAAAGGTAATATTTAAGAAAAGGGGTGCGTTATGTTGTCGGGATTAAGACAAAAGGCAAAGTATGCTAAAACAGGAAGATGTAAAAATTTGATAGCTGTTTTAGAAGACCCGAGTGATCTAAAGAACATAGGTACAGTTATACGAAATATTAACGCACTTGGTGTTGAAAAGTTGTATATAGTGGATCCAGATAATCGCATCCCGACAGAGTGGGAAAGTATGCGATAAAATTTTATTAAAAACATCTGTATCTGCGGTAAAATGGACTTTTGTTAAGAAGTTTAAGTCAACAGAAGAATGTTTGGCACACTTAGAAAAAAATAAATATGTATCTATTGTAACATCGCCTCATATAAAGGGGAAAACGAATGTTATATTGCAAGACGGTGATTTTACGCAGAAACGTTTAGCAGTATGGTTTGGAAACGAGGCGCGGGGTATTAGTGATTTAGCTGTTTCTCATAGTGTTGCGTGTGTTAGTATAGAAATGTACGGGATAATAGAAAGTTTAAATTTGGCTACATCTACTGGTATTGTTTTGTATGAAATAACAAAGCAACGCCGTGCGTATCAGAATTTACACAAAAGGGGGCGCAAAAAAGACCCTGAAATTGTAAAATAGAACATATGATTGCTGTTTTATCTTTGTCTTGCTACAAGTTTAGAAAGCATTGTTTTTGAATTTGTCCCAAAGCTTTTTAATTTTGGTGCATTAAAAGATTTGCTTTTTGATTCTGATAAAGCCCAGTCACCAAGGTTTAATAAGTTAGGGAAATTTATATTTTCTATATTTTTAGCTCTGTAAAGGAAAAAAGGACCTGCTGTAATAAGATTTTTGGCTTCAAAGTCGGTTAATTGTTCATTTGAATACAGAAAGCATGTTTTAGTTTCTTTCAAATTATCTAAATGAAGTTTTTTAAGTGCCCTATTATTTTGCAGGAAAAAATCATCTGTAATTTGTAGATTAGGTGTATATAGTTCTTCTAAGCATTTATTCAAATATAGGAAGGAATTGCCTATTTCTAAAACGCTATCAGATTTAAAAGACAGGGCAGTTTCATCATGATATAAAAATTTTTTGCTTATATGTTTTGTTTCATAAAGATTTATTCTGATTATATTTCCATGATTTAATTCTAATACAGGTTTTTTATTTGCGAATAAAACGATATTCCCAGTACTTTTATCTTTTTGTATTTGTAATTTTTTACCTTGTATTTCTTGTTCTAATACAGCAGGAAAACAATCGGCAAGATAGTGAAGATAAACTCCTTGGTATTGAGTAAAGAAATGTTTGGTTTTCATGTCAAAAATGAAATAGTCCATCATTAATTCAGAACTTTTATTAATTTCTTTTATCTGGCCATCTTGTGCAATAAAATTTTCCCCGTAGTAAACGTTATTTACCTCGTAGTTATATTTAAGAATTTGGCCAGCCATAAAGATATATTTTGCTGGTAATTTTTCTTCTTTACTAGAAAAATCCACATTAAAATGTTTCATCAATGCTTCAGATAAACCATCAATTATATTGTCTGGATTGCTATTATAAGTATTGTCTGCATTATCGACACTATGGTTGTACCTGTTTTTTATAGAGATAAAACCGCCACTTTTTAGCATTTGAATAGAAATTACAGATGTTCCGTATTCGTCTTCTCGTATTGGAGTCCTGAAATCTGCGCGATTAATCTTGTCTGCGTTAAATTTAACTGCGTTAATTATATAATATTTTTTATATCTTTCAGGGTCTTTAAAAGTGCATAATTCTTCACCAAAAGCGAAGTATTTACTAATATCATTTTGTTTTTCTAAGGTGTCGGCATATTCTGCATGATAGCCTGCCTCGTATAATAATTCAAAAGGCGACTTGTTGCAATTTTTGGTTCTTACCTGAATATCTTTTAATGAAATAAGATAATTTATAATAGGTTCTGCTTCTTTGCCCGCGTATTTTACTATTTTGTCGATATTCGGAATATCAAAAATACCATTGTCATAATTACGAATGACCTTAGCAAAATGTTCCCCATTTTGCTTTTTTATTATATCGAACATAGAAGAGTGCGTAGACATAAAATATAAACTAGCACAAAAAACTAATTGTCAACTATGAGTGTGTATCAAAAAGTTATTTTGTTTTTTGCCATTTTAAAGCAGCGTTTATATATTGTTCGGCTCTTTTTATATCAAATGTTTTTGTACCTGGTGTTTTTAATTTACCTTCTGCATCTATCCATATATCTGTTCTGTCGCCTGCAACTTTTGCAATTTTATCAAGGTTTTCTGAAACATTTTCTGGTGATAGACCGCCTGCATAACCTTGTGAGTGGTCTTCAAATAAAGGCGCGCGCCAGTTTTTGGTCAGTTTACCTGCACCACCAGATGTATCGTATAAAATAGAAAAGTTTGTTTCTACATCAAACCTTTTCATTCTATTATCAAGACGTTGCATTCTGTGGTATTCGGAAGCACCATATTGAAAAATAAATTCACGACTAGGATAATTTACTAAAATTCTAGCAACATTATCTATTTTAAAAGATTTTGTTTTGCTGCCATGTATATTTATTTGCCAGCGACGAATCGCAGGTGTGGCATCTTCACGGAGTAAAAAGAATAGGTCTAATATTTCTGGTGCTAGAATTCCCTGACAGAATTTATCGCACCAGTCTAAGTTTAAGTGCACAGCAAGATTTGGTGCTGTTGGCATACTTAAAGATTCTTTTAAAAGACATTCGAACCATTTACGTCTAGGCATATCAAAAGACATTTTTGAAGGATGCGCTTGCACCGCGATTTCCACATTCGGTGCAGTTTGGGACAGGTGCAAGATATCTTCAATAGGTGTATCTTCACGTGGGTCAGAGCAGGTTATATAACGTAAATTCATATTTATGCCTTTTTGTTGTTCAGACGCAATTGACCACAAGCACTCCCTATATCCTGACCGCGTTCGCGTCTTATTCTAGTGTGTATTCCATTTTTTATTAAAATGTCTTGGAATCTGTGAACTGCATTTCCAGAAGGAGATGCAAAATCACGTTCATCAACTGCATTCCATGGTATTAAGTTTACCATACAGTTTTTGTCTTTTAGTAAATTAGACAATTTTTCTGCATATTCTGGTGTGCAGTTAAATAACTCTGTTTCGCCGTCAGAATTCTTTTTGCCAAGTAATATATATTCAATCATTAATTGACGGTTGTGCAGGTCTGAAAATTCAAAAGCGGCATCCAATACTTCAGCCAACTTGTATTTATTATTAATCGGCATAATTTGACTGCGTAATTCGTCGGTTGGTGCATGCATAGATATCGCAAGATTTATAGGTCTGCCCCAAGCAGTTAAATCTTTAATGCCTGGTACTATCCCGCATGTAGAAACAGTAATTTTTCGCCATCCGATACCCATATCTTTATTTGCACGTTCTATGAAACCGATAACGTTTTCTGTGTTCTGTAAAGGTTCGCCAGTTCCCATAACGACTATATGTGATACATCTTCGTTATTTGCGTCGCCATTAGGTCTGATAGCGCGGTCCGAGAATCTATCTGAACGTAATTCCCATTGTGCTACAAGGATTTGAGAGAATATTTCATTTACAGTCAAATTACGTTTAAGTCCCAACAAAGTACTTGCGCAGAATTTGCACCCCATAGCGCAACCAGCCTGAGAACTTACGCAAACGCTATTGCCATAACTTGTGCGCATAAGTACGCATTCAATTTGTTCATTATCATGTAGTTCTAATAGAAACTTAGTAGTTTGTCCGTCAGAAGATTCCAATTTTTTTACGATTTTTACAGGCAGTGTTTGTGCAGATTTATCCAAATCTTTGCGCAAGTTTTCTGGCAGGTTTTTCATAGAAGCGAAATCAGGTGCGCCACGTAATAACCATTCGCGAATTTGCTTTGCACGAAATTTCGGTTGCCCCAGTTTTTCTAAAAAGTCTATCAGTTCACTGTCTGTGAAGTTAAAAAGTATAGGTTTCATAGTTTGTATCTGTCATCATTTATTACAATTACTGCTTTGCGACGTAATTGTTTAAGTTGCTGGTCTGCGATAAACATAGCCTGTTTATACAATGCGTTTTGTTTAATTACCTCATCTAATTTACCATATTCAGAAGTTTTTTTTGTGCTGCATACAAGAAGAACAGAACGGTCAACAACAGGCGACCATGTTAGATTTGGTAAGTTTACTACTCTTTCACGAATATCTTCTGATAACTCATATTGAAGTGCTGTAAACTTTTGTGGTGCACCCCCAAGTTCTTCTGCCATCTTTATAGCATCATCGCAACTTTTTGGTTTTGTAAGTTTTGTTGCTACATCTGCAGGAATATCGACTAATCTTACCAACGTCATTTCAATTGGCAAACCATGTTCTTTGGCCAATGAATTTTTTTCTGCATTTATTTCTTCTTTTGAAACATCGACGGTTGGAAGAATCGTTCTTGCAACAACTATCTGCCATGCTATATCAGATTTTAGTGCGGATAAAGCCATTGATTTTTCAGAAGCGGATAATTCGCCAAGATTCATTTTTTTTAGTTCTTTTTCGACTTCATCGTCATCTGGTACTGCACCAAAATTAGACGCGTATGCTAACTTTACATTATCATCGATAATATTTTGCAATGCTTGTCGTCTATTGTCTGTGGATGATTTGCCTTGTTTGTTCATCAGCGTTGTGCGCGCAGTAATGTCCGTATCGGTAATAGGTTTACCATTTATACTTGCAACCACTGTTGCACCGAATGCTGGAAAAGCAAATAAGCAAGAAATTACTGAAATTCCGAATTTTTTCATCTCTCTTTCCTTTAATAGCGTTGACCGTCAATGCTCATTCCAAATCTGAATTGGAATGTAGTTGTCCCGACATAGTCATCTTTTATTGCGTTATCGTGGCGATATTCAACAGATAAATAATAGCATGGGTGAGTATAAAATAAACCACCTGTATGTCTCTGGAATTGCCCATAGGTCATGTTGTATATCGCATTGAAACGTAAAGACCAACGATTGGTTAATTGCAAACCAAATCCTGCAGTCATTTCATTTATGCTGTCGTCTTCTGTATATGCATCTATAAATTGCTGTGACCATATATGACCGATATTTATAAAATTGCGAGAATTACCTATAACACCGGTTGTTTCTACATGGCGCAAAGATAAATCTGTTTCAGACAGTCTAAACCGGCTGGTTACATCAAGCCATTTCATATTATTATACTCAATACGTCCTACATAATCAGAAGCCCCATTATGGAACCCACTATTTGGGTCAGTTGATTCACGGTCTTTAAAATCATAAGTCTGACCTAAGAATAATTCAAAATTTTGACCATCTGGATTGAAAGCGGCCCAACGCACACCATAATCCGCATAAGTTCCATTTTCCCATAAGTCTAGACCTGCAAAACGATTATCAGAGAATAGTGTTGTATCTGATAAGAAAGCACCGGCAGAGTCATTGTTTAAAGCGAATTGGTCTTCATCCAAATGGCGCATAACAGTTAATCTGGCTTTCGGTTCAATTACTTGTGTCCAAGTATCTGTTGGTTTAAATAAAGGCAATCCCCATTCAAGATATCCGCTTGGCAAGAATCGGTTTTTCAGGCCAGAAAAAGTTTGTTTATTAATCATTTCTGTATTATCGAAATTATAAACATCGTATCTGGTGGATAAACTTGCAGTAATTCTGTTCCCACCCCATATTGTCCAAGGTGATACAATTCTTGCATCACCGCTTAACCTTTGTGACGATGTTGTAGACCCGACAATACCAAGAACGTCTGCGCTAAAAGTTGCATAAGTTTCTTTATAAATAGGTGCAGTTTGATAAATACCGCGTATATTAGGTAAAATATTACCTGTTGGTGCAGAATAGAAACCAGAAGTACTACGTAATTCCTGGAATATATGAGCATCTGCAACAACATATCCAGATTGTCCGAAAAGTTCTAGTGTTGCCCCAGAATCCAAGTATGGTTGATCATCGTAGAAACCGTATTTTTGTAGAAAAGTTTTATCTGAAGCTCTTTCTAGGAAAACGGTTGCGCGTGCATATTCACCAAGTTCTATAACGTCATTATTAAAAATATACCAGCGGTTTTCACCTTCTTTATTTCGTGTAAAAGCACCACTTGTTCTATATTCAGAATGAGGCATATTTAATCTGTGTTCTACCTGAAACAGAGGGTTTTCTTGCGTAAGGTAAGACGTTGTAATTGTCATATCATGGGTATCAGATATAGAAATATAAAAAGGGATATTTATCTGTGTACCCATATTGTTGGTAGATTCAAAATCTGGTGTCAGGAATCCTGTTTTATGCTTTATACCTGGGTCCGGCATTTCAAAGAAGGGTAACCAGAACACAGGTATATTGTATGTCCAAAGGACGGGGTTATAAAAGCGCAACATTCGTGATTCCATATCATGCACTATTTTGCGTGTAGAAATCTTCCAAGCATCACCATAAGCATCACAGTTATCACAAGCGGTAAAGGTGGCTTTTAGCGCAACGGTTTCATCGCCTTCGCGAGTGATATTGTCAGATTCTATGTATACGTGATTACCTAACCAGAGTTTAATATCGTCGCCTGACAAACTAGAACCGTCTTTAGATAAATAAGAATCTGTAAGCGTCATACGTTGACCAGAAGCATTAACTATTTCTGTTTCACCAGATGTTTTTATTGTTTCTGACTTTACGTCATATTCTATTTTTTCTGCAGTTATAGTTTTTGGGGTATCAACGTCAATAGATGCCGCGTATGCGCGGCAAAACATCATACAGAATAGCAAAGATGGGATGATTTTTTTCATTTCTTAAATAATATAAACAAAATTCCACCTAATGCAATAAACAAGGTTAGTGTTAATAATCCGAATGCCGTCAGACTACCAATAATGTTTGACGCAGACATAAACAAAGACATTGTGACCGCCATTGCTGCAACGGCTAACGCAGGTGCTATACTTGTTCGACGGCGCAATAAAGACGTTCTAAGCAATATAACGGTACAAAGCGCAGCCAGAATTATATTCATCAGTGGTGCCAAGAAACGAGTACTTAATTCTGCCAGAACCATTTTATGCTGTTTTTCAGATGGTGAATCTAAAATAGTTTTAATCAGAGTATTTGTAGGTATTCTACGAACTTTAAATACAGAATCGCCTTCTTTATCTGCAACGTTTAAATCCATATCAAAACTATCAAAAGTACCAGTGGTCATCGTGTTACCATTAGTTTGCAAAGAACCGTTAGTCATAACGATGGATAGACCACGCGTAGTAGAAATAAGTTTTCCTTTTTCTGCAAAAATAGTAATAGGCGAATTTTCGTCACGCATATCGGATAACATTACTTGTGATAAATCATGACCTGAAACTTTATCGACATATACGACAAGCCCATCTGCCAGTTGAGTAAAAGCTGCTTCTTGTAGTTTCATATGGGCTAAGCCATATCTTAAATTCCATTGTGTACTATAAAACTTTGCCTGCGTAGAAGGAACAACCCATAAATTAAGGCACAGGTGTAAAGCGGCCAATATAGTTGCAACAATTAGTGCGGGTCTGGCTATTTGTTTAGGAGAAAGCCCGGAAGCGACCATAACCGTTATTTCATTATCTGATATTAACTTATTATAAACAAAAATGACCGCGATAAATGTCACAAAAGGCACGATAATAGAAATGATAAATGGTACCATTAGGACAGTAAGTCCTAAGAAACTGGTTAACTCGATGCCATAATTTAACAAGAATTTCATCATGGACATGATTTGAACCATCCATGCCAGTCCTGTTAAGACCAGCAACAGCATAATAAATATGGTAACTAATTGCTTAGTAAAATATTTATCCAGTATTTTCATAATTTGCAGTATAAAGCCCAAAAGAGGTAGCGTCAAATATATTTAATGATAAAAGAACGAATATTTCTTAGAAAATATAGAAATTTCTTGCAATTTAATCGATTCGATGTTAATAATAAGTATGTTCTTAAAAGGTTTTTTAAGGGCGGGGTTGAAAGACCCCGCCCTTTCGGTAAAAAATATAAACAAGGAGAAAGCAAATGTCTTTTGTTTCTATGCCTCGTCAAGATTTATTGCTAGCGATTGATTCTTTGGCACAGGAAAAGCAGATTGACCGTGATATTGTTATCGAATCATTAGAAGCAGCGATTGCTAAAATAGCAAAGCATAAGTACGGTGAAGAATTTAATATTACTGCTGAAATTGACCGAAAAAACGGTGCAATACATGTAAAACGTTTGTTTGAAGTTATTGAATCACCAGAATCAAAGGGTGAAGAATACGATGCGAACACAATGTTGACGGTTGCTCAGGCCAAAAAGTATTCAAAAAATCCTGTTGTTGGCGATGTTGTAGAAGACCCGTTACCAGAACCAGAATTTGGACGTATGGCATTTCAGACAGCGCGCCAGATTATGACTGCTCGCGTTCGTGATGCAGAAAAGGGGCGTCAATATGAAGAATTCAAAGATAATATCGGTGACATTGTAAGTGGTGTTGTAAAACGTATTGAATTCGGGAATGTTTTTGTTGATATTAATGGCAAGGCAGAAGGCTATATCAAGGGTACAGAACTAATCCCTGGGGAACGTTTAGCGGTTGGTGATCGTGTTCGTGCTTTGATTATGGACGTTGCTCGTTCTAATTCCGGTCCGCAGATTTTCTTGACTCGTACACATCCTATGTTTATGGAAAAATTATTTGTGCAAGAAGTTCCAGAAATTTATGAAGGTATAATCAAGATTAAGTCTGTTGCCCGTGCACCAGGCAGCCATGCGAAAATAGCGGTTGAAACACAAGATCCTTCTATTGACGCAGTTGGAATGACTGTCGGTATTAAGGGTACAAGAATTCAGCCTGTTATAAACGAATGCCATGGTGAAAAGATTGATGTTATTTTGTATTCAGAAGACCCAGCAGTATTTATCGTTAATGCGATGCAGCCTGCAAAAGTTGCAAAGATTATTGTGGATGAAGATACGCGTAGCGCAGCGATTGTTGTAAACGAAGATCAACAATCTTTAGCAATTGGTCGTCGCGGTCAGAATGTTCGTTTGGCATCCCAGTTAACAGGTTGGAAGATTGATGTTATGAATGAAGCCGAAGAACAAGAAAAACGTGCAAAAGAAGTAAAAGAAAAAACAGAATTGTTTATACGTGGGCTGGATGTTGATGAAATGTTGGCTCATTTATTGATAACAGAAGGTTTCAGAACAATCGAAGAAATTGCTTTTGTTGATGTAAGTGAATTAGAAAGCATTGAGGGATTTAATGCGGAACTGGCAACAGAATTGCAGAATCGTGCGAAATCATATTTAACAAAGCAAGAACAGGATTATAAGGACGAAGGTCATAAATTAGGCATGTCAGATGATTTGCTGAACTTTGATTTTATTAAGCGTCCTATAATAATGCAATTAGGTAATGCAGGTATTAAGTCGTTAGAAGATTTAGCGGATTTGTCTACGGATGAATTGGTAGAAATCTTGGGTGAAGATACTATGAGTCCACGTTTGGCGGGTCGTGTTATTATGAAGGCTCGTGAATTGGCTTATGGTATAACGCAGGGTGAAGAATAAAAATGGTTTGAATCCGCGGGACTACCCCGCGGAACATACAAAGGTTGGAATATGGCAACATTAACACTTGGAAAATCAGTAACGATAGATGCGGTACAGAGCAAAAAAGGCGATGCAGTATTTGTAGAGCGTCGTCGTCGCGTTGTTGCACCTGGCAGCAAAGAATTGCGAGAAGAACCGGAAAAACCGGCAACACCTCGTAATGCAGCAGACGAGAAGTTGCGTGCAGTATTAGAAGCAGCACGTGCACGTGAAGAAGAACGTAAAAAACGCGAGGCAGAAGAAGAAGCACAGCGGGCAGCTCGTGAAGCAGAGATTGCACGTGAAAATCGTGAATATGAACAGGTAAAAGAACAACTTGCTGCACGTGAAAATGTTGCCAGTGTGCAAGAAGAAGAAAAGGTTGCGCCTGTTCAGACATCTGCACCTGCACAAAAAAAGCATTTTAATCAATCGGATAATCAACAGCAGTTTAATTCCAGAAATAAATCTGCACGTGATGATGAAGATATGATGCGCCCGTCAAAGTTTAGTAATTCTAAAAAAGACTTTAAAAAAGCGGGTAAAATTTCTTTACATGATATTGTAATTGGTGATGGGGACGATGAAGATGAAATTGGGTTACGTGGTGCAAATCGTCGTCGCTCAGAGGCATCATTAAAGCGGTTCCGTGAAAAAGCCCGTGCAGTATTTACAGTACCGCAGAAAGTAGAACATGTTGTCACTTTGGGGGATACGATAACTGTTAAAGATTTGGCTGCTGCAATGGCAGAAAAGGTAGGAAATGTTATTAAAAAATTGATGGAAATGGGGATGATGGCATCTCAGAATCAATCAATTGATGCGGATACGGCGGAACTTATTGCAAGTGAATTTGGGGCAAAGGTAAAACGTGTTGATGTAAAACCTTATGCAGAACAATTGGAACGTCAACCGAATCCAGAAAATTTAGTACATCGTGCACCTGTTGTGACCGTTGTTGGGCATGTTGATCATGGTAAGACCTCTTTGTTAGACGCATTTCGTAATGCTAATGTTGCTGCGCGTGAGGCAGGTGGTATTACACAGCATGTTTCTGCGTACGAAGTTAAATCTAAATCAGGTCAGATGATTACATTCTTGGATACACCGGGGCATGAAACATTTACTGCTATGCGTGCACGTGGTGCGCAAATGGCAGATATTGTTGTTTTGGTTGTTGCGGCGAATGACTCTATCATGCCGCAGACAATAGAAGCGATAAATCATATACGCGCAGCAAAAGTACCATTTATTGTTGCGATAAATAAAATAGACTTGCCAGAGGCAAATCCACAACGTGTAAAAATGGACTTGTTGCAACAAGAAGTACAGGTTGAAGAAATGGGGGGGGACGTTCAATGCGTTGAAATTTCTGCAACCAAACACATTGGGTTAGATAAGTTAGAAGAAGCAATTTTGTTGCAAGCAGAAATTATGGATTTAAAGGCCGACCCAGATATGCCTGCGGTTGCATATGTTGTTGAAGCAAAAATGGAAAAAGGTCTTGGTGCAGTTGCGACGATTTTGATGCGCCAAGGAACTTTGTCTATAGGTGATGTATTTGTTGCTGGTGAAACATATGGGCGTGTACGTGGTTTAATAAACTCTAATGGAGAACGTGTAAAATCTGTAAAACCAGGTCAGCCTGTTGTTGTACTAGGTTTGAATTCTGTTCCAAGTGCGGGCGATGATTTGCATGTTATGGAAACAGAAGCCCAAGCGCGTGAAGTTGCTGCTTATCGTGTCCAGAAAGCAAAAGATAAAGCAAATGCGGTTAAACGTTCTTCATTAGAAGAATTGTTTGCAAAACGCGATGAAAACAAAAAATTGATATTGCCAATTGTATTGCGTGCTGATGTACAGGGTAGTGTTGAAGCAATTACAGATATGTTGAAAGAAATCAATACAGATAAAGTAGGTGTAGAGGTATTGTCTTCTGGTGTAGGTCAGATTACAGAAGGAGATATACGTTTAGCATCTGCATCAGGTGCAGTTATAATTGCATTTAACGTACGTGCAGATAGCATGGTTCGTGATATGGCGCGTGCGAATGGGGTTGATATACGTTATCATAGTGTTGTATATCGTATAACGGATGAAATAAAAGAAATTTTATCTGGTAAACTTGCACCGGAAAGGAAAGAAAACTTTATTGGTTACGCAGATGTTATTGCTTTGTTTACAGTAGGCAAGGGCATACGAGTCGCAGGTTGCCGTGTGTCAGAAGGTGTTATAAAGAAAGATGCTTTTGTTCGCTTGCTGCGTAATAATGTTGTTATTTATGACGGTAAGATTGGTGAACTGCGTCGTGAAAAGAACGAAGTAAAAGAAGTATCTGGTGCTGGCGTTGAATTCGGTATGTCTTTTGATAAGTATAATGACTTAAAAGAAGGTGACCGCGTTGAATGTTATGAAGTTCAAGAAGTTCGTGCACAATTGTAAAAAGAAGAAATAGAAAATGCCGCCCATTTTTTGGGCGGTCTTTTTTATAAAAAACGACCTGTGTTTGAAGACAGGTCGCTTACTATGTCGGTACAGATTGATAATGTTATTTATCAATCAAATGGATTATCGTCTTTTTTGTATTCAATTACAATAGGTAGGTGTTCCCATTTTAATGCTTCTGCTAAACCACGACGTAAATATCTTGTGTAAGATTCTGGTATATCAGATGCACCACCTACATTAATTGTGATTTTCATAGGGTGTCTTCCTGTCTGACGAGCAAACTTTATTTTCATAGGTCGCTTTAATCTGGACATAGGTGGTTGACGTGATTCAATCAACTTTTCAAGTATTCTATTAATCAAACTTGTTGGTGCGTCACTATTAGAAATATCCCACTGTTCGTATATTCGGCGGAATAAGTTTTGAACTCCTGAACCTGTTTCGGCAGAGATTGCTAATATCATAGGTTTTATAATCTGATGAAAAGAGTTTGTAAATTGATGTTTTAATTTTAATAACTTTTCATCACGTTCTGCTTGGTCTATCAGGTCCCACTTGTTTAAAGCAACACATAATATTTTACCTGCATCGTAAACGCGTGCGGCAATTCCCAATGCTTGATTTTCTATGTTCTTTGTTGCATCTACTACCAATATAACGACATCTGCTTTTTCAATAGCGTCTAAAGATTTTAAAGCGGATAAAGTTTCAACATCATCTTTTACACCGGCTTTTCTGCGTAGTCCAGCAGTATCCATCAAAATTATGTCACGACCATAAAAGTTAGTTGGTATTTTTACTGTATCGCGTGTAATACCAGGGGCGTCTATAACAATTTGTCTTTTTTCACCAAGAACCTTGTTTACTAGTGTAGATTTTCCAACATTAGGTTGCCCCAGTACCGCGATTTTTAGTTTTTGCTGTGGTGCAGTTTCTTCTGTTGTTTTAACGGTATCACCTGCAATTTTATCCAAGAAGTCATAAATTTCATCGAAACCGCGCTTATGTTCTGCGGAAATCATAATAGGCTCACCGAAACCCAGTTTATAGAAATCATGAACATTAGATAAGCGTTTTTCTGATTCTGTTTTATTAACCAGCAATAGAACAGGTGCTTTTGTTTTTCTACGGACAAGACGTGCCCAGTCAAGGTCTTCATTTGTAAGGCCTGTGCGTCCATCTACAACGAATAGAACTGCGTCAGAATTCATTATAGATGCGATTGCCATATTAGTTGAATCCGAAGCGATACCAGTTTTTGCGTTTTCTAAACCCGCGGTATCAAAAATTTGATACGGGCGGTCGCGCATAGTACCACCGATGGTATCACGGGTGACACCCGGTCTGTCATGAACAAGGGCATCACGTGTGCCTGTTAAACCGTTAAATAAAGTGGACTTACCTGTGTTTGGTCGTCCTGCAATAGTCACTTTAAACATTACTTTTTCCATTGATTTTTTTTTATTATAAAGCAAAAATATAAATAATCAAATAGAGGCGGTAATATGAAAAAAATAAAAAAAGCGTTTAAGCATATAAAAGATATATTAATTAATCCAAAGCGCTATTTTACTAAAATTGTTGCTGACGGTAATATGGAAGAATCCATGTTAAAGGCCTTTATATATGGTCTTATAGGTGGTGTATTAGTTTTGTTGTTGCGTTTATTAGGTGGGGCAACAATTACAATCAGCGCGGTATTTACAGCGATTATTATTGTGCCTGTTCTGGCGGTTGCATTATTGTTCGTCATGGGTGGGTTGTTAATGCTTGTGTCTGAAATTACAGGTGGTGAAAGAGATTGGGAAATCGCGATAAAAGGTCTGGCATCAGTATTCTTTATTTATCCTGTAATATTAGTATTAAATGCGCTGGCATTTAATTGTACTTCAATGTGGATTATAAGTTTATTGGTTGATATCTATGTATTATTCTTATTTTATAATATTGCCTTGTATTGCATGCGCGGTAAGAAAGTAAATGTCATAATCGTTATCGGTATTTTGGCTTTGTTCTTGGCGACTGTGTACGCAACAGATTATCATATAGGTTGGTTTATGTTAAAGAATACTAGTGCGACATTGGCTTGTTTGTTGTAAGGACATTTAATCTAATAAAAAATCCCTTTTGAAAGGGATTTTTTTATTTTAATTCTTCACCTGTTTCTGCATTTATCTTTTGTTTGCCAACAGTTATTATTTTGTCTTGATAAGTTGGTTCAGATTGTTTTTTTATCTCTGTGCGCCAATAAACCGCCCCATCAGAATTTCTAATTGCATATAAGTAGTTATCTGTTGCAACGACAAAACTTACTTTTTCTGTGGTTATAAAGGGAACAGCAACACCAATAGGCAGGCACCACTTTTTGCTACCAGAAGATGCATTTATGCGACAATAAGCATCACCCAAACCACCTACATAAACCGAATTACCTTGTACAACAATTGGGGCAATTATATCCAAGATAGAAGCACCACCTGTCATGTTGCTAGCGCGATAAATATCTGCAATCCAAACAATGTTTTTATTTGCAGGGTTTACTTTTACCAGTTCTCCGGTTGTAAGTCCCGCATAAACATAATTTCCGCTACATACAGGTGTTTGATTGCTTTTTACAGAATTGCTTGTAGGAAAACCGCTGAATATTTTTCTATCCCCTTTCCAGATAACGTTTGAAGAATCTTGCGTGTACGGACAATCTGCTTTTGTGGCTTCTGTTATATTTTCTGGTAAATCAGGAATGTCTTGATTTAAGATATTTAGATTTTCTCCTTCAAAAATTGCTGTGCGCGTTCCTGGCAGAATAGGGTCATGTTCAGAACATGCGCTAAGTAGAGCAAGACAGGTAATTATTGCGGCGGTTTTTCGCATGATAATATCCTTATTTTAATGCTTGTGCGTCTGCAGAAATCAAACTTGGTGCGTCTTTATCGTTTATAATTTTATCCAGCCATTTATTTGCATTTTCTTTGTCGCCTACACTTAGATACTTTTTTGCAACAAGTAAACGACTGTTATAATAAAAAGGTGATTTTTTTGTATTCAAAGGTTCCAGATATTCTTCAACTTCTTGTGCAGACATATCATCACCTTTAATGCTTATCATGTGGATTTTTGCCAAGTCACGAAAATCACGAGTATGCCCATCGGTTGCCAAATTTTCCAGTTTTGTGACATCATTATCCAGCATATAAGATTGGAATAGTGCCAAATCTGCTGTTGCGCCAGAAGTGTTATCAGCCAATGCGGCTAAAGCATTAGCGTCTAAATTTTCTACTGCGGTTTCATAGTTTGTAGCAACTGCAATTTTATTACTACGGTGTGTTCTGACACCGATTTGTATAGCGGTTGCGATTATAAGAATTCCCAAAGCGCCTGCAATTAAATATTTTGAATATTTTTTTATAAAAGCCTGAGTCTTTTCATTGTTAACTTCTTCCCAGACTTCGCGGTACAGTGCGTCTTCTGCGTATTCTTCGCGAGTTTTTTTCTTTGGTTTAACGTCTTTATTTCTTTCCAAAATAGATGCCATGGAAAAATCTCCTGTATTATTATGGTGTCTTGATAAATCTTATTTTATTGCTATACTATAAAAGTTATGAAAAAGCAAATCAAGAACGCTTTACCAGTTGTACAAAATCAAAGCATTATTGCTGCACGGGGTGCCAGTGATGAGGCTGGTTTAGCACAATATATACAAAACATACAGAAATTCCCTGTTCTTACTGCAGAAGAAGAATACGAATATGCAAATAAGTGGGTAAAAGAGCAGGATAAAGAATCGGCAGAAAAGTTATTGGCCAGTCATTTGCGCCTGGTTGTATCAGTTGCGTATGATTTTCGTAATTATGGGGTTCCTGTATCAGAATTGATTGCTAGCGGTAATATGGGGCTTATGCAGGCGTTGCAGAAATTTGACCCAGAAAAGGGTTTTAGATTTTCTACATATGCGATGTTCTGGATAAAGGCCGAGATTTATGAAACAATATTAAACAATTGGTCTATTGTAAAGATAGGTACATCTGCAAATCAAAAGCGTGTATTCTTTAATCTGGCGCGTGCAAAGCGTGCGTTGGGGATAATGGATAGTAATTTATCGGACGAGCAGACACAGCAGATTGCGGATTACTTAAACGTTCCAGAAAATGACGTAAAGAAAATGTCGACGCGTATATCTGCGCGTGATGTGTCTTTAAATTCACCTGCGCATGCGGACGCAGACAGTCATGATATTTTATCAAATATGGCAGATGATAGAACAGGAATCGAAGATTCAATAGAGCAATTAGAATTTCGTCGCAAGGGGTACGAGTTATTACGGAAACATTTGGCAGAATTGCCTGAAAGAGACCGTGAAATTTTGCAGGCGCGTCGATTAACAGAACCTGTTGCGACATTAGAGTCTTTATCGCAGAAATATGGGATATCTCGTGAACGCGTGCGTCAGATAGAAGAAAGGGCGTTCAGTAAATTACGTGATGCAATTTTGAAAGAAACACAAGGTTAGAAGATGAGTTTTTTTAATAGCAAGACGCTACTTAGTCCGGTTTTGTTTGCTTTTGTAATGGGATTGTTATCAACTTCTGCGGATGCTTGGCAATATGATGCGGGGCGTTTTGCGTTTAAATTAAATGGTTATGGTACTGCGGGTTTGTTAGAGCCTGAATTTGATTCACCTGAATTCATAGGTGATTGGCGTGTGCGCGGACAAATGAACTATGCTGTTGCGTCTGGACAGACGCTGGGGCTTGTTTATGCGATTGATGCGGCGGCAGTAGATGAAGATAAATTCTTTCGTGAAGCTTTTGCTTTATGGGAAGACAGAACACTCGGTCGTATAGAATTAGGGTTTACTGATTCTATTGCCAGAAAGTTAGCTGTTGGGTTGCCAGACGTTGGGGGGCTGCGTGTAAATGATAAACCTCTGTTTTATAAGAAAATTACTCCGCATGGACCGGTTGTTTCAGACACTACAATTACGACAGGTCGCAGTGCTTTAAGGGCAAATATTGCATCAATACCAAAAAATGGTATGCAATACGGGCTTTCTGTATCAGGAATAACAGATGATTATAAGTATGCGATTGATGCCGGGTTAAAGATAAGACAACCGGCAGGCAAGGTAAAAACAGCATATTCGTTTGGTGCGTCTTTTATGGATAGGCCAGATAATTATAGGACAGATTCATATACCCCGCGTGTGACTGCAGATTGGCGTGCACAGGTTTCTGGTGGTATGAATTTGCAGTATAACAGTTGGATTTGGGGTGTATCTGCAAGACTGATATATGATGAAAACCCCGTTGGTCCTGTTTCAGATGGTTTAGCCGTTGGAACAGGTGTAAGTTATGATATATTAAATTATAGCCTATCTTTAACGTATATTTTTTCAGATACAGGAATATGGAATAGGGATGTAGAAGATTATATGGACCATACAGCAATTGCATCATTTAGATATAAATACAGCGAAAATATAGATGGCTGGATGTCTTTGGGAATGACTACAGAAACGCCATTCTTAGCAGTAGGTATGCGAATTACGTTTTAAGGTAAATAAAAAAAATCCTGCATATGCAGGATTTTTTTTCTCTCTCGAATTTTTTACTGCAAATCAGAAAGCAGACTTTGAATTCTTGACATACTCGCTGTATCACTTAATGCGGCAGCAATTGTGTATGCAGATTCCAAGTCGCTACGTGCAGAATCTTTATTTCCCAGTCCCAGATTTAAAGCCGCAGACTTTTCAAAATAAGACATGGCCTGACTTGATAAAGATTCACGTTCTTCTGCGCTGGTTGCGCCTTGGATTTGTTCAGAAATTACGCGAATTGCGGACGCGTAATCATTAATTGCATCTGCATAATTACCAAGTGCGGTATATGCTTCTGCGCGTTCTGCATAAACGGATGCGCTTACCGCGCCATCTGGGCGAGCCAATGAATTAGTATAATCTGCAATTGCACCTTCCCAGTTCTTTAACCACAAATTAAGTTGACCGCGTTTAGCATACAAGTCACGCATTTGTAAAACTTGTGTTGGTTGTGCAGTTTGTGCGGCTAATGCATTGTTTATATCATTAAGTGCAGTATTGTAATCTTCCATGCGCATATTTAATAAAGCACGATCATAATAAGCAACCGCATTTACAGGGTCTTTTTCAATTGCAGTATTAAAGTCTGCTAATGCTTTTCTGTAATCTGCAGATTGCATATATGCTTCACCGCGCAAGATATATGCTTCGATTGCTGCATTTCCTGAATCAATTGCGGTTGTTAAGTCAACGATTGCTTCTTCGATATTACCTGCTAACAATTTAGTTTTACCGGTTTCATAATAATCTGCGGGTTGTAATAACGCTTCTTCTGTGATTTCGACATTATTGGGTGTGGTTGTTACAATAGAACTATGACTGCGTCCCAAAATATAGAATGTTGCAGCGATAAAGAACAAAATTATAAACCAGTAAATGTAAATGGATAAAGACCAAGAGTTCTGGCAAGGCTGCTTAACGCTTTTTTCTTGTTTGTTTATTTTAGGTTGAACGCGTGTGGCAGTTTTTTTTGCTGCGATATTCTTTTTAGAGGTATTTTTTTTCATAATAAAACTCCCTTCCTTTAATAAGGATATTAGAGAGATTTTATCAGCGCGTCAATTGTTTTCTGTGAAATTTTACGAATTTTCCCAACAGATAAATTTCCCAGTTCGATTATTCCGAATGATATGCGATGCAATTTTCTAACTGGACAACCGCAAGCACGTAAAACGATACGAACTTCGTTCTTTTTGCCTTCTGTCACTTCTACGCGTAAATCGTGGTCATTAATCACATTTATTTTCATAGGTCTGTATGAAATTCCGTCAACCGTGGTTCCTTTTTTTGCCTTTTCAAGACCCGCCAAGTTTATTTTATTTACTGTCGCGATATAAACGCGTGGAATATGGTTTGACGGTTGTGTAATTTTTTTTGCTAAGTCGCCATCGTTTGTAAGTAATAACAGACCTGTTGTCTTATAATCCAGCCGTCCAACATATTTAAGATTTTTATATTCTTCTGGCAGACAGTCGTAAACAGTTTTTCGACCCTGTGGATCACGTGCAGTTGTCATAACGTTTATGGGTTTATGAAACGCATAAAGTTCTGTTTCTTGTCTTTTTACAACGTTTTTTCCATTAATTGTGATTTTATCGTTGTCGTCTACAAAGAAAACGGGTGTTGTAATAGTTTCGCCGTTTACTGCAACCGCACCCTTCAATATTAAGTCTTCTGCATTGCGTCTTGAAGCAATTCCAGAGTCAGCTATGAATTTTGCAATGCGTACTTTCATTCTGTAATCCTGCTTATTGAGATTGCGGCGGCAAGTTCTGCACGCAAAATTGTTTTACCAAGGCTTATCCCTTTTGCGCCTGCTGCATCAAGCGCAGAAAATTCTGTGTCTGAAAAACCGCCTTCTGGACCCACGAGAATTTTTGTCGCACCATGAAATGAAGTAGGTATGTCTTTACCGTATGCCGCGCGTTCATCTGCAAAAATCATGTCTTTTAAATCTAGTTCAGAAAACTTTTTTTCTGGTAATAATTTAGGAACACTATTTCTATTAGATTGTTCTGCAGCTTCGATAATAATTTTCTGCATGCGGTTCCAGTTTATATGTTGCGCTGTTACGCGCTCTGTAATAACTGGTTGCAGTGCAGCAACACCCATCTGAGTTGCCATATTTAGTAGGTCATCTAATCTTTTTATAGGTGCGAAATACAAAACTATATTATTTGACGGGTCTTTATGTTCTGTTTTATCGCCAATTATAATTTGTTTACCGTCTGGGGATAAAGTTGCGATATATTCATCACCATTATTAAAGCACAAGCAGTCATTTCTGCGCATAACATGATTTAAGTAATGGAATGTGTCTTTTTCGACTGGAATTCTAAGTCCAGTTTCTAATGAAAGGTCAATAAAGATTCTTGGGACGTTTTTCACAAGTTTTTTATTTCCTGATTTATCATTTCATAAATTTCTGGTATAATATAACACAATGGTTGAAAAGTTCAAGATTTTATCAGCAGGTGGGTCGTCAAAGGGCTTGAATATATTTAAGTCCAGCGCCTATAAAGAACACCAGCGTACGCCTATGGCATCGCTGTTTTGGTCTTTGCGCTGGGCGGTTGGTATATGGCTTGCGTGTGCGTTGGCATTTGGGCTGTCTTTTATTGTCGAACATATATGGCGATATGGTTGGTCGCCTGCGTCCGCGAAGTGGACAGGTCTATATTTGCATAACTTGTTATCAAGTGGTGGTCTGTCAGTTTTGGCGGAAATACCTGCGTGGCTAACCAGGACTATTTTGCGTACAGATTTACCATGTATGGTACCGTTGTTTCCAATAATTGCATATTATTTCATGGCAGATAGTACTTTGGTAAAAGAATTTAACCCATATGGAAACGATAAGTTTGCAGAAAAGTCATCTAATAAGGCAAGTAAAGAAGATATTGAAAAGATGGGCTTGCTAAATGGTTTTATGATGGTATTGGGATATTTCAAGAAGAAACCATTAATGATGAACGAATGTTTATCTGCTTTGTGTGTTGCGCCTCCGGGGACAGGTAAAACCCAAGGTGTTGTATTGCCAACAATTTTTGAATGCAATAATGTTTCTATGATTATAAATGACCCGAAGCCAGAATTGTATCAGACATCTTCGGCATATCGTTCAACAATTGGGCCAGTGTTTATTATGAATTGGGCGGGGCAGGATGACCCAGAACGTGGTATATATTATCCTTCTTGGAATCCGTTATCACCAGAACACGTGCCTTTTAATCAGGAACAACGCGATTTGTATGTGGATTCTATTTGTAATGTTTTAATTGCGGATAAGACATCTTCTTCTGCGGACCCGCACTGGACAATATCAGGGCGTGCGGGGTTATCCGGATTAATTCAGTTTATGATTTCAAAGGTAGAACGCGCAAAGGCAGACGATTATTTTTATTCTCGCATAACATCTGGTACGTTTGATGAAGAAGATGCGGCCGTATTATCGGACTATTATTTATCTATGATGAGTGACCCAAACGCGTATGCTGCGCATGCGTTATTGCAAAAGGGTGAATTAAATGCGATGAACTATGTGCATATAGGTACTTGGGATAGAATACCAGACGCATGGGTTGGTAAAGAAGCATCACTTTCAATGATATTAGATTGGATAAATGCAAGTCAGATTAAGATTGCCCAGGATTTAGAGGAACGTCGCCGTCAAGGTGATCAAATGGTTATGATGGCGGACCCGATGAAAGACTTGTTTCTAAGTGCTGTGGATGAGGCTCGTCGTTACGCTTATGCACATCGTGCAGTTTTGGAATTGACGCAACTTGCAAATACACCAGACAAGGAACGTGGTTCTATTTTATCGACTATTATGGCGGGGCTTAGCATATTCCGTAATGCGGCGGTAAGGAATAGAACAAGTCATTCTGATTTTCACTTTGCAGATTTGCGTGGATTGAAAGATCCTCGTGATGGTAAGGTAAAACCAGTGACAGTATATTTATCTATAAATATGGTTGATGCAGAGGCATTAAACCCAATTACTGGAATCTTTATTGAATTGATGACGAACTTTTTGTTAGCAAATGCGCCAGAACAATATCGTGATGGGCAACGTCTGGGGCCTTATCCTGTATTATTTGTTTTGGACGAAATGCCAAAGATGCAAAAGTTGCAGGCGGTAATTCAAGGACCAGACCTTGGTCGTGGTCAAAAGGTGTCTTACCTGATTATAGGACAGGACTTGCACCAGATTGCAGAAAAGTACGGAAATGATGCTGCTGCAACTATTATATCTACGACTGCGGCAAAGGTAGTATTGCGTCAGAATGACCCAGATACTGCAAAAAGATTTTCTGATATGATGGGGTATAAGATGAAGGTTAAAACTGGTTCTGATGGTAAGGAACAAACCAGTGAAGAATTACTTTATACTCCGATGGATATAATGAAATTAGACGATAAAAAACAATTGGTAATATTCCAAGGTTGGTATCATAGACCAATAGAAGCAGACAAGCAGATGGCATTTAAAGACCCTAAATTAGCAGGTTATATTGCTATGGGTGAATCTAGTCCATTGCCAGAATTTTTAATACCGTCACATCATGCGGCACTGGGGTATTCTGGGGTTCCTAAAATATATATACCGCAGACGAAAGAAATAAAGGTGCTAGAACCGATAAAATAAGAAAAAAACGCCCACATGGGCGTTTTTAATTTTCTTCCTGGGTTTCCAGAATTGCCGAGAAAGTAGCCTCTGCGACTTTCTTTCCGCTAACCATTGCGATACCGTGGAATTTATACAAACGCATTTTAGACATTAAAAGTTCCACATGTAATTCCAGAACATCACCCGGCATAACCATATGTGAGAATTTTATTTTTTCCATGGTTGTAAAGTACCCGAGTGTTTTTCCATTTGTATTGCCAATTTTGGCCATCGCAATAAAGCAGGCGGTTTGTGCTAATGCTTCAACTTGTAAAACGCCTGGCATAATTGGTTTGCCTGGAAAGTGACCACTGCACCAGAATTCATCATCACGAACGTATTTGATACCGACACCACTGGTTTCATTATATTCACGAATTTCATCGACCAAGCGCATCGCACCACGATGAGGAATCACTGCTTCAATACCTTTCGCATCTATCATAATCTTTTCTCCTATTACCCTTTAATTTGTTTCCTAATCCAAGCGTAGTGACGCATAAATTCTGTGCCAGGTCCTGCAGGATAACCCATGTGCTTTTGTGCATCAGGAACGTTTCTAAATACTCCACTATGTGCACCAACTTCAGCGTCATTACCAATTTTTACACCGTTTGCTATACCGACTTGGCCTGCAAGAAGTGCCCTGTCGCCGACAACAACGCCGCCTGCCAGTCCAACACCAGAAGCCAAGAAACATTCTTTACCAATAACAACACCATGCGCAATCTGACATAAGTTATCAACCTTTGTGCCGTCACCAATTTGTGTGTCTGTCATAGCACCGCGGTCAACACAAGTATTTGCGCCAATAGAAACCCTATTTCCAATAATTACACGACCTACATGCGGTATGAATACATTATGCCCGTTTTGACGTGTATAACCGAAACCGTCTTTACCAATAACAGCGCCCGCATTTATTACGCACTCTGCACCGATAGTTGCATTTTCAATATGTGCACCGGTTTGTACGATTGTTCCCTTGCCGATTGTGACATTGCGTCCGATAAAAGCACCTGGGTATATTTTAACATCTTCTTCGATAACTGCACCGCGTTCAATAGTTGCATATTGTCCTACATAAACACTGCTGCGTTTTCTAAAAAATACCCCACGTTCAATAGTTGCTTTTTTACTGACCCCATATCGCGGTTTTTCGCGATATATTTCACCCAAGATTTTTACTATATTTCCGCGTGGTGTTTCTGTGATGAGCAGTGTTGCACCTTTTGGGGCGTTATGTGCTTGCTCTCTTTGAACAAGAATAACACTTGCGCGAGTGTTTTGTAGAACTTCAATAGGCAATATTTTAAATGCTGCGCTATTTTGTTCCGTAGAATAAAAAGCAAGTTGTCCTGGTTTTGCATCTGCTATTGGGGCGACCCCACAAACAGGTGTTTCAGGGTTACCACGTAATTCCAGACCGAATTTTTCGGCCAACTGTCCAGCGGTTGTTTTTGTGGCTGCTGGTGCCAATAAAGATTTAATTTTTTCTAACATGTCGCGATTATAGCCTATATTTTTTAAATTAAAAGCATAAATATAAAAGAACCGCCATTTGGCGGTTCTTTTATTAGTTTTGATTTAAAAACCTTGTGGAGTATCCATTTTTACACTAGATACTTTTTTATTTAAAGCAGAAATAACTTCGTTTGTGATATCCAAGTTTTCTGCGTTTACACCAGTGCGAGCAAAACGACCGTCGATTACCAAAGACAGATTTTTCTTTGCGATTACACCTTCGATAACAGGGTCCAGATGCTTTGCCTGAACTTCGTTTAATGCTTTCTGGAAAGCAATTTCAATACTTTGCGCACGTTCTGTCAAATCGCGTTGCAATTCTGTGACTTTGTTTTGATAATCAACTACGCGACGTTGCAATGCATCACGAGAAAGAACATCCTGAGATTTTTCAATTTCTGTTTTTTCTTTTTCTAGTTCTTTCTGTCTTTTTTCTAATTCATCACGCAATTTTGCTTCATAAGATTCTTTTTGTTTTTTCAAATCTTGCAAAGCTGTTGCTTCGTTTTGTATGGCGTCCATACGAACTACGGCGATACGCAAATTTGCACCATTTGCTGCTTCTTCTGTGACGACTTCCATTGCTTCTTCAACGGATGTCTCACCGCCAGAACGCAAAGCGCTGATGCCCCAAGCACCCAAGGCCGCAACGACAATAACGATCGCAGCAATTATACCAGTTTTTACATATTTTTTTGTTTCTGGATTATTTGAAGTTTTTGCCATGTTTTCCCCTTTTTTTTATGTTTATGGGCAGAGTATAGCAATAAAAAAATGAAATGGAAAGAGAAACTTGTCTTTTGCTATCTGGCTGGTGCCAGACGAATTTCAACACGACGGTTTGTTAATCTACCTATATCATCTTGGGCGGCAATAGGGCGTGCTGCCCCACGACCTACAATGAACATACGCGCGGTACTGATTCCATGTTGAGAAAAATATACACCTACACGCTGTGCCATATCTAAAGATAAAGCGTTTGCTGCTTGTTGGTTACGCATAGAATCTGTATAGCCTGCAATTTCCATAAAAGTTGCATCATATTTCTTTAAGATTTTAGTTATAGTTTTTAATGTGTCCGCACCTGTTTCTGAAATATCTGCAACATTAAGTTCCATTATAGCGTCGCGAACAAGAATTATTACTACGTCTGTACCTGCGCGTTGAACAGAAATACCTGGTTTCCTTAGTGCATCATACAGTTCGTATTCAAGATTACTCATATAATTTAGGCTAATAGCATTATCATTTGTTACTTTGTCGCCGTAATCTAATTTTGATGAATCTATTTCTTGTGTGACCAGTTTGCCCCCTGCACCAAGATATACAGGTCTTTTTGCAACGCGTGACATTTCTGTCATATCTGTGAAACTTGCACCGCCTAAATATTTAGACCATGTTGTACGTTCTGGACTATGGTATGTCATGCATCCAGTAAGAATGCAGAGTAAAGAAACAAAAAATAAATTCTTTTTATACATTATTCCACTGTAAAAGAAATCTTATTTGTGTCTGTTGAAAAACAACTTGTATTAATATCCTTTTCAAAACCATTAATTAATACTTTTGTTGCCCATTTGGGTGCGGCAGTTGCAAAATATTCACATTCACCAGAAGATAATCCGGATAAATTTATTGAAAATCCTTTGCCATCGTTTATTGCTTCGACAGACCATGTTGTGTCCCCAATTGGAGCCTGGTTGTTTTTTAACGCGCCTGCTTTTATTAAATAATCAACAGAAATTCCTGTATAATCACCGCGTGCACCCATTAATATTTTTGTGTTTTTGGCGATTTGTTCTATTTCCATAGAAGCAATTTTTCTGGCTTGGTTATTACGAATTACATTATAAATGCTGATTGCGCTGGCACTCATTACGCCTGCAATAGCCAGTACACCAATTACTTCAATTAAAGAACGACCTGATTCTTGTTTCATTTTTTTATCCCTGTGGTTATTTTGACACACCGACAATTTCTGCATCTTCAAAAAGACTCATAGCACTTGCGACCATGGGGTCTGCTTCAAGTTCTTCTTGTTTTTGTTCTGTGACAGTTTGTGTGTGCATAGACTGCATCTGTCTTTCAAGAATCCAAGGGTGACCTGTTTTTTCAGATAACCAGGCGGACAATTTTTGTGTAAAATCTAAATCGCCTTTTCTATCAAAGTATTTTATTTTTCCGTCAGAAAACTCTACGACTTCTATATTGCTGCTATAATAAGAGTATAGTAATATTTCCTTTGAATTTTGTAGCGCGGTTGCTAATTCAGAGGCCGAAGAAATTTTAGGTTTATCTGCAACAGGTGCATTCGGTAAAGGTTTTGATGTTTTTGGTTCGGCAGACTGCTTCATGCTTTCTTGTTTTTTTAGTATTTCAGGAATTGAAGGCATATCTGCAATATGCATTAATCTGACGACCAACATATCAAAACATTGTTTTTGATTGCCTGCGGCCTGCATTTCAGGAACCGCCGCAACCATTACTTGCCAAATGCGTGAAAGAGTATTTAAAGAAACTTTAGAATTGATTTCTTTTATTTGTTCGCGTTGGTCGATTGTGTACGGAGAGTTTTGTATATCGCCCGCATGTAAAGCAGGATGCATACGTGTTGCCCAATGTGTCCATTCCATCATGTCGCTTAATAGCATGGATAAATCTGCACCGTTAGTATAAATTTCATCTGCTTTTTCAAGTGCGACTGCAGTGTCACCAGATAGCAAAATTTTCATAAAGTCTACCACAACACCGCGGTCAGCGCGTTTTAACATATTTAAAACGGCTTTTTCGTCTACCTTGCCGCCTGTCTGAGCGATTGCTTGATCTAATAATGACAGTCCGTCACGTACAGAACCGTCTGCTGCGCGTGCTAATAATTCGTTTGCACCATCAGATAGCTCGATTTTCTCTTGTTCTGCAATCCATGCAAAATGTTTTTTAAGTGTTTCAACAGGAACGCGAACAAGGTCAAATCTTTGACAGCGCGATAATATTGTGACAGGAATTTTTCTGATTTCTGTTGTTGCCAGAATAAAGATTACATGAGCAGGTGGTTCTTCCAACGTTTTTAACAATGCGTTAAACGCTGGAATAGAAAGCATGTGTACTTCGTCGATGATATATATTTTGTATCTGCCGTTTGTCGGTCTGTATTGTGCTGCGTCTAATATATCACGCATATTGTCAACACCGGTATGTGAAGCAGCGTCAATTTCAAGAACGTCAATGTGTTGACCTGCTGTAATTGCCTTGCAGTTTTCACATTTTCCGCATGGTGTTGCAGTAGGACCGTCAGAAGATAAACAGTTTAACGCCTTTGCCAGAATTCTTGCGGTACTTGTTTTGCCAGTACCACGAATGCCGGTAAAAATATAAGCGTGTGCGATACGACCTGTGTTAATTGCAGTAGTTAAAGTTTTTACTAAAACTTCCTGACCTATAAGAGAATTAAAATCCTGACTGCGATATTTGCGGGCTAAAACAGTATAATTACTACTCATGCTAAAACTTCCTTTGGGGAAAGCATAGCAAAACGCCGTTAAATTTCAACAATTAAAGTATGAAATTAAATGCAGTTTTTTATTTTAAATCTGTTATAAAGTCTGGGAAAGTTGTTTCTTCTTCATCTGTTGTGTCAGCTGAATCAACTGGTTCTGCAGAATCAGTCATATCAGTATTGTCGATTGTTTCATCAATAACAGGAGTTTTATCTTTAGGGTCGCGTGTAGAATCAATTTTACCTTGTTCTGCATTTACAATACGACCGTAATGCTCTGCTGCTTGCATTAGTCTTTCGCGTTCAATTTCATCAGCGGTTTGACGTGCTAAATCCATATATTGTTTTCTTTTTTGACGCCACTTATGACAGCGCTGAATCATCAGCCCAACAGACGATTGATTTTTTTTACTTTGCATTTCTTTTCTTTATTATAGGAAATTATAACTTAAATAATAACGTTTTTATTCGTTATCATCTATCAACAAGTTAAATAGTAAAGTATCTTAAAACTGATTGCAATATTTTTTTTCAGTTGCTATTCTTGCAGGTGTAGGAGGAAGATAGTGCAAAAACAAAGTGGAAATTTTTTATTACAAGCTTTGTTAGCATTGACTTTGATGTTTTCTTTTATCCCATTTTTTGCGCAACGTTTAAGTTCAAGGGATATGGATGCGCAGATGTATTCTTCTACGCGAAAGATAGAAACTGCACAGACGGCAGCACGAATTTTTATTCGCGAGCGTGCTAATGATTTACCTTATAATACGACTGTAATTTCTGGTAACGCTTTTGCTGATTTATTAGAACCATATGGTTTACCGCTAGGTTTTGTTCCTCGTACGGCGCTTGGGCAAGATATTGCTTTGGTTATAAATAAAGATGCTACACAAGTAAGCGCGTATTTAGAATTGACTGGTGGCGATTTATCGGGAATTCAGATTGCGGAACTTGTTCGTAGAATAGGTTTTTATGCGGCTGCCGAAGGGGACAAGGTAATAGTTGGTTTGGCTTTAAATGAGATTTATTCTGATGTTGTAAAAAGGAATGAAAATAATTTAGATAATAGTGCGTTTCTGACAGATTTAAATATGGGAGGTTTTGTTTTTAATAATGCGGGGGATATTTTTGCAAGGCGTGGTGAATTTGAAACTGGGCAATTTGGTACATTGTCTTTGTTTGGGGAAGAAAACGGTCGTAAAACCAAAAATGAAATAGAAGTCATGGCTTCTGAAAAAGCGGTATTTCAAAGTCAATCTGGCGAGGCTGCTTTGTCTGTCACGCGTGGTACATTGTTTGTTAATTCTGTGAATGCAAAGACTATTTCTAAATTTGGTGATACGGGAAATTTTGAATCATTTTCTGCGGCTGCATATGATTTTGCGATGACAGCGGGAAAAAATAGTTTTTATGGACCGACAAAATGGAACGTTGGGGGTGATGTTATCACAGATAATATCAACTTTAGTTTAGAAAGACTTGAAGTTGATTCTTTTGTGAATGTATCTCGTGGACAAGATGTGTACATAGACCCGGATAATTTACAATATAGTTCTAGGAGTGGAATAGAAACCAGTTATATTGCTGCGTCGAATATCACAATGCGTGACCAAACATCTGATGCTTTAAATAGAGGGGAAACAGGTGCTGTTGTTTTGGATATTAGACCTGCTGGTACGTCTGTTTTGCCGGATGCGTTATTAGATTCTGTGGATAATTCAGTTTTTGCTATTATTGATAAACCTTCATCAGATGATGGTAAGACGGTTGATTGCAGATCAATAATAACGGATTTAGAAGGTCGTTATAATCAGAAGTCTTTGTCGCAATATATAATTTGTCAGTATGTTTTTTGGCAAAGGTTAGAAAAAAGAATAGATATAAAACAATGCTTGCTGGAAGGTAAAAGTGGTTGTTTGTAAAATGAAAAATTTTTTAGAATCAGAACATGGTTCCAGTATGCTAGAAGTTTTACTGGCTATGGCTATTGTTGCCATGGCAACACCGTTTCTATACAGTCAGATTAATGAAACGAATAATTCTTTGCGTGATATGATAGAGGCAAAAAAGATAATATCTTTGCGTGATGATGTTTTAAATTATGTAAGATTAAATCAGGCTAGTTGGCCAGATGTTGTGCAGATAAAGTTGTCTGATGAAGAGTTAGATGAAATATCAGAATTACCTGTGACAGGTTTTATTGATAAGTATTATGTAAATGGTGCAACGGTTACAGATGTTTATTTGTCTTTCGATTTAGATGAAAGTGATTTACGTACATCGCAAGTTGCAAAACATATTGGTATGGATGCAGCAGTTGTTGGAATTGACGGTGTTGCATATGGTGACACATGGGCAGTTGCAGCACCAGATTTTAAAGAAGGTGATTTAATATATCGTGTATCACGTGATATAGAAGGGGAAGATAAATCAAAATATTTACATCGTACGAAGGTTGGTGAAGACAATTTAAATATGATGTTACGTGACTTAAATATGGGTGGTAAAAATGTTTTAGGTGTTGGTGGGGTAATAGCAAAGTCCGCAGAAATAAAGAACGCATCTACTTCATTTATTGAGACTGGCAGCATATTATCGAATACGATTTATTTTTCTTCTGGTGCCAATCTTTATGGGGATACTGCATATTTGGGTAGTTTGCGTGTGACTGGTGATATATCTGGTTTTCGAAATATATATGCGAATTCATTAAACGGGAATAAATATACAACCAAGGGACGTATAATTGCAGACAGGGCGACAGTAAATAATTCTGTAAATATTGCAAATAATTTAAATTTAAAGTCTGATACATCTAGGACGATAAGTGCTTTTACTGGTATCGCAGCGCATTCTGTGACAACATCTTATATATCAGCAGAAGAAATAGTTTTTTATGATAATTTCGGTTTAACGATATCTGGTGAATTATTGATGTCTACAACTGCACCGCTAAAAATAGGGTCGTGGGTTTTTCCGTCGCTTACCCCCCCACGATTTGCATCTTTGACATTAAGTCGTGCGGAAAAACCTTCTGCACCATCAAAAGAATCATTTAAAGTAATATTGTCTAAGGGGTGGCAGTCTGCTATGCCAAAGGAAGTTAAATGAAGAAAAGAAAAGGGATTTTTTTCAGAAATGACGATATGCAACAAGGTAGTATGTTGATAGAGTTGCTTATGAGTGTCGCGTTGGCAGCAATAGTAATGCCGTTTATTTTCAAATATCAGAAAAATGCTGCATTACGTGCAGAGAATATAGCAATAACTAATCAGATGGGGAATATACAGGCTGCGCTGGAACGTTATATTCTTGATAATCGCGAAACTTTATTAAATACAGTTGGTAGAAATATCACAAGAGTTAATTTAGCAGATTTAGTAGATTATGGTGTGTCTGCCGATTTGGTTGAAACGTCAGCAGATAACTATCAATTAAGAATCTTAAAGTCTAATGACCTTGATGACAAAGCCACCTTGCAGGGGGTTATAGTTTTTAATTCCGATGAAATTTCACCACTTAGAACACGCGAGATAGTAGCATTAGGTGGGGATTCTATGGGCTTTATAGAAGGGAATCGGGCATACGGTACATTTGGCGCATGGCATGTTGATACGGTTGATTTAGGTTTAACTGTTTCTGGTGGTATAGTAGAAACGACATCTGTTAATCGTGACAATGCATTATATTTGTGGCGGGTACCGTCAGAAAACCCATCTGATGCAACAATGTTATCAGGATTGAATTTGGGGGGGCATGATATTATAAATACATCTTTCTTTAATGCGTCTGGTGCGCAGTTTGATGAAACATTGACTTTGGGTGTTGCGGTTGCAAATAATACGATTTTTGAAAATAGAACAACAATAGATAAATCTTTTGAGGCGGCAACTGCGACGGTATCTGGTATTATGTCTGCTGATTCCAGAACAATGGAAGTTTCCGGTGTGTTAAGTTTGGATGATACTGCAAAGTTTTCTAGTTTTACAACTGATGATTTATGGGTTTCTAATATGACTTTGGGTGGTTTTTCATCGTATACGTATGATAATGAACCGGTTGTTTTAAAGGTTAACAAATCTATTGATATGACATCAGGCCGTATAGATACAATGTATGTTACGGTTGGTTTTGCTGGTTCTATTACTCCTCGTCTGGTTGTTTATAATAGAATAGAGGATTCGATTAATCCTAATTATTACTGGGATGTAAAATTGGGTATTGCAAATTTTTTAGATATAGAATTTGAAGATTTAAACCGTATGGCGGTTATGGCTACTTATGAAGAAAACGGAAAAAATACAGAATCAGGAAGAATATTTAGTGCAGTTTCTGCAAATAGTAATGCCACAGTATCTGATTATATGAACGCGATAAAAGATATACAAAATACAGTTAGTGCAAAATATAGAAAGTTGAATTTAGAATAAAATATGCTATGAATCGTCGTATGAAAACAGTTTGTGATTTTTGTAAAACAGAATATTCATTAGATTCTGTCCCTAAAGGGCCTGTAAAATGTGCGGTATGTGGTAATACATGGACTGTACAAAGGCCACCTCGTCGTAATGCGTGGTTAACATTTATTGCGGCTTGTTGTGCTTTATTAGCAGCAGTTGTTTTTGCTGTTGCGGTTATTGCGCAACATCAAATAAAGACGATACAAGAAAATCCTTTAATAGCCGAGGTTTCGGAAATAAACACAGTCACAGATGATTCTGGTATTGTTCGTTTTGTGGTTAGCGGTCAGGTTCATAACAGGTCTGACCAGATTTATGGTGTTCCTTGGATAATAATAGTTTCTTATGATAGTTCTGGTAAAGTTGTTGATAGACAGCGTTTTATGCCGCCTGCGACGTTACTTGATTCTGGCAGTCATGCAAAATTTATGCATGTGCTATCTGTTCCGACGCAGAATGTAAAGAAAATAGCAGTAGAACTAGAAAAAACAGGGGGGGAAAAATGAAACGGTTAGTTTTTGTATTTGTTGTAGGGCTTCTGTGTATATCTGGTACTTTGGCGGCAAATAATAACAAAACGGGGCGTCGTGAAGCACCTGCACCTCAACCACGTATTAGTATTTTTTCTACCAGTACGGACTGGGAAGGTCTTACAGGGTTATCATATCATGAATATCATGGTAAATTTATAACATCATCAAGTCTTGTTGGTAAGGGGCTTGTTTTATATTATTTAGATGGTTTTCCTTGTTATGGTCTTGGCGAAGGTGTGCGTGTTTGGTTGGGACCGAATGACAAACATGAAGGTGAACTAAGAATAGCGTGTATCTATCCTCCGAAAGAGATAAATTTTACTTGGCGGAATGCCACGCGTGAAGCGGATCAGGCTGTTAGTACAGGATTATTAACATGCCCGGTTGAAAGTGAAGACAGGGAATTAACAATAAATTTGTCCGAATGTAAAAAGGGGACAGACTGGAAAGATATAAAGTAGATTTTTATATGCGGCAAGATAATTTAAAATTTGTGGTATCAGAAGAAGACGTTGGGTCGCGGCTAGATAAATTTCTGGTTGCACAACTTTCAGATTTTTCTCGTAGTGAAATACAGAAATTTAAGGTTTCTGTAAATGGTCGTACTGAAAAATTTTCACAACGTTTAAAATTAGGGGATGTTGTGGTTGTTGATATACCAGAACGAAAAACAGATATTGCCGCAGAAAATATATCGTCAGATTTTGATTTAGATATTTTATACGAAGATGAAGACATTATTGTAATAAATAAGCCGCGTGGTGTGGTTATGTATCCGTCTGCCGGGAATAAAACAGGGACATTGGTTCAGAATATATTGTCGTATACAAGTTTGTCGGCATTGGGTGGTGCGACGCGTCCAGGTGTTGTTCATCGATTGGACAAGGATACCAGTGGTGTAATGGTTTTTGCAAAATCTGATGCGGCATTTCGTGGGTTGGTAAAGACTTTTTCTGAACATAATTTGACAAGAAAATATATTGCATTTGTTTGGGGTGTTCCTAATTGGGAGGGGGCAGATATAACAGGTAATATTGCCAGGTCTTCAAGGAATCGTCAGAAGATGTCGATGGTAAAAACGGGGGGAAAACCCGCCCACACAGAAGTGACAGTTGCAGATGCGTGGACGCGTGCAGGAGTTTCATTGTTTAGGTGTAATTTATTAACGGGCAGAACGCATCAGATAAGGGTGCATTTGTCAGCGCATGGGTTCCCTGTTTTATGTGACTCTGTCTATGGACGTGGTTCGTCAAGATTAGGTAGTGTAAAAAATCCGGAACTATTAGAATTTATAAAAGAACATACGGGTCAGATGTTGCATGCCGAGATTTTAGATTTCAAACATCCTGTGACGGGAAAGGAAATGCATTTTAAGGCGCATATGCCTGATGATATGCAAGAATTAAAATGTATTCTTGATGAAATAGGATAAGCGAAAAAGGGGGGCAAAAAGCCCCCTTTAAATTTGTTAAAAGTATTTATTTTTGCGCATATTTTTCTTTATCAAAAATGTATTTTATGTTATACTTAAACAATAAGTATGGAGTGAGTCTAATGAGTCTTCTGAAAAAAACAATGGGATTTATGGCTGCTTTCGGGGTTGTTCCGGCGGCTTTTGCATTGACGGCGCGTCCTAGTGTAATAGGTACCGCGTCTTCACGTATGCCAACGATGACTGCTTATATTACAAGTGGCAGTACATCTTCGACAACATCATCACTGCTGGCAAACGCAGAATGTATCGAAGCATATACAAGTTGCTTAAAGGGTTCTGATGTTTGTGGTGCTAATTTTGAAGAATGTACAAATAAAACATTGTTCTTTTCGAAACGCCCATTGTGTGCAAGTACCTTGTTGCAATGTAGCACATCTGGTGTGAATTCTTTGTTTGGTACAAGTAATCAGACATTGTTTACTAACAAGAATTCTGACGGCGAATATGTCTACCCGACAGATGGTAGTGTTTTGGGGCAGTTGATTGAGGCTGCGTCCATTAGCAATCGTTTGGATACAAGTGACTGTGTCAGAAGATACACAAACTGTTTAAAGAAAGAAGATGTTTGTGGTACGGACTTTGAATTGTGCACAAGCAATACGGAATTCAAAAAGCAGAAATTATTCTGTGAATCAACATTAGCGCGCTGCCAGGATGATGGGTTGAATGAATTGTTTGGTTCTACAAATACTTCGGCAAATCCTACAAGCAACAGCCGTATCGGTATTATGATTTCAGAAGGTGCGGCGTTGGCGGCAGTAAATGCGGTGTCTACTTGTTATAAGGTTGTTGACCAATGTTTCTTGAATGCGTGTGCATCAAATCCTTATAAGTGCAAGGAAGGCAGTTCTCAGGAAATTATAAAATATGTAGAAAATGTAAATAGCACAGATGGTGCATTGGTAAGCACATCTACAAGTGATTTGGTTCAGACAACTGTTAGTCGTAGTGAAGTTTCTGGATTCTTGAAGAATGCTTGTTTGGATACAATTGGTGCCAACAAATATTGTTATGCAACATTTTTAGGCAATGGTGTTATGCCTACAAATTCACAGTTGCAGGATGAAGATAATAAAGATGCAATTTATTCAGAAGCGTATTCTTCACGTATGAATGATTCTATGCGTGCAAAGATTGATGATTTAATTGCGCAATTTGATAAAAAAGTAAAAGAACGTTGCTCAGAAACAATTGTTTCTTGTGCTATGCGTACTTGTGGTGAAGGAAGTGGTGCGGCATGTTATGCGTCTGCATTTAATAGCGCGAATAAGGTAAAAGGTGTCACAAATCCTTCTACAATGGAGGGTATTAAACTCGGTTGTGAAGCGGTTGTAAATAATGATACTGCTTGCCAGTATGCAGCGGCTACATTCGATAGTGTGACAGGTGCTTTGATATTTGAAGAAAATAGCATATTTGACAAGTTGTTTACTGCACCAGATGATGTAGATGCGTCAAATCCTGACCCGGTTGGTGCGGTTGCAACATTGAATGCAAGTTTGTCTACTTCTTATAATCAATCTGCATTAGACCAGATGAAGAAGCAGTGTCAATCTATTGCGACAAGTTGTGTAAAGTCTATGTGTGGTACAGATTATCAGAATTGTTATCGCAATCGTACAGATATATATTCAACTCTGACGAATACAGGTAATGATAGTTTTGATAGCAGCATGAACAAAGTTGGTGGTGTTTTAGACCATACAATTGTTTTGGGCTTGTGTTTGAACACAGTAAAGAACAATAGTGTATGTGAAGAACATATCAAGGCTGAAATGGCGCGTAGTTCTGCAAATTCATCTTATACAGCGAATTCATGGGGCAGTGGTATTACAACTGTTCGTGAAGGTTGGTTAGATGCTGGTAATTACAGTATTACGGCAGAAGTTCAAGATATTGATGCAGATGGAAATCTGTTGTGCACAACCGCTGATAACGGTGACGGTGTGACAGGTCGTTGTGACGATGCTAGTGGTCAGTATATATATCCAAAGATGGTTTCTCAGACAACATATGCACAGAATTTGGCTGAAAGACAAATCTTCCGTGATTTAATTGCGGATTTGGAAATGGAAGCGCAGGCAAAGTACAATGCGAAACTGACAAAGCAACAGAATATGTGTATGTCCAGCAATGCGGGTGGTATTGTCGGTAACAAAGATATGGGCAGTACATATATGTGGGTAAAGTTGAAAAACAACAAAGTTCCTACAAATTATAGTGTTGCAGGTTTGGAAACCAAGGATTTCGTTGCAAGTAATGATTTGTATGGTTCATTCTGCCGTATCCGTATAACAATTCAGTCTGATGATAAGAATATTCAGGATGCTATACGTGAAGGTAGTGATTGGTCAACTGCATACTTTGCAGCAGGAGATACATTTACTTGTGGCAGTTGGATACCGTCAAGTGCATTGGAAGAAATTGGTAATGCAATTGCTGTAGAAAGCGTAGAAGGTAAAGCAGAATCACAAAGACGTACACGTACATGGTTGACAGTATTGGGTGGGCTAGGTTCTGCAATTGGTGGTGGATACTTGTTTGATTCAATGCAAGATGGTGATTTCTTGGGTGGTTTAATAGGCAATTCAAGTTCTAAATCTGCTAGTGCAAACACAGTTAATACACAAAATGTAACAGAAGAATATGACAGAATCTTGGCTTATTATAAAGCAGAAACAGACGGTGCAAAAGCACTGACATATGGGGAAGCATTAATCACTTTGGCAACAAATGCAAAGGCTGCTTCTGCAAATATTGATTCTGCACGTAAGGCAGTGACAACAGCAGCTGGCTCGTTTGTAAAAGAGGACAATACTGTTGATACTGCGGCCAAGACAGCAGCAAAAACTGCGGCGAATAATGAATTGGATTCTTTGAAAAACGCAGTAAGTGTTGCAGCAGGCAGTGCTAATACAACACAAAATGCAGATGCAACAAAAGAAAATAGAACTCGTTCTTTGATTAACTTAGGCGGTGCAGTTGCTTCTGGTGTTGTTGGTACATTGATTGTAAATAAGTTGACTCGTGATATCCAAGATACCAATTTGGATTCTGCAGAAAAAGCGGCGTATAATGAATGGATGGATAGTATCGGTAAACACATCCGCTGCTATATAGGTGCAGACGAGGTTGGTATGTATGGTGATATAATCAGCACCAGTATGGAATAAAGAAGCGCCCGGTTGGGCGTTTCTTTTTATTTGTTATTTATCTTACTCGTTTTTGTAGTTCTGTTTTTAGATAATTTATTTTTTTATTAAGTATACCTTCAATCATCAGTTCTTTTGACATATTTCTTTCTATAAAATCTGTGGCGGATTTTATTTGGTCCGAAGAATAATTTGTCAGTACATAAGAAAGTTCTTTCCAAGAATGGTATAAAATTGTGTTTGCAATTTTTCTAATAGGAAGCGGTTGGTACCATCTTTCTTGATTTATATGAATAGACCCCAAGTCTATAAAAGTACGATTTATACAATTACTAATAATATTTTCATCATATACAACGGCGCGTTTAAATTTTATATATTTGGTCTGAATATTTATTTGTTTTGGGATGTCTTCTGTAAATGGGTATATTAAATATATTTCGCCACGCTGATTACTAATACCTGCAGTAGAGATTTTTCTAAATTTTATATTCCCCGTATATTTTTTCCCGGATAGTAAAAAAGAATTTTGTAATTCTGTGTCATGTCCCCAAGAAGACATATAGTTGTACCCATTATCACAATGATATATTTTCCATACGTATTTTTTATCGCCCGGAATTTGCATGATGTAAGTTTTTGAAAAGTGACCTGCTGATAGATATTGTATTTCTATTGGTTGCTTTATAATTTTTGTTATGTTTTTTGCAAGTTTTTCCATTTCTTCTGGAAATATGCTTTTGACAGAAGAGGAATACATTTTTGATGACGCATTTTTTAATAGGTTGTGTAATTTTTGTGTGGCATCTCCATATTTTTCTTTTGGGAGATTACGTAACCAAGAAACAGGAAAAGCACCTGGGTTTTTGAACCCTGCAGAAACCATGTTTTGCATTTCTTTGTTAGAAATAGGGTGTTTTTTTAGTAGGTGTGTACAAGATTTGTTTAATGACTTTCTTTTTGGGGTAATAATTTTGATTAAGTCTTCCAAGCAGACATCAGTCAATTCGTCTAGATTTTGTTTTGCGTTCGGATATTTCTTCTGCATCAAAGATATATATTTTATATATTTAGGTAAATTTTTAAAAAAGCCTTTGATTAAAATATAATTATTCTTTTTTAAAGGTATTTTATTGTTTGTCAGCGTTTTGTCTAATGCAGAAACTAATATGGTTTCAATGTTTAAAGAATCATCTGTAATATTGTTTTTTGTTTTTGCCAACCATATTTGTCGTTTAAATTCGTTGATTATTAAAAGTTGTTTTGCGCGTTTAAGTGCTTTTTCCAAAGATACTTCCATGGCACTTATTGTGGGTGTTTTTATAATATAAAAAGTTCCACCGTTTATTTTATCGCCGTCAAAAGATATGTTTTGGACTGTGGTGACTTCTACATTTCCGATATTATGCTGGTTCTTTTTTAAAAAAGTATGAGTTTTAAAATTGTATATTTCATATTCGACAAGCGCGCCATCAGCATTTTTTCTAATTATTTTTTGTAAGTTGTTACAGGTGTAGAAGAAAAAGGTTATAAAATTCCCTTTCCACTTTCTGGCTACTTTTATAGTTTTTATGTTATCGCAACCAACGAAAGATTCAGAAGAAATAGTTTTTGTGTTTTCGCCGAAATAAATAGTTTCTAGGTTCTTGTTGTTGTTAAATGCGTTGTCAAAAATTTTTTTTACGCTTTCAGAAAAATAAATTGCTTTTAATTCAGGGCAATTTGTTAGAATATTAGAAGCGACAATTTGTACGCCTTCCGGAATGTGCAAAGCGCCATCGGAATCAAGGTCTTTAATATTTGCATCTGAAAGAACACCGTCTTGTATAATCATGCAAATAATAGTATATACAAAAAGATATTTTGTCAAATCTTTTTTAAGGATAATTTTGTTGTGCGTTGGATTTATTGCGTGATTTTTATCTTTTCAGAGCATGTTTTTTATGCTAAAATTGATTTTAAGAGAGAATATGAAGAATATATCCAGATTTTTGCTAGTTGCTTTGGCATTAGTGTCTTCAGATGCTGTTTCTGCACCTGTTGCAACTACGGCTGGCAGTAATTTGACTGCGTATAATCCGACATCGGGGTCTATAAATAATAATGTTTGGAATAATTTTGTAAATGCTCGTTCGAATAGTACGGCAAACGCGCCAGCGGCAGATTTTGGTAATTGTAATGCGCTGATATTAAGGTGTGCACAACCAAAGTGTGCGACAGGTGGTTGTACAACACTAGAAATTGCGCGTCCCATTGTTTCTGGTTGTGTTGAATCTAATGAGTCGTGTAAAGAATATGGTGAAGATTTAATAGAATATATTTCTGCACAGATAGTTGCAAATTCTACTGCAAAAGCAAATCAGCAAGCGGCGGACGCTCAGGTTGCTGCGGCTCAGGCGGCGGCACAACAAAGTGCACAGCAGTTGCAACAAATGCAGGCACAGATGCAGCAAATGCAAACACAAATGCAGCAGCAGAATGCTGAAACAACTGCACAATTACAGGCAGCACTAGAGGAACAGAAACAGTTAACTGCCCAGGCAATTGCACAAGCTAATACTAATACCGCACAACCAAGTACATCAGCTTCAACTTCTACAACAGCATCAAATAATTCAGATTCTGGTGGTTTGACCACAGCACAAAGTGTTGCTGCTTCATCTGGAGTGTCTGCAGATGTTATTGCGCGTGAACAGATTTCAGGGCAAATTTTATCAAAAATAGAAAATGCAGAAGTTGCGTTGAAAGAAGTAAAAGCAGCCATGAATACTGCGTTTGAATATGCTGGTTGTGATACGACGGGAAATAATTGTACTGGACCGAAAAGGGTAAAGACCTTTAAACAAAAGGCGATGAATTTCTTTGACCCATATAATAATGTTTTAGATGAGTTGTATGATGCCTTAATTTTAGCGCAATCTGTTGGGGTTGATATAACAGATATTTATATGATGCTGAACGGTACTTGCAATGTTTGGGGACAATATTTGTGTGGTCCTGGACAAGTAATGCATTATAATGGAACAAATTGTGTAAATGGCAGGTCTGTATCTGTCACAACTGCAGAAGGTACGGTGCGTGGCGGTGCGCAGTGCGAAGTTGGACAGGTTGTTCCTATGTCGGATGGTGGTTGTCAGTTGATAAAGATGTTAACTGATGAGGCAGAGGTTCAAAGGAATTGGCTGTATCCAGAAATGGGAACTATCGAAGGTGTGCAAGTTCGGGTAGGTTGCGCATCAGAAGCATTGGATAATTCTACATTATTCCGTAATCGTAAGAAGCAGGCGTCTATTGATATAGAGGTTTTACAGCGAATGATAGAACAAGATGCGCCTGCTGTATTTGGTGGTAATCGGTTTGGACAGAATAAAAGTGCAGACCCAGATGGTGTAAAATATTGCGCAGTGAACGCGACAACTTTCCAAGATTTGCAGAAGTATGCCAGTTTAAAGCAATTACCAAATAAAGTATGTGTTCGTGATGATGATTTAGAAAGATTGTATACTTCTGACGGCAAGGTTGCACAAGGTGATACTGGTGCAAGCACGCAAAGTGTAATGATGAAATGTTCTGCGTTGCAAGGTTATAATTACCTTAAGTGTGTATGTGATAATAGTTTAAGTAAGAATTCTCAGTGGGTGCCTGCAAAAGATGCCAAGAATGGCGAAGGTGAATGCACTTGTCCTGGTAGTGGTGAGTATTCCACATTTGATTATGAACGTGCAATGTGTGTAAATTCAAAAGGTGAATCAGCAGAAGATGCCAAGTATTTCACATATTTAGACGAAGGTGGTTTCAGAAAAGAATTTTGTGAAGATTATGCAGCAGATGGTGCAAAATGGAACAGCAGTTCTTTAACTTGTGATTGCAGCAAAATAAGTGATTCTGTAAAAAAATCTGCTTGTGAAATCATGACAGCGAAAGAAAGCGGTTCTTCCGTAATAAATACGACAGAGATTTCACGTAGTTGGGATTATGATAAGGGGTTGTGTGAATCTGCTGGTGGTACAATGATTGGTGATGAATGTATGTGTGGTTTGAAAACTTTGGCTTATAATATGGGCTATAAATGTGAAAACGGTGTTATAAAGAATTTATTTTATTCAGGTAATTCCACAAAATTATTAGAAGGTCTTTTGAAGTAAATGAAATCGATAAAAAACATCTTTTCTGTATTTTCTGGTGCAGGGCGCGCGCTTGCGTTTGGTGGCGTGATTAGTACATTGATGTTTGCATTACCTGCTTATTCTGCAACAGATAATGGTTGCAGTGATGATAATAACGACCGTATAACGCCAGAATTAGCATTATGCAGTACGCATGTTTATAATATTGGTTTGGTATCCAATCCGACTAATGATTCTGATAAACAGTTAATGCGTGATGTGGTCGCGTTAAAGACAACTATAATGACGCAGCAGTTAAAGAAGCAATATGACTTTTTAGAGGCGACAATAAGCCGCTTTAAAACTCAGTTGCAGAAAGCGGTTTTAACTGCGCAATTAGAGGCCGCAGGTGCACCAAGTTCGTCTTCTTCAAGCAGTTCTGCTTCCAGTGATAGAAATGTTGTTTTAATAGGTGCTGAAAATTGTTTGTTAAAATCTAGTACATCAGATGGTTTGTCTTGTATACAGAATAATATTCGTATAGTTTTGCAGGCAGTAAGTGCGGGTAATATTGGTGAAGCATATCGTCAGTTGCAGAAAGATTTAGAATTTGCCAGGGCGTATTCTATTAGCGGGGTTTTATATGATGCTAATAACAATAAATATACAAAACCAGAGGCGTGTACTAATTTGTCGGCACAACGTGATGCGGTAAATAACTGTGCGTATGCATTAAATATCGCAGTTATGCAGGCAATAGAAGACCAGCAAAATAAATCGCGACAAAATACAAATACACAACAAAGATAAAAACGCGCCTAGACGCGTTTTTTTTGTTCCTTATAGAAGTTTTCATTAATAAAAATCCCCACTTCTGCGGGGATTTTTTACATGTCTATGTTTATTATGGACATAGTTCTAATTGGTTCAACACATTCTGTACATCGTTGTTTACAGATACTGTTATTTCGCGCTGCAAACCATCGGTGTAAGTGTAGTAGAACTTTTCGTTCGCAAACTCTGGCAATGCTTTATAAACATCTTTAAAAGGTGCCAGCATTGCTTCGAACCATTGGCGACCGCGGCATAAGCACCCGTTTCTAACATCTGCTACAACCGCTGCAGTAGAAGTATTTGGATATTTTGTATCTAGTTCTTCGTCTGTTGTCATAAGGCAACGCGCGCCGAACCCATAGAAGTTAGCATCATCTGCCAAGAACTTATAAACCAGACCGTCTGTTGCGCCTGCTTTTTTAAGCGCGTAAGCCATACCGTCTGTGCAGCAAGCTTGTGCGGACTTCATTAGCATTTTGTAGCGTTCCAACAAAGGTGCTGCAACTGCTTCGTTTGCGGTAATTTCATCGTTGCAACGCGCAGCATTTATAAAATCGTTCATTTTGTCTGCGCGTATTTTCGGGCTACGTGGGGAAACTGTTTCGATAACAATTGGTTTCCTGCGCCATATTTCGCATTCTGTTTCTGTTTCAAAAGGACATCCGTCTGTACGACCGAAAGTGACCTTGACAACTTCTGTTAGGTCTTGTGCCACATATTCTGGTTTCGGTGCAGGCAATTCAATTTTTTCAGAAACAGTCTCTGTGACAGTTTCGTCTGCACAACCCCATAGATTTCCAGAAGGTTTTTTAGGGGATAGCAGTTCTTCTACGCGTGCGCGTGTTGCGGCAGCGTCGGCCATGTTCTGGCGATATAGTGCCATTACATCAATGTTTTCTTGTTGTACAGTTGGTTGTTGTTGTGCAACAGGCATTGTTTGAACATCGCTTGCGTCACGAATATAAACTTCTGTCATTGGTTGCAAGAACCAATCTGTAAAATCTTTATATTTATAACTTGATATGGAATCGTCCCAAATAGGAACTCCGTCACGCCAATCGACAGTTTTATCATAACCACGTGGGTCATAGTCGCCTGCGGTACCGTCCCACACAGGTGGGCGTGTGTCTTCGGGGACTGGTTTAATTGATAACAATTTTACTTCCCGCATAGGGATTTGTTGAGCATAAACATATTCCACTGGTTGTGCGTATTCTGCGACAACGGGAACAGCTTGTGGCATTCCTAAAACCGTTGGTTCAGAAATGACCGGCATATTTATAGGTTCTATATTGCATTCTGGTCCCACACATTCTGATGCGAGTCCAGGGGTCGTCCCACACAAACAAAGCAGGGACGAAAAAATAATAATTCTGCTTTTCATACTTTGAATAATATCACAAAAAACAGATGTTTTGAATACAAATTTAAGTTGTTTTTTGGTTGAGATAAAAATCTTTAATTTGTTATAGTTTATAAAAGAAAGATGAAACAAAAATTAATGGGGGAAAACATGAAAAAAATTTCTGTTTTTGCGGTATTGGCAATATTAACTATTCCAGCGGTTGCAGAAGAGGCGGGGTTGCCGGAAGAAAAAGTTGAAACAAGTGTTCCAGAAGAAAGCGTAGTTTCTGTTTCTTCAGAAAAAGAAACTGTAAATTCAGATATAAAATTCCCGCATGGTTTGCAACTTGGGGTTGGGGTATCTGCTACAAGTGGTTTAAATGGTTTTGTTGGATATGCAAATAAAAACTTCGATTCGTTTTGGTGGAAAAGATTAGGTTTTCGTTTAGATTTTGCTAGTACCGAACCAGTAAAGTCCATGATAAATTCTGGTATTGATGCGGTTATGGGGGATGAAGGCATCGATTTAGGCGACGGTTTAAAAATAAAAGACGGAAATATCAAGGGACAACATGTTGCGGCTTTGATAGATTTTTATCCATTTGGTGACACTTGGTTTCTTGGGGGAATAAGAATTTCAGGTGGTTATTATTTTGGAAAATTAAATTTAGCGGCAAATTTAACAGGCAATGTAAGCGGATTGCCTGATTCTGAGTTTGCGTTTGAATTAAATGGCACGGATTATAAGTATATCGGTAATCAGATTCATGGAACGGCCAATGCCGACTGGAATTATCGCGGACCTTATTTAGGTGCGGGGTTTGATTTGGGGTTGTTCGCCGGGTTAAAGATATATATGGATGCTGGCGTGGTATTTACAAGCAAGACCGCACAGCTTGGTTTAGATTTACCGACAGACAATTTACAGAAATGGAATGGTTCTAGTTGGGAAAAGGTGGAATTGGGTGGTATTGCAGAATTTGAGCAAGCCAAACATGATGCGCTGGCAGATGCACAAGATGAATTAGATAAGTTAAAGTTCTATCCGATGGTAAAAATAGGCTTTATGTACCGTTTTTAATGGTGTTTTTGGGCCGTTTAATTGTTAAGAGACTGTCGAATCGGCAGTCTTTTATTTTTTTTTTGACGCTAATCCGAATCATAAAAGTAAAGATTACGAATCGTGCTTGTGGGATAAAAAGTAAAAAAAGTAAAAAAAATGAAATAAAAAAATGGCGGATTTCTGGCGTTTTAGTTGAATTGATAAAAAATATGAAAATTATTTTTGAAAAATCGCTTGACTTTTTGACGATTTGCGCACATACTATGCGGGCTTTCAAGTTGGGAATAAATCAAAAAACTCTCAACCCCTGAAATTCTGCGGTTAACGGAACGACCAAATGAATAGGGTTCTTGTTAATTACGCAAACATTGTGAATAAAAGCAGCTCATCAAAAGATTTTTTGAATTATTCAAAAATCTGTTCAAGAAGAGATATGCAGACAGTTGAATTTGGAAATATCCAAACTTTGACTAAGTCAAATGTGCATATCCTAGACAGGTAGTAGGTTTACAATAAGTAGAACCTCGTTAAAACTTGTCTTGCGAATGATATATATGTAAAGACGAACTGATTATAAGTCAGCTTAGTTTAGTATGCACAGGACTTAACTACAGGTTTTTTAAAACTTGAGAGTTTGATCCTGGCTCAGAACGAACGCTGGCGGCAGGTCTTAGGCA
>CALXLS010000005.1 GCA_944389265.1 uncultured Alphaproteobacteria bacterium
AACTTTTTGACTTTATTATCTACTTTGAATATAAATTCGCCATCTGGATTGTGCGGCAATTTGTCAAAGTTTTTTATCCGCATCTGTGATTTAAGATCAGCGATGTGTTTCGGCAGGTTAGCATTGTTGGCGCGGACAAGTTGTTTGAAGTCTGCAATTGCATTTTTGGTTAAAGGTAGTATTTGGTCGTCAAATCTGTTAAAACTAAGCGGATATGAGACCTGTTTTGCAACCTTGGAAACATTATACGTGTTAATTATTGCAATTCTGTTGGCAATAGTTTGTTCTTCTGTCCCCGCAATAAAATCCAAACACTTTTTCATATCATAACCTTTTGAAATTAAGGTAAAATGAAAATAGCAGTAAATCAAGTTGATACTTAAAAAGCGCTTGTTTTTTTATACGTTTGTTGTAAAAATGATGCAAAGAGTTTGTGATGAATAAAATAATAAATAAAGATGCAAATTACGAGGCGTTTGAAGCGAGGCTGAAGAGACACGAGTTCCACTGGATAGATTCTGACAATTCTAAGTTAGAGGGGGATTTTTTTTATTTGCCGTTTAAATATGGGAAACCTATGACGGAGGAGTTTTTATCATATTTAGTAAAATCCGCATTGTATTATTCTATTCCATATAATATGAGAAAAGACGCATTAGAAAAATCTAAGGCTAATGATTTTTCAGAAATGCAAAAAATATTTAAGCGGGTAAAAAACCTTTTTAATAACAGTGCTACTAGTGGCGAATTCGGAGAAGTTATTTTATATTTAATTTTACAAAATTTTTTTGACGCGCCACAGATAGTATGTAAAATGATTTTAAAAACGGCATCTAATATGCCTGTATTTGGTGCTGATGCTTTGCATGTTCAATTCGATGAAAAAAACTTGATTTTATATCACGGGGAATCAAAAATGTACAATGAGAGAAATCCTAAAAGTGCAATAGAAGACTCCGTTGAATCATCAAAAGGTTTTTTGCTTAATGAATATGTAAAAGATAAAAAATGTGGAAAAAAAGATTTTGAAATAGATTTAATAAATACTCATTTTTCGTTGCCAGATTGTTCAAATGAACAGAAAGAAATGATTTTAAATTATTTTAATCCATTAAAAAAGGAGTCGAATTATCGTAAAGAAATAGCCGTATGTTTGGTTGGTTTTAATATGAAATTCTATTCAAAAGAATATGATGAATCGGTCGTTGAAGAGATTTTTAAAGAGGCTTATAAAAATGAAATAGATAAAGCTGTTAGCTATTTTAAAGAATCCATAGATAATTTTAAGTTAGAAAAATATTATTTTCGTTTTATTGTTTTGCCGTTTGAGTCTATAAAAGATTTTAGAAAAAAATTTTTGGAGCAGTTAAATGAAAGTTGAGATACAAGACATTGTTGATGATATTAGGCAGACGTATGGTTTTCAAGAAAAGATAGACTGTTTTTTAAAATCGGCATTACAGAAAGTTTTTAATATATGTAGTGACGAATGTTTAGAACATTCTCTATCGTATAATGACTTGTTAAAAATCGCTTCCATTTTTTCGTTGTCTTCAAAGGCAGAAGATAAAAAATTAGCATATTTGATATCAATTTATTTGTGGATTGTTTATCGGTACGATATGCCCGAAATATTAGAACCAATAAGTGTAATTTTGTCAAGATTGTCGAATTTCCCTGCTTTAAATTATTTGGATGTAAAAAAAGAAAATAATTTTGGAAAAAATATTTTTTTAAAATTAGAAATGCTTGGTAAAACAGCGTTTAATTCAGTAGATTTTTTAGAAAATAAGGTTTTAACTGATTTTCAAAAAGAGTTGTGGGATTATTTGGAAAGCAACTCGTCTATTAGTTTTTCTGCTCCTACTTCAGCAGGAAAATCTTTTATATTAAAGCAATATATTGTAAAAAAAGTAATTTCTTCGAATGAAGTAAAAATACTTTACCTTTTACCTACACGAGCGTTGATAAATGAGGCTATAACAGATTTAAGAGAATATATAAGGCAACACAATATAAAAGAAGATATTGTTATTACTTCTATTCCAACAAATAAAACTACTGTAAAAAAAATTATATATGTATTAACTCAAGAAAGAGCCGATGTTCTTATTAATACAGATAAAGAAGTAAACTTTGATTTGGTTGTAGTTGATGAAGCACAGCAAATATCTTCTTCTCAAAGAGGAATTATTTTACAAGACGTTGTATCTGATATAATAACACATGATAAAAAAGTACCTGTAGTGTTTAGTTGCCCTTTCATAAAAAATACGAATTTCTTTAACTCATTATTTGATAAAAATTTTTATAGCATAGATAATAAGGATACAACTGTCGTACAAAATCTTATCTCTATTACTATTGGGCAAAACGAAGCAAAACTAAAACTATTAAGAGACAACGATTTTATTGATTTGGGGAGTATAGAAACAGAAAAGAAAAAGACCTCGCTTTCAAGTAGAGTTAATAGACTTGCTTTTTGTGTCGATAAATTTACACCAGAAAATGAAAAAAGTATAATTTTTGCTAATGGTCCAGATGATGCAGAAAAAATTGCCTATAAGTTATATGATACGATTGGTCGTGATATAGAATTGGATCAATCTATGAAAGATTTGATTGATTATGTAAAAAAACATTTACATAAAGATTTTTCGTTAGCTCTAATGCTTAAAAGGGGAATAGCTTTTCATTATGGTAATTTACCGACGACTATCAGACTGGGAATAGAGGATATTTTCAAAAACAAGGATGGCCAGATAAGGTTTTTGATTTGTACTTCGACTCTCTTAGAAGGAGTTAATTTACCGGCTAGAAATATATTTATAGAAAATCCTAAAAAGGGTAATTCAAAAGAAGTTGTTTTGTCCGCTCATGATTTTTGGAATTTAGCGGGAAGGGCTGGTCGCTTATCTAAAGATTTATACGGAAATGTTTTTTTGATAAATTATGATAATTGGCAAGAGGCGTTAGCTCACGAAAAAAAGGATAAAGAATTAACGTCCGCACTATATGACACTATTTTTAATCATTATGACAGTATAATTTCTTACATCGAAAGAGAGAAAGATTGGGTTTCACCAGAAGAAGAAAGTGCTACTAATAAATTATTTTTAGAATACAAGAAAAATAAATTGTCTATCTTCCTGAGCGCGTCTACACAAAAATTATCAGACTATCAAAAGGATACACTATATAAAGTGCTAAATGAATTAGAACAAAAGGGTGTAGAACTTCCATATGTTATATTACGTAAGAATCCTCATATATCTATATTAAAACAACAACGCTTGTATAATGAGTTGTTAGAAGCTTATGAAAAAGGAGAAATAACAAAATATTTGCCTGTATATCCATCGGATCCATTATTTAGCGAGAGTTTAAATTTTGTCATTAGGCAAGCAAATAAGCATCTGGCTGCTCAGACGTTTAACAGTGGCAAATTTTTAAACAAGGTTATTTTATTTGCAGATAAATGGATTCGTGGTTTTCCTGTTTCCATGATGATAAGTGATTATATTAGTTATAAAATCAAAAAGAATGAGTCAATAAAAATAAATAATGTAGTTAGAGATATTTTGGCTCTTGTAGAAAAAAATATTCGTTTTGATTGCATGATAAGAGTAAAGTGTTACATAGATATTTTAACCTATTTATTGGAAATAAAGAAGTATAACTATGAAATTCCTCCGATACATTTATTTATGGAAATGGGTGCTTGTCAGCAGACAAGAATTAGCTTAATGGGAATAGGTTTATCTAGACCTACCGCAAAAGAGTTGGAAAATTTGATTGCTGATGAAGATATGAGTGAAGAAGAGGTATACAAGTGGTTGGTAGATAATTTTTCTACTTTAGAACAAAGAAACATAACTGGTTTAACTTTAGAGGAAATAAAAAAGTTCATATAAGGAAATGGTTTGACATAGTATGGTATTTTATTGCTTTACAGGTTGTTATCTAATAATCTCGTGTTTGAACCATTGTTCTTGGAATTTTGTTTTTTGTTCTATGAATTGGTTCGTTATCTGTAAGCCGTCCGGAACAACCACCAGTTTATCATCGTTATCGTTTGTACGGTGAATAATTGCTACACAACGTCCTGTGAATTCTTTTAGCGGCTTGTCTACGCCTAAAACATATGCGTCAAGCTCTTCGCCGTCACCAGAAACTGTGTTTGGAATATAGCCGTAATTTACTTCGTACACAAAGCCATGCTTTGGGTGCTTTGTGCCCAATGGTCTGTCCATGACAACAGATACAATTTTATTCAGATAGTCAGAATATTTTGCTTGTTGCGGCATGTTGGTGCCCCCTTTTTTTGAAAAGTATCACATGCTACCCAAAAAACAAGGTAAAAAGTAGTCGTTGAAATTTAAGTAAAAATCTTATTTGACGATTTTTAGAACTTAGTATTGCTGCGATAGGTTTTTATGTTGATGCTAAAGACAAGCCACTTTTTGTGGCTTGCTTTTTTATCCGCGAGGAGGAAAGGGGTCTTTCCCATAACTGTTTCGTTCACGAATTTGCGAATTGTCTTTTCTATGAATAACTAATTCTGCTTGCTGATTTTTTGCTATTTTTGTTCCTTGTTTTATCGCTTCGTATTGAGTGGGAATTCCCCCAAAAGATATACGTTTAGCGCCAGATTGTTTGCCGTACCAGGTGTTGTTGCCTTTGTTGTATAAAATGTGTATTTCTGCCATTTTTTTTAACCTTTGTATTTTTGTTTGTTATGTGATAAAATGACAGTGAGTTGTTGTTGACAACTCACCGCCGATGCGTCAGATATTATCTGATTTTTTTGCATTGTTTTTCCAGTGGAGGGGTTGTAAATTTTCCAAATTGTCACTACCTCCTCTGGATTGCGGATAGATGTGGTCGATCTCCCAACCGTAGTCGGAGTTACGGTCGCCATATGCATCCCAATACATCATATCGCCATACTTATCTTTTCGCCAGATAGCGGGATTGAATCCATAAACTTGAAAGCCTTTGGACCATACTGCCAGTCTGGTTAGTAGACCGTAATACTTTGTATTGTCTGTGAAAAACATAGTTTTCTCCTTAGTTTTTCGTTAATACATCCGGATTTGCCGGGGCCACGAAAGTTTTCCTTTCTGTACCAGATTAGCAAAAATATGTTATTGAATGCAAGAAAAATATTAAACAAAAAAATAAGTTTATAACTTTCTCTTTACAATTGTTTTTACGGTGTGTATAGTCGGTGTGAAAAGGTGAATAATATGTCAAATGCTAACCCTGAAAACATTCTGATTTTATTACAAAAAAATGGTCCGAAAACGCTGACCGAAATAAAGAAAATCCTTGGGGGTGATTTGCCAAAGCCGACTATTTTATATCATTTGAAACGCTTACAAGAACAGGGAAGAGTTGTCAGGGATGGTTTTAAATATAGCTTTTTCACTAATCAAAATCTTAGTCTGATTAAAATTCCTTGTTATGGTATGGCACAAGCTGGAGTAAATGCTAGATTTAGTGAAGATCAAATTGAATATTATGTTGCTGTTCCTCCGCTTTTTTTACATGGATATAACCCTCGTGATTTGTTTGTTATGGAAGTTGCAGGAGATTCGATGGAACCAACACTGCATGAACATAATTTAGTGTTATTTAAATACTATAGAGATCAGATTCCAACGGATAATGATATAGTTTTGTGCAAGATAGGAAACGCAGAATTAAAAATTAAACGTTTTAAAAATATGAAAGAATATGGTTTGCTTTGTTCTGATAATTATAAGAAATATTTGCCTATCATTATGAATGAAGATAGTGACAAAATATTAGGTAAAATGATTTCGTTAATAAATTAGGATATAATTATGGAACTTTGGTACAATGATAATTTTGTTATTAGCGATGAAATTATTGAGATTTTTTGTACAAAATATCCTGTTGATAAACGTTATAAACTTGATGAACTCGTTTTAAAAGAATATGTGCCGCGCTTGGTTCATAAAAACTCTTCTTTGGAAGAAATATACATTGTAGTTACACTGATAAATGCATTTTATAGTACTAGAATGGGCGCAGATGACTGTTATAAGCTAGCAAGGTTGCTGTGGAAAAGAAGAGAAGGTATTATGGAAGCGTTAGATGCTGGTGATAAGCAAGTAGTTCAGTCCATTGTGATGGAGCAGATAATCAGCAAGACTTCTTATAATAATAAACAAAAATTTCAGAATAATGAAGGAAAACAGGAAAATGCTGATAGCATAGTCAGAGTAGCGTTTTCGTTCACAACAAAATATTTTTCTATTTTAAGCCGATATTTGGATAAGGGAGATAATTTCCCGATATATGATAATCTTGTTGCTGGGTTATTGGATTTTTATTATCGCAAAGAAGGGAAAAATCTTGTGTCTGCCACAAATAAAAATTATATGGCCTATTGTGAATATATTGATAAACTAGGGGTGCGTGTCTCGTATAAAAAATTAGATCATTATTTATGGACCTTGGGTCGCAAAATAAGAGATCAATGTTCTCATCTTAGTGAAGATGAATATTATATGCTTATGAAAAAAGCGCCTAGAAAAACAAGGCGTGTAGAGCAAAAAAATCTTGCTGGTAAGTCAGTTAAATATTCAATAAAAATAGGAAGCGACATTTCGGTTGAGGCGATGAAGCGAATATTGCTACATGTTTTTCCGGGTGAACTTGATTAGTTTATTATGATAGTAAAGTTACTAAAAAATGATATTTTGAGAGTGTTTATAACATGTCAAATTGTTTTAATATGTTATTTATAATTTGAATTGGTTGAAAATCTTGCACGTTTAATATTATTGGTTCTGCTTTTTTTATATTTGTAAATAAGAAAACGTGTGTAAATTTGGTATGTTTTTTTTCAAATCCCATATGTATATCTAATGTTTCTACTTGTTTAATATTCGGATATTTTAAGTGTATAGCATCCAAGATATATGAATAATTCTCAATAATCCATCTAGCTATTATTTTTAGTTGTTCTTCTACTTGGGTATAGGAGTGATAGCATAATAATTTGTACATTCCGCTTGTATAGCTGGTTCCTTGTTCGTTTATTTTTGGAAAAAAGCTTATGCCGAGTTTCCTTAGTTCTTTTATCTTTTTTTTGTCAAAATAACTGCCTTTTATATTATCGTTGTATCCAATAAAAACTGATAATGCATTGCCTGTAAGATTATTATGAATAATATCTAATAATTGTGTATTGGTTATGCTGGTGTGATCTTGGATGTCGATGAAAAAAATTTTATCATGTGTTAATATAGAGTATAGTATATATTTGTCATCGTTTTCTTGTCGCTCTTGTAATAATTTTCTTTCTTGACGTGTAAAAAGATGTATGTGTGTAATCCCCCATTCTGTTAGTAAGTGATCCTTATTAGAGTTTGTAAACCTACATTTATTTAAATTATTAATATCTTCTGGTAAATATTCGCGTATGCTTTTTCCTGTATTTAAAGCGGCGGCAATTTTATTAACATTTTTACGGTATTTTTGAAATAGAGGATTTTTTAGCAGTTCTCTGGAGTATAGGGGGGCTTTTTTCCCGCTCGGAAACCTGCGCCTAAACAAATATAATATACTAAATAAATTACAATCTGATTCATGATATAAGTCGTTGTTGGTTAATATTATATCATAATTTTTTTTAAGCATTTCATAGGACAAAGCTTTGCTCATGTGATTCCTTAAATCTAGTTTAAGACTATGAAAAAGTAAGTTGTATAGATCTTTCATTATGCTTTTTAAGACTCTCTAACATATATAGGGAGTGATATGTGTTTTTACAAGTAATGTTAAAATAATACTTGTTATTGTTTTGTGTGTAAAATTATATTGAATTTAGCTTGATTTTTAATGATATATAAATATAACATTATCTAAATAAGTGGAGAACTATATGCAATCAAAAATAGCTTCTGTCGGCCAAAAAATTAAAGGTGCAGAATATATAGATTTTTGTAGCAATAAATCGTTGTCAGCTTATGACATAATAGTTTTATGTTTGGGTGCAAGAAATATTTCTATGGATCACCCTTGTAAAGCAATAGAAGATTACTGTCGGCATTGGTGGAATGAGCTAGATGATGCCCAGAAAATGGGTAAATTGGTTTTTGTCTGTTTGTCTATTGATTCTTTATGGACAAGCGAGCAAGATTTTAGTTCTGTCGATATAATTGCCAGTATTTCGAACTTTCCTGGAAAACGTCCGACAGAAGGACTTGATATAAAAATAAGCAATGATAAAAAATTGCAGAAAATGTCTGAAGAATTATTAGATGTATTTGAAAATATTCCATACAAATATGTTTTTGATGTGTTGCCAAATGTTCCTGTCTTACTGACAAATTCATCTGGCGCTCCCTTGGTGTATTATGCTTCATTGGGGCATTATGGCGAGAAACGTGGTCATATGGTTTTTTGTCAGGATTTTTTTGCTGATATACCAGCTGAGCGGAAAGTTGAGATTGCTGAAAAGTTTATTCGCTGGCTAGAGAGATTTAATGATTTTGTGCACAAACCCGATCTTGACATAGAAGAAATTCCCCATTGGTTGGAAGATGATATATATAAAACTATGGCTGAACTGCAATGTGCAGAAGAACGTAGAAAAAACCAGACAGAAATTGTTTGTTTAACAGAAAGAAATAAAATATTAAATAAGGAAGAAAACGTCTTGGAAAATTGAGGGCTTTATTATTTGCAAAAGATAAACAATTAGAAGATGCTGTTAATATGGCTTTTTCTATACTTGGTGCAGAGGCCAAAGAATATGAGAATAAACCAGAAGCTTTGCAAATTGATAGCTACATAAAGTATAATGGAAGTATTCTTTTAGGTGATGCAAAGGGACATGACAGATGGGCAACAAATTCTGATATAAGTCAAATGTCTAGTAACAGAAATCACTTTTTTAACTTAGTTTGTGGTGAGAATGATGATATGCCTAAGGGCTTGGTTGTCGTTAATTCTTTTCGAAAAGAAGAATTGGTAAACCGTAAAAAACAAGAGTGTTGTACTCCTAAGGCTCTTAAAGTTGCGGAAGCTGATAATATAGCTATTATTTGGGCGCCCGATTTGTTTGAAGTAGCAAAGAAGGTTACAGATACAAAAAATAAGAATTATGCAAAATCTTGTATGGAGGCGATTTTAAATACCTCGAGTGGTCTGGTTGATTTCCCAAAAAAATAGTGTATCAATTCCCTGATATTCGCAGATAATTCCCTAATATGTTCTGAAAAATTCCCTGTTATTTTTGTAGGGAATTTTTGTGCAGGGCAGGGTGAAAATCCCGAAAATCTGCGGGTTCTAGTGCAGATTGGTAATTTTTTGTTTGTGACAAAATTGTTTTGTGGTAGGTTGTATGAGCTTCGGTTGATTTTACATTTGTCATGATATTTAAGCGCGAATCAGATGTTATGACTGTTTGATTTTTTATTAAATAAGATTTGGAATATATAGCCACTTGATTTTTATTAATTATAAAGTATGTTGTTACTAGATAAAAAGGCAGTTTATGATAAAATTAAGAAGTTTGTCAGAGGACATAATAAGGCCTAGACAAGACTATGATACAAGACTTGATAAAGTTCGGCTTGGTATGAATGAACGATATCCGTCTATGCCAGTTGATTTATTCAATGAGATTATGTCTGGATATACCATTGAAGAGGCAAGTGCCTACCCAGAACTGAAAACAGTTTATGAGACGTTGGCCAAGTATATTAACCAACCCACAGAAAGAATTTTGTTAGCAGGTGGTGCAGACGTAGCTATAAAGACAGTTTTAGAATCCGTCAGTGAAAAAGGAGATATTTGGCTAACTTGTAAGCCGACGTATGCTATGTATAAAGTGTATGCAAAAATGTTGGACTGTACCTTACGTGGGTTAGAGCCGGACAATCAAGGTAATTTTGATTTGCAACAATTGATAGAACAGGCAAAGCAGGGTGTAAAAGTCGTAATTTTGGCAAACCCTAACGGTGTTACAGGTTTTTATTTCAATATGGACGAGATAAAACAGCTACTGTCTGCAATACCAGACACGCCAGTGATATTGGATGAGGCCTATGCAGATTTTGCAGGAATTGATGGTGCTGTTTTGTTGGACGAATTTGATAATTTAATCATAATAAGAACTTTTTCAAAAAATGTTGGTTTTACTGGTTTGCAGGTTGGATATACACTGGCCCAAGAGCATGTTATTAAATTCATAGAGAAATTTAAGCCAACAATAGAAATAAACTCACTGGCAGCCAGAGCTATCAAAGTCATGTGTTCTAAACCTAACTTATTAAAGGAATTGGTTGCAGAAACCATCGTAATTAGACGCTACTTTTCAGCAGAGTTACAAAAACTAGGTTTTGATGTTGTTGAAAAAGGTGGTAACTTTATTCTGGTAGATTTTGGGAAAAATTCTAAGCAAATACAGAAGGCGCTGAATTTGTATAACATAGAGTTTAAGCCCGCATATAAGCCATTTGAATCATATGCTCGTTTTGCTATTGCAGATAAAAAGACCATGGACTTTGTGTTACAAGTTATTAAAAATGTCTTAAAATAACAGAAACTTGTTGACAAATTTTAATTTTTCGCTATTTTTTAATAAAACCTAAGGTTGAAATCTGTGGGCTCGAGTACGATAGAGAAGTTATTAGAAAGATGTCCGGATTTGCGTAATTTAAATCCAGACGGATTACCATCGATAGGGAAACCGCTTGCATACGACAGTTTCTCTGCAGATCTTCTGCCCCTAAAAAAAATGTATGACATATATGGACATTCTGCGAGTTTTATCGTGGATGATTTGCCATTGCCCCCTACAGAAAAAATTAGATTAGGTGGCGGTAGTCCTGGAAATTTCCCTATATTCCCGTTGATACCAAAGGCAATTTTAAATAAACTTAGCACCCATAAAATGAATGAATACCCTATGGCAGCGGGCGATGAGCATGCACGAATAGACGTTGCCGACTATATGAATTCTATCGGATTTAAGGGTGTAACCAAGTCAAATATCATATTTACCAGTGGTTCAACCCAAGGTTTTGAGTTTGTATTAAAATTGATTGTCTCAAAAGGTGATGCTGTTATTATTCCTGCACCAAATTATGGGTTGTTTTCTTTTATTCCGGAACGTGTCGGAGCAGAAGTAAAATTTATTGATTTATCCCCAGAAGATGGTTGGTTAATCAACCCAGGTAAATTGGCAAAAATGTTGGATAATTGTCCTAATGCAAGGGTTTTTGTAAACACTAATCCACATAATCCTATTGGTAAGGTTATGGGAAAAGACAATATTGATCTGCTGATAAAAATACATAAAATTTGTTCGGATAGGGGGGTATTTATTATAGATGATTTAACTTATAGAGACTTATGTTTTGATCAAAATAATATGGCAGTTCCTATTGGTACGTTGCCGGATGCATTCTCAAGTACGATATCTTTATTTAGTTTGTCTAAGTCTTATCATGCAGCCTCTTTGCGTTCTGGGGCGATTGTTGCAGACGAACGAATTATTGGTGGAATCAGAAACCATATATTTCAAACTATAGACTCTGTTTCTGTAGATACGTGCGCTGCATTTGCTGGTGCATATAATAACAGCTTAGCTAGAAGAAAAATTTATAAAAAATACTTCAAAAAGATTTTGACAGAATATCGATATAGATATTATTTGATGAAGGCAATAATAGATGGTATTGATTCCATCAAAGAAAAGAAGATGAGAGATGATATTATAAAAGATATCTGTAAATATGCAAAAAAGCCGCCAACCGATTATGATGGAATTCCAAACATTGATCTGATTAGTAGTACTTTACCAGAATCAGGGTTCTTTGCAATATTGGATTTTACTAAGATGAAGGATAAATATTATTATTCTCATAAAATTATCGATGACGAAGAACTGTCGCGCTTTTTCTATTGTGATAACAATATAAAATTTTTAACTGGTTCATCTATTGGATGGCCAAACAAAAATCAGTTGGTAGGTCGTGTGACATATGCATTTGATAGGTCGGATTTAATAAATTGTTTCTTAAAATTAAAAGAGTCGGCCGCTAAAGTAAAAGATGTGCCAACGAAGTATTTTGGAGTATCATAATGCGTGTAGCCGTCGTATCTTCAATAGAATACTGTAACAAGATTTCTGAGGATGTCGCGTTGGCTGACGCGCTAAAAAGATTGTCTATTAAAGCCGAAATAGTTGCTTGGGATGATAATTCAATAAAATGGGATGAATATGATACTGTGGTGCTACGTAGTGCATGGGGGTATCATAAAAGATATAAACAATTTTTAGAATGGTTGAATTTCTTAGATTCTGCTGGAGTTTCTTTATTGAACAACACTGAAATGGTGCGCTGGAATATAAGAAAAGACCAGCAGTTTGCAACATTAAAATCACTGAATTTGCCTTTAATCCCTTATCTAGTGATGAGGGCAGATAGGATTCAAATAGAAGATGTTTACCAGAGATTGGACACGAAAATACTTGTTGTTAAACCAACAGTTTCTGCAAGTGGAAACAATACCTATATTCTTAATAAAAAAAGTCTGAAAAATTTTATCTTATCCGATGAAATAGCGGATAAATTTGGTAGTTCTGACGTCATTATTCAACCGTTTGTTCAGAAAATAGAAACTGGTGAATATGCACTTGTTTTTATTGATGGGCATTTTAGTCATGCAGTTATACGTTTCCCCGGGATTTTTACAGAAAAAAAATCTCCAATATACGTACGAGCAGACAATATCCCTGTCAAAATTATGGATTTAGCAAACAAAACCGCTCAAGCCATAAAATTACATTTTGGATATACGCCGGCGTATGCAAGATACGATTTTGTTGAAGACATGATTATGGAGGTAGAATTAGCTGAGCCAGATTTAATGACTCGCAATATACCAGAGGTGGAGAGGAGTATGGCACTGGATAAACTTGCAGCATTAATTGCACAAAGGAAAAAGAGATGAAGATTATTATATCTTTCGATGGACGTACCTGTTCTGGGAAAAGCACCTTGATACAGAAACTGCAAGAAGAGTTAAAAAAGAAATACGGTGTAGACGTTCCATACTTTTCTTGTGGTCAGTATTATAGGTCAAACTTGCAGGGTAAAATCCCAAATGAGCAAGTTGATGACGAAATGATAAAATATATGCGTTCAGTTTATATCAATAATGATGTAGCAATAATAGATGGACGTAGTGTGTCCTTTGCTATTAAATCAGGAAATGTTTTACAATCAGATAAACCTCTTTTATCTATTTTGGTAGATGTTAATAAGGATGTGCAACTAAAACGTTTATTAGAAAGGGCTAAAGCGAACCACCCAGAGCCACTAAAATATGCTATGGAGCGTGATGCAAGTGATGAAGCTAGATGTTTCGCACGATATAAAAAGAACATCTTTGATAAACTATATTACGATGTTTATATTAATACCTCAAAAATATCTGTTGAAACCGCCTTGGAATCTGTGTTGAAAGCGGTTGATGATCCTTACAAAGCACATAAGAAAACTTTATTATATTCGGAAGAAACAGAAACTCAAATAGCTAGAAAGTTATTAGAACGAAAAGATATAAACGTTATTTTTCTGAGATTTGAACAACATATGAATTTTAGTCAGTCTTATTTGATGGATACGTATGCACGGAATGTATTTGTTGTATCGGCTACCAGACCCATCGAAGAAGAAGTGCAGAGATTTCATAGTTGGACATCAGAAATTGGTATAACGCCAGATTATTTTTATAATGGTTCTGAGTTTTTACAGGAAAAATCAAACATATTTGCTGCTAAGCTGGGATTGTCTGCCATGACGCCAGAACAGATATTGTGGACACGCGATAAGGTAGAAATGAAAAACAAACTGAAATCGTCCGGTATTTCTGTGACAGAATTCCAGCCGATTTCGAATATTGCTGATATACTAAATTTTGCAACAAATTACGGTTATCCAATTATATTTAAACGACGTAAAGGATTGTCTTGTATAGATACATATAAATTATCAAGTGTACAAGACGTTGAGAATCTACCTATAAAAGTTATTCAGCCGAATAAGTTTATGGTGGAGAAATTTAATTCTGGACGTGAATGGATAATAGATGGGTTGGTTCAAGATGGATGTGTATTGAAAACTTTTGTAACATATGTGCCAACATCACCTTTGACGGCTATGACAGAGCAAAAGGTACGTGGTCATATTGCCTGTAGCAAAAAACCGAATGAATTTAAGTTTTTACCAAAAGAACTTATACAGCGTATTATTTCTGCAACGAGTTTGCGCAATGGGTACATTCATATGGAATGCTTTGTTGATAAGGACGGCCTGCCCACGGTTGGCGAATTTGGGTGGCGACCATCTGGACATCGTATTATAGACAATCATTCTAAGACTATGGGAGTGGACATTTATGACTTGATAATTGATGTGGCCATAGGCCAGCCCGTACATATTAAGGGAAAACAAACAAAACATCCTGTGATTGGCAATGTTTTCCTGCCAAGAAAATCTGGTCAAATAACAGAAATGCTTTCAAAAGAACAAGTTTTAGCACAAGATGGTGTTTTTGATGCTGAGGTTTTTCCAAAAATTGGTGATAAGCACCAAGTACAAAGAAAGTCTAGCGAAACATCTGGTTATGCTTTTATTAGCGGAGAAAGTATTAAATCTGTTGAAGCAAAAATGCAACAGGTTTTTAAGTGTTTTTATGAGAACTTGAAGACAAGATGATTATATAAAATATGAATTGATAAAGCATGTTTTATATGTAATTATAACTAGTTAACAAAAGGAGAAAAAAATGAAAGAAAGAGCTATGTTTAAAGGTGTTGTTAATTTAATCATTAAGCAAGATGACAAAATATTATTATTTTTCCGTAATGATGGTTTCTTTAGCTATGGTGGTGGTTGGTGGGTGATACCAGCAGGACACATTGAACATGGTGAAACTGCTGCAGAGGCGGCCATTCGTGAAGCAAAAGAAGAATTGGATATTGACATATTGCCGGAGGATATAGAATTTGCACATGTTATGAGTAACTTGGCTAGTAAAACGGAGGGTTTTGATTTTTTCTTTATAGTCAAGAAGTATTCAGGAACATTGCGTAATTGCGAAGGTGATAAGTGTGTTGAAATGCGTTATATGACACCAGAAGAAATTAAAAACACAAAGAATATTGTTACAACAACAAATATCGCATTGAAGGCGATAATTGATGGAAAAGCTTATTCTGAGTGTCGTGCATATACAACAGACTAATAAAGAAAATACATAATGTCTCATAAACTTATCGATGAGCACACGCTGTTTGTAAACAGAAACGGGCTAGAAATAAAATTTGATTATGACCCCTTTCATGGCATGATGTTCCGTAGACAACTGCCGGAATATATGCAGTATCTGGCCCCTAAAGGGGTCAGTATATGGCGTAATTCGGACAAAAAAATTCTGTTAATTGGCGGTGGTCAATCTAAAGTTCGTCAATGGTTTAGTAAGATTGGTATGAATTGCGAAATAACAAATGTAGATTTTTATACTGATTATAAGCCGGCGGTTTCACACGTACACATCAAAGAAGACTTTTTTGATTGGAATATACCTGTTGACTTTTATGATCAAGAATGGGCATTATGGTCGCTGCCGTCGTATGCCCTTTCTAAAACTGAAATAATGTCTTTTTTTATTAAGGGGGTGTTGGGCTTGGCGCCTAAAGGTGTGTTACGAGTGTTTCCAATTAATAGAGGACCCGGTGATGCGGGCTTGTTAACAATTGAATATTCTAACGAACAGAGGAAACAAGATTCTATTGCTATACTGAACCAGATAAAAAAGTTGGGATTTAATGTGGAGTTTTACAGCCCACAAGATACCATAAGTATTATTGATACTATAAGAAATTCGAAAAGAGAACAGGATAAAAAGATTTATGATTTGTTCCTTAAACAAGTATCACAGCGAAGACAGCGGTACATAAAGCAAGAATTTGAAAACTATCAGACAAAGCCTCTAAATAAAATTGCTATTGGAGTCAATATATATGCTCCAGCAAATAAAAGCATTAAAGCTGATGCGAATGTAAAATTAATCAATATGTTGGGTTGTTTGTCAAAATAAAACGGTTGTTTTATCTAGGAACAAATACACTTGCGTCAGAATGTTTTTTTGAACTCTTATTAGTGATAATTTTTCTACATTCTCGTTCTAATTGGGTTAATAAATTTAAGCAATGCTCCTCGGTTACGTGTGGAGACATAGAATAAAGCAATAAAGCAGGATTTGGTTTGCCATTGTGAAAATATCTTAATACTTGACTTATCATAAACGGGCAGGTTTCACCGTACCAAATGTTGTCGCACAATTGAATATAGTCGTCTTTCTCAAAGTCTTGACCGTCTATTGACACGGTCAAAACCAGTTCAAATCCCAAGGATTTTGAATTTAAGATTGAGAATATATTTCTAAACTTTTTTTCAATCAACTCAACATATTTCTCTTTTACCAGCATTAAATACATCAAATAATTAGTAAACCCGTTTGAACCAAGAGTGTACAATGCCATATACGCAGATATTATGCCAGTCCCACTTTTTGAATTTTCTATGGAATGGTAGTGCGGGTGGTTTGTTCCGAACATCCCGTCATCTTGTGCTGTAACCGTTCCGCCGAGATGACTCAGACTTTTTTTGTCTTTTACGACAAAAAAACTGGAATTATACGGACACAGACCCATTTTATGAAAATCCACCCCGATACTATCAACGGCAATCATATTTTTTAACATTTTTTTGATTTTCAATAATTTTTTAGAGGCAGGACATTCATATTCTTTCAATAATGTTTCATTGGTAAAGAACCAAGCCCAACCAAAAACCATATCTCCATGGATGTGGATTTTATAAGGTAAATTATACTTTTTTTCTAAAGCATTTGTTATTTTGCGAATTTTTTTTGCATTATCCATACAAAAGTCGATGGTTGTTCCCCCATTACATATCACGGCAGCGATTTTTTTTCCGTCTGCAATAGCTTTTTCAAGAGCAGATTCTAAAACAGAATAATTCATCTCTCCACTTGGCAATAGAGGAACTTTTATTAAACTGCTGCTACCAATTCCTACATAGTCACATACGTCCGCAACACAAAAATGCGTAGCATAACTGCAAACAACTGCATATTTCCCACTCAGACCTTCTTTTTTGTGTTGTTGGTCACAATTTCCCAGACCTGTTTTTATTGCGTATAACAGGGTCCCTTTGCCACCAAATGTAGATAAGCCATCAGGATTGGAAGATTTTAGTACCTTTTTACCCAATAAGCGTATTATCTTTTTTTCTGCCAGTATAAATTTTCCACTTGTTAAGTCCCACAAACAATTCGGATTAAAAACTTGTGTAATTGTTGAAGCTGCTACCGTATCCAATAATGGTGTGGATGTTATATTAAATGCAGCGTATGGACTGTGCCATTTAATGTTGCCATCAAAAAATTTCTTAACTTCTTTTCTGAGTTTTGTAAAAGAATGCCCAGAATCTGTAAAAAAATCAGTGTTTATCTCGTCTTTGTATGTGAAACGTTTTATAGGACGCCTGGCAGAATAAGGGTTTTTATCATCCAAAGAGGCGTAAAGTTTTTCTATTTTATCTAATAATGTATTGAAATTAGATTCATCTGCCGCTAAAAAGTTTAATTTAAACTTATTTGTTTGACTTAAAGGTTTTAATTTTTTTTTAATCATTTTCTCGTACAATACATTAAAAAAATATAAAAATCAAGATGACGCTCGTTTTATATTTTTTATTTATGTTTTTTGTAGAGATTTTTTACACGAGAATGCGTACAATGTAGATATAATATAGTTAATTCTTAATAATCTGTTTACGGTTAAAATTTCCCTGTTATTCGCTGATGATTCCCTGATATAGTCCAAAAAAATCCCTGTTGTTTTTGTAGGGAATTTTTGTGCAGGTAGAGCAAAAATCCCGAAAATCTGCGGGTATGTTCTAGCCTGGGTTGTGTAAAAATTGTCCCCAAATGCCATTTTTTGCAAAAATTCCCTGTTTTTCCCTGTTTTTGCCCGTTTCGTTTGTGTCTTGGGCACAGGTCTTTCATAAGCCAAAGGTAAAAGGTTTCTTGCACCGCCAGGAATACAAAAAATTCAAAAAAGTTATATAAAGTCCCACAAATCCGCCGGTTTCTGGGACTTTTTTAGTGCGTTATTGCTCTGGTATGTTTTTACTTTTCCAAAATCCCGGGTTTTACCCACTCTGACATACTTCGCCCATTTTCCCCGAGGCAATTTTATTTATTGCGAATAAATATAAGACTTCATATAACGAATACGACGTAAAATCTGGAGAAAAGAAATAAAAAGTATTTTTTGAAAATTATAAATTTTGTAAAAAAGCAATATACTGAAAGAAAAAAGGCAGGAAGAACAAAACAAATAAAGTCGGAAAATAGAATTGTTTCAGATAATGTTGATCATGAAGAAAATTTAGGAAGTGAATTTAAGATATTTTGTATGTAGATGCTTATCTTGTTTTTTCTATATTTTATTGTTATTCTTGTGGCTCATATAAAATAAAACGTCTCCAAACTGTAAAAACTGAGTAAAAAGTTAAAAAACAGGATGAAGCCAGAACTAAAATTAATGGAAGTACGTTTGTAATAAATTAGATACAGATATAATGATGATGTTATAAAATTACAAAAGTAAAACAAGATTTTGCGCCTAGATTTTTATAGATAGTTTTTATATAATCAACATAATAATATTAATAAGAGGTTGTCAAAGTGGCTCAACATGTGTCTATTAGAATTCCATGGAAAGATAATGATTTTATAGGTGCAATATGTAATTGTCCTTTACAGAATTTTGCTTGCAAAAGGCTGAAAACAATAGGTGAAAATACACATTTATTATGTCAGGATATCGAAAACCGAAGCCGGGAAATAAATTCTTTTTTTGAACAAGAAAAAAAGGACAGCCTGCCGTGCATTTCAGAAAGTGGTGCTTTTATGGCAGATGTTGATATAATACAAACCTCGCAACATCAATATAAAACGTATAATTATTCTTCGCATGCAGAATTTATATCAGGAAAACAAAATTTCCCAGCATATAGCCTAGTGGCAAGACCATTTAGATGGCTAATGTACGACAAAGGAGATCGTAACGCAGGAACATTAATAGGGAAAAGTGTTCCTTGGATTTTACGGCACATAAACGGGATTAGTGATAAAGAATCCGATGTTGATGTTTTGTTAATGGATAAAAAGAAGGGTAGAGTAGGAGGTCGTTGGATACAAAATTGGCATACTCAAGAAGAAATATTTACAACCTTTTTTAAAGATGTTGTTCCTGGAAAATCATTGTGTTTTATATATGCAAAAGCCATCCCATATGTTGAAGATGGAGATAGAATATTAGTAGGAGTCGCTGTTGTTGATAAACCTGTAGAATTGCCTGTTAAACACCGAAAACAAGAGAACAGTAAGTCAAAATTAGAGTCTTATACTTGGGAATGTATGGTTCAGCATAGAATAAGAAAAGATAATAACGGTAATTTTAAATTTTATTCGGATAACGAATGTGGCGGATTTATTCTGCCTTATGGTCAGATAATTAAATGTATAGAAGAAAATTCATCAACCCCTGAAAATAAGGAAAAATATGTAGCAGATTTACAAGATATAGTTGTTAATATACCTGCAGCGTTTAGAGAAGAATTTTCTTATGCTTCAGAACATGTTAATAATGATACTGCGATAAGTGTACTAACGCAGTTATTAGGAAGTTTAGAAAAAATAATATCTCTTAGATATATAAATGGGAATTATGTAGAAATTAGGAATTGGGTCAAGAGAGAAATCGATAGATTATGGCAAGAAAAAGAAGTATTCCCAAATCTTGGTGTAATGTTATCTGTTATTATGCCTGATATACCAGGCAAGGTTTTAGCTGATGAGGTGTTACGATATTCTGAAAAGAACAAACAAAATATTTTTGATGTGTTGTGTAAATGGGTTTCAGATGGTTCGTCCCCTAACGGGATTAAAATTAAGAACCTGGATCGTGCCAGTTTTAATAGAATGCGGCAACAGAAATATCAAGAGTTTATGTTAATGTGTCGTGTTGCTGTTCCTTATTCGGTGGCTTATAAAGCATGGCAGAAAGTAGAAGACGAAAAAATAGATATATTAAGCAATCCATATTCTTTAACCTTGGAGACAAGTCAGGAAAAAGATGCGGTTCCTTTGTTTAAAGCGGATTTGGCGTTTTTTTGTCCCCAAAAATATCAGGATAAATTTTTCCCAGATAGAAGCATTGTTGATTCTGCAGATGATATATGTCGAGGAACGGCTTTTATCGCATATGTTTTAAATGAAGCGAGTAATGAAGGGCATACATATTTACCAGAAGAAGATGTCTTCAAACGTGTCGCTGAAATACCAATACAAGAAAAGTGCGTTTTGAATAGGAACGTTTTAAATAATTACAAGTTCATGGATAATTACTCAAAAGTATTTGATAAATATATTCATGTTATTGAAAAAGATGGTACGGTATTTTACAAACTTCAATATTTTGAAGAATTAGATAAAATAATTCGTGAAATAGTTGATAAACGAGAAAAAGCTTCATTTGCACCATTTAATAAAAACTTTGAAATAAAGTTACCAGATGGTATTAAAAAGAATTTGAAGGCAGAGGAAGAGCAAAAACAAGCAGCAAAGATATTATCAGAGTCTGCTATATCTGTGTTAACTGGGGCTGCAGGTACTGGGAAAACAACTGTTTTGGCTAATCTTTGTAATTATTTTGGTGGGGATGTTTTATTATTAGCTCCTACGGGTAAAGCAAGTGTAAGAATGCAAGAGTCTATTTACAAAGGTGGTGGCGGTAAAATGTCAGCACTTACAATTGCAGGTTATTTGAATAAGCTAAAAACTATTGATGGGAATAAATGTTATAATTATGTGACCGGCAAATATGAACTGCCAATTGCTGCAGATACAGATCGTAACAATAGAGATGTTATAATTGATGAAAGTTCAATGATAACAGAAGATATGTTTGCCGCATTATTAGTTGCATTACAATATGCGCGTAGAATTATTTTTGTGGGGGATGTTTCACAGTTGCCACCTATTGGTGCAGGTAAACCTTTTTATGAATTGGCAGAGAAATTAAAAAAGTCTGGGTACGGCTTTGCGGAATTACAAGAGCAGGTACGATTTGGTAGTTTTTCACATTTGGCAATGGATGTAGAATTAAGTAAACATTTTTCTGCAGACCCAGAAATAAGACAAAATGCACATGAAGAAGTTTTTGATTATTTAGACGAATATAAAAATGATAAAGATAATCAAAACGAAAGGTTATCTTTTGTGTTCTGGAATAATCCGGATGATCTTAGAGAAAAATTATTGCGTGTTTTACGAGATGAGTTAAATCTTGGTGAAAATGAAATAGACGATTTTAATATTGCTTTTGGTGCCACTATATCAAATGGTATACCATATTTTAATTTGGGATTTGGTGATTATAAAGGCGCAGGAAGTTTCGCAGATAAATGGCAAATCCTTAGTCCACTACGCAATAGACAAGATATTGGTACAGTCGGTATAAATGAATTTATACATGATCATTTCCGCAAAGATATGATAGAAAAAGAAATTAGTAAACCTTATTCAAAATATATTTTACCAGGTAATATAATTAAGGGTGATAAGGTTATAAATCTTATTAATAAAGAAATTGAAACAACACAAAAAAATAAAAAATTAGTTGCAAATGGCGAGATAGGAATTGTTGGATGTACTTATTATTGCAAAATATCTGGGGTAGAATTCTCTTCACAACCAAAAGAGATATTTAAATTTACAACAAAGGATTTTACTCAAGATAGTACACCATTAGAATTAGCGTATGCAATTACTGTTCATAAATCACAGGGAAGTGATTTTGATACGGTTATTTTAATTATGGGCGAACATATACCTTTATCAAGTCGTGAAATGTTATATACTGCGCTAACTCGTCAAAGAAAACGCTTGGTTGTTTTATATAATGGAGATGTAAATTCTTTAAGAGCATTAAAAAACGACTCAAAATCAGATTTGTTAAACAGGTATTCTAATTTATTTACAGAAGTCTGTGTTATAAATCGGTTAGGATATGACAAAGATGATGGGCGTAAACATAAAACAAAGTCTGGAATAATGGTTAGATCAAAATCAGAGGTTATAGTAGCAAATTTGTTAACAGATAATGGTATAGAATATGAATACGAAAAACCTTTAAAATTGATTGGACGTGAAACACCAATAAAACCAGATTTTACGTTTAAGCATAAAGGGAAAACATATTATTGGGAACATTTAGGAATGATGGTATTGCGCGAATATCGGGATAAGTGGGAGAAAAAATTAAAATTGTATCGTAGTAATGAAATAGAACCTATTGTAAGTGAAGACGGCGACAATGGTGATATTGATAGTAAAAAAATAGAAGAAACGATAAAACGTATATTGGCGTAAGGTTAAATGAATTCCTAAACTAGGAATTCATTTGATTCATTCATAACACTTATTTTCTACATCTCGGGAAATGGAATTAAGTGTTTCAAGGTGCATACTTTATATTTTTTATTCGTTTCTTTTTTGTAGTTCTTCTAAGTAGATTTTTTCTTGGGATCCCAAAAAATTTTTAATATTTTCGTCTATATAAAGATTATTGATTCCAAGCTTTTCTACTAAACATATATCTTTTACTTTATTAGTTCTACTTAATGCGACATACATTTGACCATGATACATTAACCCTGATGGGTTTATTGTGACTTTAGATAAAGTTTGCCCCTGAGATTTGTTTACGGTTAGTGCATAAGCAAGTTTAAGAGGAATTTGTTTGTATAATGCATTAGGCGCGGATTCTGTGACAAGGTTCCCATCTTTTTCTGTTATATCATAGCGTTCCCATTTAACAGGTTCGACTATATATATACCTCCTTTTGTTTTTACTTTAACAAATTTCCCTTTCGGGCCTTGACCGAAACCTACCACCGTTCCCATAGTACCATTTTTCCAAGCACCACCACCAACATCGTTTTGAGTAAAAACAACTTTTGCATTTATTTTTAGTTCCAAGAACATCGGTGAAGGATATTCTTCGGATTCTTGAGTGTTTTTTTTATTGGCAATTCGCCAGCCACAGTCAGTACCTATAAAAACTTCTTTTTCTCCAGGTAAACTGCTTAAGCCTTGTTCATTTTTTTCGTCCACGATACTTCTTGTGCCAGCTATAAATATACCTTCTTTTTCATCTCCATTTTTATAACAATTTTCATTAAAATAATCTACGGTTTCTTCTAAATCGAATTGGTATCTAATATGATTCAAATGAGTCCAGAAACTTCGTGCTTCTTTATCTCCTTTTTCGTCAAATTGTTGTCTATGTGGCATAAGTAATTCAACAAATTGAAATTTACCTTTTTTATATGCATTTGAATTGAAGAATAACGGCCATCTATTTTTCCCGAATTCATCACCGTATCGCCTTTTTATATCATTGATTATATCATCTAATTTATCGTTATCGTTATAAAAAGACAAAACTTGATAAACATCACCCGTTAACAAAACTTTGACGCCTCCGAACGGTTTCCAAGGAGTCTTCTTCGCCTTTTTTAATAAAGCGTCTATCGCGTCTAATATATCTGGTCTGACGTTCGATATTTCATCTATGATTAATAACTCGACACTTTTTAATTTTGAGGAAACAGGTATGCTTTCTAGATCTTTTTCTGTGATATATGGTGATGGAACCAATTTAAAAAATGAGTGTATGGTGACACCTTTTACATTTAAAGCCGCCAATGCAGTAAATGCAACAACAACCGTGTTTGGGTGATTTCGTTCTATTGCCTCGATTAAATAAGATTTCCCGGTTCCGGCTGCACCTTGTAAAAATAAATTTGTTTTTCCGGACATAACTTTATCAAAAACATCCTTTTGAAAAAAAGTCTAGATAAAATGGTTCGTTTGGGTTCTGTGGGTTGGGGACTTCATATATCAAGTCTTTTTTTTCTTTTATCAAATTAAGAACGGTTTTAAAAGTTTGTTCACCGTCAAACTCATTTTCTGTCTCGAATATATGGGCGGTTTGTTTTTTCTCTATGATGCCGTTCACCAAATCAAATTGATCACATACACTATCTAACGCCTCAAAAAAAGAATCTTTATCTAAATCTTCTATTTTCCACGCTTGTTTTACTAAATTACCTTCATATGAAGATTTAGATTTTGATGCCGATTGAATCCCCCATTTTTTTAAAAAGAACCCCATATTTTTAAAAGATACACCGTAACAAACCTCCAGCCATTGTTGGCCATTGAAATCTTTGTATAAATACACCGCAGGATACATTCCGTTTTTTAAAGTATTTTCGAAAGAGTCTACAGATTTTATAAAAGTAATATATGCTGTTTTTGGTGTGTTCTTATAGGGTTTCAGATTAAATACTAAATCAAAATCCCTGTACGTAGAACCTTCCCATATAGAAGAATTTACATTTCGACAAAAATTTCCTATAAAAAAACGCAAAAATAACCATAGTTGATCTTTATTCATATTTTTACCTTGCATTTTTGAACATAAATAACGTGTGCTTAAATTGTCTCATACCCAATTGTTTTTTGCAACAATTAAAACGATAATTAGGTCGCGTCCAAATTTGGGGTATAGGTAGATTATAAATTAAGTGGATATATAACCAATACAAGAAAGGTAACTTTTCTTAAATATGATTTACTTTTTTTTATGTGTTTGGTATATATCTATTGTGGTTATATGAAGAAGGGTGACAACCATCTATAACTACTTAAATTTGTATAAGTGGTGCAGCTTTATCTGCATTGGGGTGCATACAGCCCAAGCTGATTGCCGTATTGACTCGTCATCAATCATAAAGGGTACGTTAAGCCCCTGCGCTATTTAAAAGGAGATTTTTATGCCGAAAAAATATACTCGTCAGGAAACCCTAAACATTTTAGAGACAATGAAAAAAGAAGGTAAGGGATTTTCTTCTTTGTATAAAAAGGGTTTTATCAATTGGTCTGGTAAATCCATGGATAGAAGCAATTCAGAATACTATTCAGAAATTATATCAGATTGGTTATTAAATAATATGGATATATTAACTGGTAATCATATAAAGCAAGTAAACAGGGAGAATTATAAAGAATTTCATCCAGAACTAGATGAAAATACGCCGGCAACCAATCGTGAAGAAGAAAGAATCGCAAAAGAAATACATAAAGAAAAGGTTTATAAAGAACTTGGTGAAGTTTTTGATTATCAGGTGCCTTTAAAAAAGACGAACAAAGATACTGGCGTAGGTAAGATAGACCTGGTTGCATTCAATAAAAATGAAAACAATGTGTATTTGTTAGAGTTAAAAAGACGTGATAATTCTGAAACTTTATTGCGCTGCGTTTTGGAAATATATACATATTGGAAGCAACTTAATAAGGATAACTTTAAAAAGAGTTTCGACTTCCTACCATTAGATGCAAATATAATTCCTGCGGTATTAATTTTTAAAGATAGTGTACAATATAAGCAATATGAATCAGAACATCCAAAGACAAGAAAACTTATGAAAGTATTAGGAATACAAACATTTGTTGTGACACAAGCAAAGTACACAATAGTTAAAGAGGATTAATATGCGTATAAACAAGATAATTGTTGATAATATGGGCAATGTTTTTGCGCCTGTTGGTCGTGTTTCTGGCGGCTATGTGTATGACGACAGGGAAAGACTTATCGGAAGATATGTTGACGACAGGGTTGAATCTGTGAACAGACATATAATAGGTTTTGCCGCAGGTGGGGCGATTATGAACCCCGCAGGAAAGCAAGTTGCAAGATTAAATAATCGTTCTGAAATAGAAAGCAGCAAAACATTACGACCAGGGGAATATGCAGCAGTTTATAATTTTTTCTTCAAGGAGATAAAATAATGGGGCGCAAAGTAAAATTACCAAATGGTGGCACCGTAGAGTGTGAAAGTTATCTTGGACCGACAGTTCATTGTTGTGCAACATGTCGTTTTTGGAATGGGTGTAGAATAATAGAAACCAACGGCAGTCATGTACTAGGTGTAGGGTTTGATAAAAGACAAAATCTTGGTGCATGTGGTGCAAAAAACAATGCCAGGGTTCCTGCGCGTTCGTCTTGTCCAAAATGGGTTGGTTTAAGGTAAATCAGGTGCGGCAATGAAAATCTGTATATATCGTGGAACAAATGAAATCGGTGGAAACTGTGTAGAAATTGCAACAGACGCAACTCGTGTTTTATTCGATTTTGGGTTGCCTTTATCTTCGATGGAAGAAGAAGGGAAAAGTCTAACTGATTATAAAGTAAATTGTTCGGGTATATATGCAGATGAAGAACCTTCTGTAAATGCTATTTTTATAACGCATAATCATCCAGACCATTACGGAATGCTTCCTTTAATTAATCCCAAAATTCCTGTATACATGTCGAAAACTTTACATGAAATACTGATAAAAATACAACCTTTGTTGCCAGGAAATTTTGATATATCGCATTTGGATATTCGTGATGTTGATTCAGGCGAAAGTATAAAAATAGGGGATTTAACTATAACTGTACATCCAGTAGACCATGCACCAGCTGCGTGTGCTTATGAAATTTCTGACGGAAAGAAAAGAGTATTGTATACGGGAGATATCAGGTTTCATTCAAATCAAAGTTGGAAGTCATGGAAATTGGCGGACAAGGTCAAGAAGCCAGACTATCTGATTATGGAAGGTACGCGCTTATCACGTACTGAGGCAAAAGAAAAATACCCGACCGAAGACGCAGTGTATAAACATCTGGTGCAAATTTTGCGTAATTCTGGGAAAGCAATATTTATAAGTTTGTCTTCTCAAAATTTAGACAGGTTGGTTTCTATGATTAAAGCATGCTTAGCAACTGGAAGGATTTTTGTAATTGACCCATATACAGCGGCATTATTTGATATATTTCATGAATTGTCAGAAAGGGTGCCAACAGTAGAAATGGTTGATTGTGTAAAAATTTATTACGGTGGAAATCAAAAGATAGCAGAAAAAATGATTGCCAAAGGAATATTTAAGACACATAGCGCAAAAAAAATAACGATTGAAGAAATTGCAGAGTCCCCAGAAAAATATGTTATAAAATATAATCGAACATTGATAAATTTGTTATTAAAGAACCAGATTAAAGATTACGATTTTATTTATTCTATGTGGCACGGTTATTTAGAAAGGAAGAAGATTTGGGAACCATATAAAGAGCATTTAATAGAGGTACACACATCAGGTCATGCACAAGTTTCTGATTTGCAAGAATTTGTTAAGAAGATTTCTCCTGCCAAGATAATACCCATTCATACAGAATGTAAAGATAGTTATGCAGATGTTTTTTCTGCACCGATATTAAGTTTAAATGATAATGAACCAACAGAGGTATAAAGATGAAAAAAGAAAAGACTAATCCAAGACTGCGTACAGGCGAATTTTCAAAAATAATAAAAAAGGGCAATCTGCAAGAAGTAAAAGATTTTATCGCAAATAGGGATTGTCTGGATATATTGGCACTAGATGAATATGGGCGAGATTCTTTATATGATGCAATTTTTACAGGAAATTTAGATATAGTAAAAGAGTTAATCGACTATGGTTTGGACCCGAGTTTAGTTGATACTTCTACGGGAGTTGGTGCGTTGCATCTTGCTTCATCCGAAGGTCATTATAATATAGTGGAACATTTAATAAAAGTACATGGACTAAAAGTTAATCAGTTGGATAAAAAATATCGTTCTCCGCTGTACTATGCTTTATTGTTTATGGTTGAAAAAGGAAAAAATGGTAGAATATATGTAAATCAAGAGAATCTAAAAATAGCAAAATTCTTGGTTGTCAACGGTGTAAAATTCCAAAAGAACCTACATACATTTCCTGTCGAAATGGGCGTTTTAGAAGAAGAATTAGTTCGTTATTTTCATCGTGGTAAAATTGAAGAAAATGCTAGGTGGAATTGTATCAACTTTTTAAAAGAAGATATAGCGGCTTATGCTAGCGGAGAATATAAATATATAGAAGGATTTAAAAAAAATATATATAAGACACCAGAATTTCAAGATAAAAAGAATGTTTTGCCAATAGCACTTGGGTGGAAAATTAAAGAATGGGATTATAAAGCAGTTCGAGATAAATTTAATAAAGGCGAGCCAGAATTATTAAAAAAATCAGAAATTAGACCAATTGTTGCAGATTTAGCAAAAATATCACCGCTTTTAATAAATTTAGGAGATACAGTAGAAGAAGAATATATGATTATGGATAATATATTTAATTCTATTATGCCAAAATACGATGAAGATGCTTGCCAAGTGGTGTTTATAGACCCAATAGATAGGTGCTTTTTGCCAGTTTATAAAAGAGACGGCAGATTTCTGATGAATTCTGTTGACGATATGAATACAGCAGTAGGCGCAATAAAAGCGCTTGTCGCGGAATCAGAATTTCGTGAAGGGTTATCCGAACAAAAATTGGCAGACAAAGCACCAATGGTTTGTGTAATAAATGATTTAACAGATATTATTGAATACGATAATAGCATAGAAGCAGATATGCAATATTTGATGATGCACGGGCAACACACAAAAATATATTTAATTGTGCTTGTTAGGGACGGTACAAAAAAAGGTTTGTCTTCTTTATTGAAAGCGAATTTTTTGGCAAATATGCTATTTCATGCAAAAGCAACCAAAGAGCATAGAAATAATTTTAGAACAAGTTGTATGGAAAAACTTGGAAAGGGCGAGGCGCTTATCACCGTTTATTCGGAAATAGGATTAGGATATATAAAAATCAAATAGTAAAAATGTCGGATTTTTTATTCCGACATTTTTTGTTATATTTTATATCCAAATGCATTTAATTTATCACGCGCGATTTTCTTTTCGGTTTCGGTAAAAAGATCAGAGAATGCTTCTTCTAGAATAATATTTTCTATTGTTAAATCTAAACGTTTTAAAGACCATAGTTTATTAAAACCGGTAGATATGTTCTTGTTGTTTATAAGTGATTTACAGGTTGCTATTGCACCCTGGGTGTTTAACATTTGTGTCAAGTATGTCGGATTATATCCGATTTCTTTGGAATCAAATATCATTTTTTGAATGCGTTGCATCAATTGTTCTTCTGTTGCTTTCATATCGTATTCCTCTAAACGTCAGATTTATATCATAAATAAAAAGTACGTAGTGTAAAGAATTTTCTGAAATAAAAATTTATAACAAGACCAAAAATGTCGTATTGGTTTAATAACATGAAAAAGTGAAATATTGCCAAAAAATTTAATATATGGTAAATTAACTATAAATAAGGGGTTAATACATCATGCGGGATAATTATAATCGATTATATGAATTATACGATTTTATCAATGAATTACGCAGTCGTACTTTTTCTGGTATGTCATACGAAGAAATAATGGTTCATTTTGGGTGGTCCAGAAAGACCACTGAAAGAATGCTGAATGTTCTAAAAACGCTTTTTGGTGACGGGTTAACATATGATTATATTGATGATGGCAGCCGCAGAAAATCTTATAAATTGGTTATAAAAGACCTTAATAAATTACCTTTAAATTTTATATCCGAAGAAGATTTGATAAATTTAAAAACTGCAGCAAAGATTTTAACAAATGATTCAAATGTATCTGGTGGGTTATCTCGGCTTGCGTCTAAATTAGGTACAATAAATTTAAAAACGGAAAATAATGCAGAAGATGTTGCAGGGGCGACAAGTGCAGTTGCTATACCAGGTCCAAGGTTGAATATCGATAATGGTATTATCGGTGCTTTACAAGAATCTGTCCAGAGTTTTAAGCAGGCAGAAATTGAATATAATGGTAGAAAGCGCGTTGTGTGTCCATTAGGGTTTTTATATGGTATAAGAAATAATTATTTAATCGCGGCCAATAAAAGATACATTTCTAGTCCGGTAAAGTATAAATTGTGTGATATAACGTCCGTAAAAGTTTTAGACAACTTTTTTGATGCGGAAGGTTTTGATATACATAAATATTCTATAAGGTCTTTCGGAGTTTATTCTGGGAAAGAAGACGGTTATGATATAGAATGGCTTGTAAAGAAAGAAGCAGCGCAGGATGCTAAAAAATATATATTTCATTCTACACAACAAATGATTGAAAACGAAGATGGTACTTTAACGATAAAATTTCATGCGGATGGCTTAAGAGAAATGGCATGGCATTTGTTTACTTGGGGTGGAATGATTGTGCCCATAGCACCTGCAGAACTGGTTACAGAATATAAAAATTATATAAAATTAGCGCAAGAATCATTAAAATAAGCATCAGAAAAATAAAAAGCACCTGTTTTTACAGGTGCTTTTTTGTACGTCCAAAACTGTCGCATATACTACCTAGATTATGATTGTAGATAAAAAGGAGACTTAAATGGCGATTTCTACGGCAGTACAAAGGGGTAGTTGGGTTTACGTATATAATGAAAAAGGAGCATATCTTACAAGCCTAAGCGGTCAGTTGTATGGTTTTACTTCTTCAACTGTATCGGTAAAGCGAAACAATTGGGTTTATGTTTATGACGAACACGGAGGTTATGTTTCTTCTTTTTCTTGTTAATTTATAAAAACTAAGGGCGCGCACATGAAACTAGATTTTGAAAAATATTTATCGGATGTAAAACTTAATAAAAAACGTAATTTCTCAAAGAGAAGCATAGAATCATATTCTAGGAATGTTCCAGAGTATTTAAGAGATAAGTTTAGTGTCAATCTTTATAGCATTTCAGAGCCAAAAGAAGCACAAGACTTGTTAGATAGATTGAATAAGAACTCGAATTTTTTAAGGGATGACACAGTTGGTAAGCATATGTATTCGTGTGGAATAAAACGATACATCGAGTTTTTAACGTGGTTGCAAATGCAGTAATAGAAAAACATTATCGCACGAAAAACTTGTAAAACCGGGAGATATATATGAAGCAACAAGATGTCATATTATTTTATTTAAACAACATATCCAAAAGAGAAATAACAAAACGATCGGCATCAGAAATACTAGAGTTTGCCGAGCAAGAATCTGAATTTTTATGGGGACATCCTTTTGATGACATGTGGTTTCCTAGTAATGAACGGGAAGCCAAAACAAAAGATTTAAAAATCTTGCGTTCGATATTAAAAAATACAGAAATCAAAGATATTTATCTGCCTGGTCAAGATAAGGTTATTGATTTGATATTAGAAGCATTTTCATTAGAAGAAAAATATCGTCCAATATTAACGCTTGTTGTTCATATGATAAGATATGTCAAACTTCGTCGTCTTGTGGGCGAGGTTTCTGGCAGTCGCAGACCTGTGTTGAACACAAATTATATGGAATATATTTCTAAGTTTTGTGGAGTTCGTGAAAGTGAGCTAAATAAAACATTGGATTGTAATTCGGCATTATTGCGTTGCGGAATAATTAATGTTGATTTAGATGGGGACTTAGATTTGTCCAATGTCGTGCAAAAAGTTCTTAGTGCAGGGAATATTAAAAATAAGAACGATGTAAAAAAATATATATTACGCGAATCCAGGAAAACGAAACTTACCGCAAAAGATTTTTCTCATATCCAAGATGAATTTTCTTATATAGGAAAAATCTTATCGAGTGCCACAAATAATAAGGTACCAGGTATAAACATTTTAATATATGGTGACATTGGAACAGGTAAAACAGAATTTTCTAGGGCATTAGCCAAAAGTTTAGGTTTAACTTTATATGAAATGGGAGGTGAGCCTGGTAAACAGAGAAGGGAGTCCAGTCTACAAGACCTATGTGTTGCGCAATCTTTATTGATGAAAGATAGAAGTTCTTTATTGCTTATGGATGAAGCAGAGGATGCATTAACAAAATCGGGACCATTTGATAATAGTTCTTCTAAATTATCAATTAATCGTACGCTAGAATTAAATCCAGTTCCTGTGATATGGATTGTAAACAGTATATCTGGGATAGACAAATGTTATCTGCGCAGATTTACATATTGTTTAGAATTTCATAAACCAGAAACAGAGCAACGAAAAAAAATATGGAAAAGAGTTTGCGCAAAACACTCTGTTTGCATATCAAAAGAAGAAATATCCGAACTTGCTAATAAATATGATGTTGCACCAAGTATAATTAATGCAGCGATTTTAAATAAGTCATTGTCTGGGCAAGAAGATGCAGTCAGCAGAACAATAAAATCACTTAGTGCAGTAATTTCTGGTGATGTAAAAGCAGACAAAAAATCTGAAGAATTAAATGATTTTAATTCTCAGATATTGAATACGGATACAGATTTAATTTTGCTTGCTGAAAAGTTATCAAAAGGCATAGAAAAGAATTTTTCTTTATGTCTTTATGGTGTTGCGGGAACGGGTAAGTCTTTATATGCCAGATATTTAGCAGAAAAGTTAGGTATGAAAGTTATACAAAAACGAGCCAGCGATTTAAGCAGTAAATATATCGGTGAAACGGAAAAGAATATAGCGAACGCCTTTCGCGAAGCAAAGACGGAAAATGCCATATTAGTTTTCGATGAAGCGGATAGTTTTTTAGGTTCGCGTGAAAATGCAAACAAGCCTTATGAAATATCGTCAGTCAATGAAATGTTAACTCATATGGAAAGTGCAGAAACGCCATTTATTTGTACAACAAATTTGATGACGAATATAGATAAAGCAGCGTTGCGAAGATTTACATTTAAAGTAAAATATGATTACCTAACAACGCGGCAAGTCAAACTGGCATATCGACATTTCTTTGGTGCAGATATATCAGCAGGCAGCGCAGAAAATCTGTTATATTTAACACCAGGTGATTTTTCTGTGGTACGAAAAAAGTCGAAAATATTGGGTATTACTGACAGTACAGAAATAATAAAGATGTTGAAAGATGAAATGGCTGCCAAGGGTAAAATTATAAAACCTAAAATAGGCTTTTAGATAAAAAACGGTAATAAATTTATTACCGTTTTTTATTTTAACCCGGAAATTTCTTGTTGCATATCGTCAAAGAATTGTTGCATTCTTTTTGCGCGTTGCGTAGCAATTTCTTTCCCGGTTTGTGTAAACATTCTGTCTGGTACATTTAAACTTTTTATCATGAATTCCAAGTTAGGCGCATGCTTTTTCATATCTTTTATTTTACCAGAAGATACACCACCAGATAGGTTGGTTTTTATATAATCATTTATATCACAATCACAGTACATGCACATATTATGCTCGCCAGCAAACATATACGCTCGGGCTATTCCTATATTCCCCAAAGTGTCTATTTTATCTGCATCAAAAAGAATTTTTGCTTCTAATGATTTAGGTTCCATGCCACTGCGAAATCTGTGAGTTTTTATTGCTTCGGATACTTTGTCTGCAAAATCTTCAGAAACGCCGAGATTTAATAAAATTTCTTTTGCCTGACGTGCACCTAAAATAGCGTGGTCACCTTTATCGCCAAGTGCGACATTTTCTTTCGGACGTGCGATGTCATGTAAAATTGCTGCCGCACGCAGAATATCCATATTTGCTGTATCTGCAAACTCTGTTTCGGCAATTTTTATACAGTTATTGTATACTCTTAAGGTATGTGCAAAGTCATGAGAAGATGTATTTAATTCTGACTTAACAATTTCTATTAATTTATCAAACATATCTTGTTCCTTCAATATAGGAACGAATAATAAAATAATAATAAATTTTTTCTATAAAAAAATGAATGACTTAATTTAAATATTTTATAAAGAAATTTAATATATCTGCTTGAACTTCTTTATAATTTAACTCATTTAATAATTCATGTTTGTCTTTTGGGTATATTTTTATAAATATGTTTTTTACACCGATTTTTTTATAAGTATTGTATAAATGCTTAGCCAAAAATCCGTCCCAACTAACTGCATCTTCGCCACCACTTATTATAAACATAGGAATAGTTTTGGATAATCTTCCTCGGTGCAAATGCAAAAGATTATTAAACAATGAATAATAAAAACCATAAGAAAACTTCTTTTTAAAATATTTATTGTGCTCGAATTCTTGCGCTTGTTTTTTATCATTTGTTAATCGGCTTTCGCCATTTCTTTTATTACGAGTAGGGGACATTAGTTCGATAATATCCGCATCAGAATCTTTGCCAGAAATTTTTTCGCCAAGCCAGGCAATATATTTTCCCAAAAACAAATAAATTTGCCAGAATTTTGCAGAACCACATAAACAGACTGCTTTATGCTTTTTGGTTTTTTCTATTAATGCTTGAGTAATGAAACTACCGTAGCTATGCCCGAAAAGCATAACAGGTAAATTGTATTTTTGATTTAGATAACTAAGAATTTCTAGTTCATCAGAAAGAATTGCTTTAAATAAGTCTTTATTTCCATCTGTTGTGCCGATTTTATCGATGCTTGATGCTGTTCGTCCGTGCGCTCTATGGTCATCGCCAAACACTATAAAACCGTTTTTGTTTAAGAATTCAGCAAATTTATCGTATCTAATTATGTACTCATTCATTCCATGAATGATTTGAACGACACCAACGGGCTTTTTTACGTTATCCCAAAGAGTACAAAATATTTTAGTTTTGTCTTTTGCTATAAAAATAACTTCTTTCATATTAATAATATTAATATTAGTTTGTTATAGATAAAATAGGTTTTTATGCGTTTTCTCCGGCAATTCTTCCGCTTGCAAAAGCCCAATGCAGATTGAAACCGCCCAGGTCACCGGCAATGTCAAGGACTTCGCCAGCAAAGAATAGGCCAGGGCATAATTTAGATTCCATTGTTTTTGATGATATTTCTGCTGTTGAAACTCCACCACGGACGACTTCGGCACTTTGCAAATTATAAAGTTTAAAAGAATCTTTTGGAACGACCAAGTTTGATATTTTTTCTGCAATAACTTTTAATTCTGAATCTTTGAAATCTGCGATGTTTTTTGAAGCGTCTTGTGCAATATATCGTGCTAGTCGTGCGGGAAGTTTAGAAGACAAAACTGTTGCTAAATTTCTCTTGCCCTCAGTTGTTTTTACTACTTTTAACCAATCAAAAACATTTATATCAGGCAATAAGTTTATGTGTATATCGTCTATAAGATTTCTAACAGTTGCTCGGTATATAGCGGGACCACCTAGACCAAAATGTGTTATTAAAATAGAGTCTTTAATTTTTTCTTTACCGATTGACGCTTCTGCTTCAAAAGAAATTCCTGATAATTCTGGTGGAAACATTTTCGTAGAAATTGCACAAAGAGCAGGGCGAACAGGTACAATTTTATGACCAAATTTCTTTGCAATTTTATAACCGAAATCTGAAACCCCGAGTACGGGATAGGATATTCCACCGGTTGCTATTACAATAGATTTTGATTTGAAAATATTTTTGTCGGTTTTTATAACGAAGGTTTCCTCGTCAGATTTAGTTATATCTGTGGTAAGATTATTTAAAAACAAGTCCGCACTTTTTATGTCTTGTAAAAGAGCGTTAACAACGTCTTGTGCACCTGTCGCGCAGAAATATTGCCCTGCTGTTTTTTCAATCCATTTTAAATGATGGCTTTTTACCCAATTTAAAATATCTTGTGAAGAAACTTTGCTTATTGCGCTACGGACAAAGTCGGCATTCTCGCCAAAATATCGATTTGGTGCTATTGCGTCATTTGTAAAATTGCAACGTCCTCCGCCAGAAATAGCGACCTTACGCGCAGGTTTATCACCTAAGTCTATTATGGCTACTTTTTTTGATAGTTCCAAAGCAGTTTTAGCCGCGCTTAACCCAGCAGCTCCAGCTCCAACAATAATAACATCGTATGTTTTCATAATATTTTATTAATACTAAAATGAAAAAAGAAAATCCATTGTAATATTTAAACGCCCCTTTTGGGGGCGTTTTTTTTACCACATTGTGTATCCTTCTTTACATGTACGGACGCACTTCTTTTTCGCTTGATCCCAAACCATTGTACCAGTTTCGTCTTCGTATTCTTCTTGAGGACAGATAGGTACACATTCGTTGTTATCTAGGTTATAAAGTTCTCCTTGATACAAGCATGCGGCAATTTCACAACCTTGAACATAACTGCTTGCAGCTAATTGTCCAAGAACACTGTATTTATTTTTGCACTCGCCGCATTGTTTTGTGCGTTCATTTGTTTCTGATGGATCATTTGTATATCCTGGGTCACAAGATGTTGCGATACATTTACCCCAGTTCTTGGACGCATGATTCCATTCTTTGAACCCTATACCGTTCTCAACTGTGCAAGGTTGAATATCCGATACGCATGCGTTAGAAGCCAAATGATATTCAGATTCACACTCTTTTATCATGCAAGGTCCGAACGCATTCAGGTTATAATCCCACTTTTGTTCAGCATATATTGCATTAGGAGCAGAGCATTCTGTTATATCTTTTTCACATGCTCTTCCGTTTGGATGATAACCCAGTACGCATGTTGCTACCTGGCAAACACCTGTTTCCTTATAAGATAGAGCAAACTCTACATCACAAGGTTCGCACTTGCCGTTAATCATTTCATAGCCCCCGTTGCAAGATATTTCTACGCAAACATCGTCTACGATTTCGCAAGGGTTACCTGTATCAGATACACCTTTAAATTCGCATTCATTAGGATAGAAGGCTTTATCATTTACAGGTACAGCCGTACCATTTTCTACCTTATATTCTTCGCACTTTTGATAGCATCCACTTTCATCTTTTGCACCTGGCAGCGAGAATTCCCAAGAACCGTCACCTAGGTCTGCGCAAGATTTAACATCGCTACCTGGTTCATCTGGATCTGTTTCACCGTCACAGAAACTTCCTTCTGGGCATTCTGTGCAGATTCCGTTCTCTAATGTATATCCTGCCAAGCATCTTGCAATTTTACATGTGTCAGGTGCTTGATAATAGTCACGACCAGACATTGCCGCAGCATTTTCTGCTATTGCACAATCTTTATAGCACATTGCTACATCTGTTGTGCCTGCGTCTGATTCTGGGTATTGACCACCAGTTAAAGAAGAACATGTTTTTTGTTCGCCTTCTTCGCAGACGCTTCCTGCAGGGCAATTGATGCAAGTATTGTCTACCTGAGAGTACCCTTCATCGCAAGATACGACAGTACATGTTTGACAGCTTGCTGTATAATCAGAATCTGACTCATTGTAATGACATGTTTTCTCACCAGAACCGTTTGCAATTGGGCAAACGATATCTTCTCTGAAACATTCTGTTATTGCAGAACTTGTTTTTGTTGCTGTTATACCGTTCTGAGGGCACTGGAATCTGGATGTGTTAACCGCAGGGCTATAATATCCGATACCAGCTTCTATACAGTCATCTACCTTTTTAATCTTGTCATAGTAGTAGCCTGCATCGCAACTTGTCATGGTTGGTGTTTCACAACTTGATGCATAGATTGCAGATGTGCCTTCACCACTTGTATAGTAGCATAGATATTCGCCAGTACCATGTAATGCTTCTGTATATGGCAGACCGTCTTTATAGCACAGACTGATACTATCTGCGATATCACTTTCTGTCTTACCGTTATTTGGGCATTCATGACGTTCTATATCGTCTGGGTCGCTATAGAAATTCTGAGTGACCGGTGAACAGTCTGTATCAGAACTTTCTTCTAGCCAGTATCCACCACGACAACTATTTATAACTTTAGTATCGCAATCGCGTTGGTATATAGCATCTGCACCAGTACCACTAGAGTAGAAACATCTCTGAGTACCTGTTCCATAAATTGCCGTGTAAGGTAAGTTTTCTTTATAGCAATTCTGAACCATTGTAGAAGTATCTGTTTCTGTTAACCCGCTGCTTGGGCACTGTGTACGGCTTGTACCTGAACCGTCACTGTAGTATCCCTTGCCGACGACTTCACAGTCAGGTGTTTCTGCACCTGCGTCTGCTAGGTAATAACCTGCGTCACAGATGTTTATGACTTTATCAGTACACTGTGCAGAATAATCACTTGATGTCTGATTATATTGACATGTCTGAGTACCACTACCATGAGTCGCTGTATAAGGCAACTTAGTCTTATAGCACTTTGTCACAGAATCAGTACCACTAGGTGATGAACCTTGTTCTGGACAAACGTTCATACCTTCTGCGTGACCGCTATCTGTTGCGAACGAACCACCAGGGCAGTAATTATTTGCTGGACATTGTGTGCACTGAGTACCAGTTCCTGGATAATATGTACCTGGTTGGCATGTTGTTTTACCTGCCGCCCATCTTACATATATTGTTGCAGGTGACTTTGTTGTCATAGTTAACGCTTCTTCTGAGGTCTGGAATTCACCGTTTGCATTAATAATCTGTGTTCCGCCAGTTGAAGCAGAGTAGTATCCTGCCAGTTCGTAACTAGATTTGGTTGGCAACTTAGTCATTTTTGATATAGATGTTGTTGCACCAGAGTTGCTAAACCAACCTGTTGCATATTTCAGATAAACTGTGCTTGGTTCACCTGGAACATCCGAACCTGTATTATCTAAGTTTACAGTATAAACATTAGGTGTCCATACTGCATACAATGTTGTGTCAACACCTGTCGCAGATATATTAGTTGCTATAGATGTACCCGCATCATAGCATGGTGAACCACCATTTTTATCGGAACACCATTTTGCGACAACTGTATATCCGGCACGTGTCAAACCAGTTGTTGCAGGTAATTGACAACTGCCACTATTAAATGTGCATTTTACACTTGCAGCGACAGAACCTGCACCACCATTCTTATCCAGAGTAATTGTATACTCATTTGCTTTACATGATGGTTTTTCTGTATTGTTGGATTGTACTGTATAACCCGTTTCACAAGTCACAGCGAATGAGCATGCCGCATATGCGCTTGCGCTTATACCATAAACAGTATTTTCTTTCGCTGCAATAGAAGTAGAATTCGGTATTTCTATTTTACATTCTTTATAGCAGTCTGTGAAATTATCTGCGTATTCAGAAGATTCTACTTTTGAACCATTTGGGTCTACAGGACACGCAGTTTGGTCTGTGTCGTTTTCTGGGCTGTAATATCCGCTTGTAACGCCACTGCACAAGAATGCATTTGGTGTACTGTACCAATAACCAGCCTTACAACTTTTTACTTCCAGTATGCTGCATCTTTCATATTTTTTGCTGCCTTCTATATAGAAGCACTTTGCTGATGCCACACCATTTTGGAAGCCTGAATAAGGGTCAAATACCTTATAGCATTCTGTTACATAAGTTGCACCACGTTCAGAAGTACCACCGTCTGGGCAGGTAATAGGACCAGAACCATCTTCTGGACAGTAAGAACCTGCTGGACACTCATTTGGATCGCCCCATACACAAGACGGATTTGTACTTGGGCTGTTTTCAGGAACATAATTTTCGTTACATTCAGCACGATATTGACATTCTGGATACTTAGAACCGTCGTAATACTGATTTCCTGTTGACACGCCTTGACCGTTTTCAATGTCTAATGTTGGTGGGCATGTTTTATAACAGTCAGTAATATCACCAGAACCTGCTTCAGAAGTACCGCCTGCTGGGCATTCGTGTTCAATACCTTCTTCACAGTAAGAGCCTTCTGGACATTCTTCTGGTTCTGTCTCTTCAGAGCCACCAGGGCAGTTAACACCGTCTTGGCACTTATTACATGTTGCATTTGCAGTACCGTTACCAGATGCAACATATCCAGGATTACAATTTACATTATATGTACATGCTGGGTATGAAGAACCGTTATAGTAAACTTTTGCACTTACAACAGTTGCTGTACCGCCTGTAATGGTTTTGCCACCACAAGTTTTATAGCATCCTGTAGCCGCTGTTGAACCTGTGTCAGAACCATTATATCCAGATGGACACGTTGTTGAGCATCCTGCTTGCCCGATATTTGCAAAACCTGTACCTGGGCAGAAAGAACCAGAAGGGCAATCTACATGACTTGTGCCATTATAATATTTCCCTGCTTGACATTGTGTCGTCTGTTGTGACCAACAAGCATACATAGTTTTTGCAGATGTGAATGTTGTCTGGTATACGCCACTTGTGCAGCCAGAAGATTCACCCCAACCAGTAAATGAATAGCCTGTTTTTGTTAGACCGCTTGAAGGCAAATCACACAAAACGCCATGCTTGCACTTTTGTGTTGCATTTGCAGTACCAGACGAACCATTTATAGAGCCTGTACCACCATTTTTGTTAAGGGTTATGGTATATTCGTCAGGTTCACAACTTCTTCCATCTGTTGATAGATGATAGCCTGGGTTACATTCAAATGTTTCACCACCACCAGGGCATGTCGCATTAGGTACGCACGCAGCACATCCACTACCAGAGATGTAGTAGTCTTCTTTACATTGTGTCGCTGCACAAGTTTTTGTTCCACCTTTTGTTACTGTACCTGTAACTGCGGATGCATTTGGAACATCACTTGTCGTACAATCTCTATAGCAGATGCTATTTGTCTGAGATTTACATACATCATAAGTACCTTTTGTAAATCCTGATACACTGCTACAAGAAACACTACAGTTTGAACATCCTGAACCATTTGGGTATTGTGTTGCACTACATCCGCAAGTGCCGGCACCATCAGTATTCATGGAACATGCTGTCCATTGTGCAGTAAATGTAATATCTTTTGTATAAGTCCAAGTTATTTGTCCAGGTTGTTTAATTGTGGAGCCATCATTCCAACCAGCAAAAGTATAACCTGGTTTTGAACATGTGTTAGATGCAATTACATAAGAACCACCATATTGCTGTGATGTACCACCTGGTGCATTACCGCTGCCAGTACCGCAAGAGTATGATACTTCATAAGTGTTTGGAATACATGTATCACCACTCTTCTGATAACCTGTTTCGCAAGTAAAGGTCATAGAGCAGGTAGGTGCAGTTGCACTACATGTTGTCGTTACCTGGTTCATAGTACCACTTGCTGTTTCTGAACCGAAATTACATGTTGCGGAATGTTCTGGGCAAGTAGGCTTCTTACAAGCAACTGTACAAGATTTGGTACATTGTGTTGCCGATGTTGCGCCTGCTGGTGACGAATATCCTGATTCACAAGCAGGGCAGGTTATACCACTACTATAGTGATTAGCAGAAGCGGTCACCCCAGTAATAGGTTTATTACAATTATTAGGTGTACAATCTGACACAATAGTACCACTATATTTCTTTGTGTACGTACAACTACCAGGAGAACAAGTTCCTGTTGTTATACTGCTGCACCCAGAAGGAGTGGCTGGCGGTTGCTGTGTACCAGTTTTAGTAAATTCACCAACGCATTCATTTATAGAACTAGCACCAGTTCCGTCACGATAACCTGATGGACATTGAGGGCAAGCAGCTCCATTTACGTAATATCCAGAATTTGCGGTTACACTTTTTATAGTTTGTTGGCAAGATGCATTATTTGTACTACATCCACTTTTTATAGTGCCGTCACCGGTTCCAGCAGAGTTAGAATATGCAACATATTCACATGATGGATTTGAACACGTATTACACTGTACTGACGCGCAGTTAGATGGTTTTGTGCAAGAAGTTTGACTGCCTGTCCATGCACGTTGCTTTGTATTACTATAACAGTCAGTTATTGCATCAGAACTAGTTGCAGAATTTGGATAACTACTTGGACAAGTGTTTATGCCTTGGTCACTTGAACTTGGGGTAAAAGTTCCACCTTTACAGTAAGAACCAGCGGGACATGCTGTACATGATGTTGCGTTCGCTTTTAAATATGTTCCCGCAGAACATGTCACAGATGCTAGAACACATGTTTCACCGGAAACGACTTCATAGTCGTCCTGAGCGTGCCAGTACCCATCGGGACATCTACATGCCAGAGAAGTATTGTTTGCAGATGTTGTTGATTGCCAACCACTGCCACTAGGACATTGTACACAGGCGTTCCCTACGTCTGTTCCGTTTAGGTAATAATTGGCATTACACGACGTGTATTTCTTTAAACTAGGACATGTATATCCCGCAGCAAACGCATTGCCGACAAAAAATACCATGAATAAAGATGCCAAAAAACCAAGGAAATTGTGTCTTTTTCCCATATCTTCCCCTCTTTTGTATATCATCTTAGAAAAAATAGTATATATCGTGCAAGAGAAAAAATAAAATTAAAGCAATAAAATAAAAAAATAATAAAAAAATACACGCAAATGCGTGCATATTTTGTGGTGGGTTAGGTAGGACTTGAACCCACGACCAAAGCGTTATGAGCGCTCCGCTCTAACCAACTGAGCTACTAACCCACGGCGAGCATTATATATGTATTTTAAAATATATGCAAGTGATTTTTATTATATGCTTTATTTTTATTTTTAACTATGACAATATTATTTTTATGACAGTAAATATATCTATCTTAAACGATGTACAGATGTCTGCGTTTAATACAATAGAACGCACTAATTCAAATGTTTTAATTTTGGGGCAGGCAGGAACAGGAAAGTCTACTTTTATAAATTATATGAAATCTGCATCAAAAAAACGAATAATATGTGCTTGTCCGACGGCTGTATCTGCATTAAATGTTGGTGGGCAGACGATTCATTCTTTATTTCAAATTCAACCACGTGATTTTATAATGCCAGAACTTTTGAAATTAAAAGCAAAACCACGGAATATATTAAATGCTGCGGACGTATTAGTAATAGACGAAATATCTATGGTTGCCCCGGATTTGTTGGACGCTATAGATATTCTGGCGCGAAGTGCGCGACATAATAATGCACCTTTTGGTGGATTGCAAGTTGTTGCAATTGGGGATTTGTTTCAACTGCCACCCGTTATTACTCGTGAAGCGATGGAGTATTATCAACAAGCATATGAACATACTAACGCATATTTTTTTGATAGTAATGTATATAAACGGGCTAATTTTTTAAGATATGATTTTGATTTAGTATATCGTCAATCTGATACTGGGTTGTTAGAGAATTTAAAAAGATTACGTGGTAATGATTTATCTGCATTAGATTTTTTTAATTGCTGCAAAATAGAAGATGAATATAAAAGAGAAAATGCTGTTATAATTACACCATTTCGTGCAGTTGCAGAGCGCATAAATTCAGATAGATTAGCACAAATTAATGCGCCAGAAGTTGCTTATAATGGTGAATTGACCGGTACATTTCAAGAACGTGATACGCCTGCACCAATGAGTTTGATATTAAAGGTTGGTGCTTTGGTAGTTTTTGTAAAAAACGGAGATAAATGGCATAATGGCTCTATGGGTATTGTTAGAAATTTAGGTAGTAAAGAAATACAAGTTGAATTACTAAATTTATCTCATGATGTTGTTTCTGTAAAACCAGAAAAGTGGGCTAAGATAGAATATGTGCGTGACGAAAATGATAGATTAATTGAAAATGAAGTGGGCAGTTTTAAACAGTTCCCGTTAAATCTTGGTTATGCTATGACGATACATAAAGCACAAGGCAAAACATTGGATGCGGTAATTGTTGATATATCACGTGGGGCATTTGCGCATGGGCAAACTTATGTTGCTTTATCGCGTACTAGAAACGCATCAGATATGCATATATCTGTTCCTCTAAGACCAAAAGATATTATTTTTGATAATCGTGTTTTGGATTTTGTTGGCGAAGTTCTTTAAGCATAATTTTATAAAAAGCATCGCCATTTGCTTTTAGTTCTTCAAAGTTTACACCGTTACCAGATGTTAGTTCTGATATGTTCGGCATTTTACCACCTTGTAAAGAATGTTTCGCACCGTTTATTAGCGCATTTCTTTCTGCAGTAAAAATAATTTTACCGTCTTCTGTTAAAAATTCATCTGTGCCTTCGTCTTTTAATAGTCCTCTATGATCATGTTCTTGAAACTTTTGTACTTTCAAATGTCCCCCGACAAAGATGTTTCCATAAGGTCTTTTAAAGAAACAAGGTATAACATCAGCAGAATTATCATAAATATATTCTGACATTTTATTATGATGATCCATCATAGTGTCTTCCGCAGAAGCAAAAGATAGTGTCAGAAAATTATTTTTATCTAATGGTGCAATAGGGCTATGTTGTACAACTAGCAGATTTTGTTCGACATCTTTTACTTCTTGAATAGAGTAGCCTAATTTTAGCATTTTTTCGTGCATCAAATGCCCAATTTGCCAAATTGTTGCAGCACCGTGACAGTGTGCATAAAATTTTATTTTACCTATACGAAATTTTGCTTCTTTTGCTGACAACTTTTTCCCATTTGAATCAGAAATTCTAGGTAATAACAAAATATCAAATAGTTTTTTTACATAATTTGGTACAGGTTCTTTATCTTGCATTAATTTAAGCATACGTTCATTTTGAACCTTTATATATGCATTATCAAAAGAGTTTATTTTTCTGCCTGCTTTTTTAAATAGGTTTATTCTTTCCAGTTTAGAATCAGAAGTACCAAAATCATATATTACAGAATAAATGTTAATACCAGAAATACCATTCTCTTCAAATACTATTTCTAACATCTTTGCATAAGAGTTCGCACCTCTATCAGAATCTGTTAATTCACCGCCAAAAGCAACGACAACTGGTATATCTACCGGCACAGAATCTACACGTTCACAAGAAAATTCTGCATAATTGCTTGCGGGGATTCGTTTAATCAAGTGCGCATCAGTTGGCAGGTATGCATATTCAATCATAAAACTTTCTCCATCATAATAGCATCTATACCGTCATAATATTTAGGGCGAATACCTATTTGCGAATACCCATTTGTTTCATATAGCCTGCGTGCAGGTATATTATTTTCTGCAACCTCTAAAAAGATTTTTTTACCACCGCGCTTTTTAACATCACTTTCAACCAAGGTCAGCATAGCACATGCTATACCGTTTTTTCTAGCGTCTGGGTGGACCCCGATTGTAATTATTTCTGCTTCGTCTGCAACAACGCGCCAAACGATGAAACCGTTTTGACTTGCTATAATGTCACAACCAGATTTTTTTAAGTCTGCAAAATCAGAAGCAGACCATGGCTTATTAGGGAAACAAGATTTATGAAGATTTTCTAGTTCTGTGTACATTTAGAGTTTTGTTCCGCATAACTTGGTCTTAGATACATAGGTACAGCAGGTTGAAAATCTTTGTTTTCTATTTTTGTTTTTACAACAGATAAAGCGTTGCGCAAATCAAAAGGTTTATGCCCGACAGTTCTTGCCCATTCCATTTGTTTTGTTTCGATTTCGTCAATATTCATAGTGCAGGGGGCTAAACCATTTGCAGCAACAAAAAAGTCGCCTTTGCCAGAATCAATTGCCACAAAAGCATCTGGTGTCGCAGCAAGATAAATTTCAAACGCATTTACTGGTATGACGGGTATGTTTAGCCCCATACCAAGTCCTTTTGCATATGCAATACCAAGTCTAATGCCCGTAAAACTACCTGGACCTACGACAACACCTATTGCAGAAATGCCGGACCATTTTACGCCAGATTCTTTTAAGAAATTTTCTGTTTCGATAGGTAAGGACAAAGATTGTTTTTCTGTTTCAACTTTTTTATATTTATCATCTAATAAAAATTCTAAATCTTTACTAGATGTATTAATTATGAAAATCATCTTTTTACCTTATTTTTAAGCACGAACACCAAAGCCTATGCGTTTTGCAATAGAGGCAGATTTTCTTACAGATAAAAGTTCATCTATTTTTTGTGGTGTAAATTCTGTCTTTACGTCTTCCCCATCATGTTCAAGTAAGGAGCGGCGTAAAATTGCGGTAATTTCGCGTTGTAATTCACGCACACCTTGTTCAGAAGTATAATTTCTAATCAAATGCCGCAAAGCATCATCGCTTATTATAATATTGTTCATGTCCCAACCTGTGTCATGTGCAGCACGTTCGATTAAATGTTCACGAGCAATTTGTACTTTTTCGTCTTCACTATAACCAGGGATTTCTATTATTTCCATACGGTCTTTCAAAGCATTAGACATATTCAAACTATTCGCAGTTGCAATGAATAGAACGTTAGACAAATCGAAGTCAACTTCCAAATAGTGGTCGCGGAAAGACTTGTTTTGTTCTGGGTCTAATATTTCCAACAGGGCAGATTCAGGGTCGCCGCGCCAGTCACGTCCCATCTTATCAATTTCGTCTAATACGATAACAGGGTTGTTCGCTTTACAACGTTTCAGTGCATCCATAATACGACCTGTTTGTGCACCTATATAAGTTTTTCTGTGCCCCCTGAAATGCGCTTCATCAGAAATTCCACCTAACGAAATTCTGTGATATTTGCGACCAAGTGCCTCGGCAATAGATTTGCATAAAGAAGTCTTGCCAACACCTGGGGCACCAACAAAACATAATATGCTGCCTTGATTGCCTCCTGTCTTTTTCATTACGGCAATATGTTCAAGTATGCGTTCTTTAACACCCTGCATACCAGAATGTTGTGAATCCAAAACTTTTCGTGCAGTTTTCAAATCTATTGATACTTTGTCTGACTTGTTCCATGGCATGGCAAGCAATTCATCCAAATAAGTTTTCAGTAAGCCGCCTTCATTAGACATTGGTGACATACTGCGCATGCGTTTCCATTCAGAAAGTGCCTTTTCTTTTGCTTCTGCGGACATGCTGGAACGTTCTATGCGTTTGCGGATGTTTTCTGTATCCATTTCTTCGCTGTCTTCACCCATTTCGCGCTGAATAGCACGCATTTTTTCTTGAAGGATTGCTTCACGGCGACCATTTTCCATTTGTTGATGAATACGGCGATTAATAGAATCTTCTATTTTTGCAGTTTCTGCCATCAAGTTAATTTGTTCTAATAAAATCATTAACTTTTCACGCCAAGATGGAGCCTGTAATATTTTAACTGCATCTTCTGTTTCTATACCAGTAGTTTGTATAACCGAGTCAATAAAAGCGGGCAGAGGATAATTTTGTATTATTGTACGTAATTTATCAATTTTGAATTTCTTAGCGATTGATAAAACCTGTACATTTTCTGCAATTTTATCACGTAATGCCAATGTTTGTTCAAGAGTAGCGTCATCAAGCATTTCTATTGGTGCCACATTCGCAGTAAACAATCCGTCTTCTACGCTAACATCTGTCAATTTTACAGCGTCTGTTGTGCGAATTATTGCATGTAAAGCCCCGTCCGGCATACGCAGAACTTGCGCGATATCACCGATTGTGCCGATGTCATATATATCATCAGGTTCGCAAGGATAGCCCCAACTGTGCTGAGCAGTTATAACAATTTTCTGACCTGCATTAGTTGCTGCTTCTATACAAGCAACTGACATAGGATTGTCTATATAAACAGGTACTGTTAAACCTGGATGAACTACTAAATCTCTAAAGGGTAAAATATATTGTTTCATAGTGATTTAAATATAAGATATTTTTATAACTTTTCAAGGACTATAAAAAAATCCCCAATATTGGGGACTTTTAAAGGATTTTTCCCAATACCATTAACGACGACGAGAACTAAAACCATTGTATTGAGCGTTATTGCTGGAGCGTTTTGATAAATAACGTGCAGAAATCAAAACCAACCATTCAAAAGACAATAACCCCAAATACATTAGTTTATTTTCGATACCTGGAACCCAACCCAAAATATAAACCAATTGAGCGATGAAAGAAAGGTATAGAATTCCGAAAATACCTGTAAAGAATATCTTTTTTATTTTTCCAAACATATTTTATTCCCTTTTTCTTAAAATTATAAAAGCTGGGTTTCTGTTGCCGGGCACCCAGCAGCCCCGCAATAGGCTAAAGTGGATATAATTAACAATTGCCAACTATATCCTGTGCCGTATTAGGCAGCCATTGCAAGGCGAACATTGTCGTTCGCAGCGATTCTATCGCCATTCAGTTTTTAGTTGGTCTTTTACGACACCACGTCGGATTCAGCCAGTTTGCCTTTACTGCGCCTGTCGAAACTATGTCAGCCCCGTATGTATTATTGGTGGAGCTGTGGGGTACCGCCCCCCAGTCCAAAACGACTATTCCGCAACGGTTTCAGAATCATCATCGCTTATGCGACAGGAATTATTATATAATATTTACGGTGGAAATTGCAAGTTTTTAAGTTATAATGTTCGCAAAGGTTAAACAGATGAAATTTTTAGATAAAGCAAAGATTCATATTAAAGCGGGTGACGGTGGAAACGGAAGTGCTAGTTTCCGTCGTGAAAAATATATTGAATTTGGTGGTCCTAATGGCGGCGATGGTGGTCGTGGTGGTGATATAATTTTCAAGGCTGTACCAAATGTAAACACTTTGATTGATTATCGCTTTAAAACTAATTTTGCTGCCCAGCGCGGTGAAAACGGTATGGGTAAGATGCGTACAGGTGCTTCTGGTGAGGCTCTTGTTTTACCTGTCCCTACTGGTACAGTGATTTTATCAGAAAATGAAGAAATAGAGTATGCAGATTTAAATGAAGACGGTATGGAATATCTGGCGGCACGTGGTGGAAATGGTGGTTGGGGTAATTTACATTTTAAAAGCCCGACTAATCGTGCGCCTCGTCAAGCGAATGACGGACTGCCTGGTGAAGAACGTACAGTAATTCTTCGACTAAAGTTAATTGCTGACATTGGGTTAGTTGGTTTCCCAAATGCAGGAAAATCTACATTGTTATCTGCGGTAACATCTGCAAGACCTAAAATCGCAAATTATCCTTTTACAACTTTAAATCCTCAGTTGGGTGTAATGTATGCGCATAATCGTGAATTTGTCTTGGTTGATTTACCTGGGTTAATAGAAGGTGCACATACCGGTGTTGGGCTTGGCGATAGATTTTTAGGTCATGCGGAAAGGACAAAAATGATTTTGCATGTTATTGACGGCACAGAAGAAGATTGGGTCGCAAGATATGCTGCAATACGTCATGAAATGGATTCTTATGGTGGTAATCTTATAGGGAAACCAGAAATGATTGTAATAAACAAGATGGATGCAATTGCACCAGAAGATTTAAAACAGCGTCTAAGTGATTTTAAAAAATCATTCGGTCGTAAAAAGAAACCTGAAATAATGGTTGTAAGTGCTGCAGGAAGGTTGGGAATAACGGAGTTAGTTGCTGCAATAGAGAAAAAATTTTTAGAGATAGAAAAAAATGAAATATAAAAATCCTTTGGCAGAACACAAAACGAAAATACAGAAATATCGTGCGTTTATTTCTGATAGGAATAGTGGCAAGAAGGCATATAAATCAGATAATACATGTGTAGCATTAAAAGATGTGAACGTAAACGATGTAGAATTTATTTCTGGTCTTTGGCGTGTACAGAAATATTTTGATTATAACATCCAACAAATTCGTGATAGAAAAATAATACTTGGGCCTAGGTTAGAATATAAGGAAAAAACTTTTTTTGAATATTATCAAGCGACAACTTTGGCATATAATTGTTATGGTCCGATATTTTTAGGTTTTGATATGGTCGCGGCAAAATATGTGACAGATAAAGGCGAGTATTGGTCATACGGGAAAAGTATAGCCGAAGCACGTGCATTTATGGGTATCAAACTATATGATGAATATATGGATTTGATACATTCTGTTGCTTGTAAAAACATAAAAAAGAACGAAAAATAAGTAGTCAAAGATTTGCTTTTTACAGTTTTATCTGTTAAGATTTTTGGCATAATCACAAAATAACCCATAAAGGAGAATAAAAAATGGCATTGTCATTAAAGGGCACTCAGACAGAAAAGAACCTGTTAATTGCATTTGCAGGTGAATCTCAGGCTCGTAATCGTTATAGTTTCTTTGCTTCCAAAGCAAAAGACGAAGGTTATCAAGCAATTTCAAAAATCTTTTTGGAAACTGCTGAACAAGAACGTGAACATGCTTCTCGTTTGTTTAAGTTTTTAGAAGGTGGTGATTTGGAAATTACCGCTTCATATCCAGCAGGTAAAATCGGTACAACTTTGGAAAATTTGCAGGCAGCGGCATTCGGTGAACATGAAGAAAACACAGTAATGTACCCAAAGTTTGCACAAATTGCGGCGCAAGAAGGTTTCGATTCAATCGCGGAAGTTTTGAAAAATATCGGTTATGCAGAACGCTATCACGAATCACGTTATCGTGCTTTGATTGATGCAATTGAATCTGGTACATTATTCAAACAGGACAAGATTGTTATGTGGCGTTGCACAAATTGCGGTATGTGGCACATTGGAACAGAAGCCCCAAAAGTATGCCCTGCATGCTTGCATCCACAGGGATATTTCATCAGTGAAGGTACAATATCTCGCTGTGATACAAATGAAGGTTTCTGCGAATATGCAAAAATCGATGACTAATATAATTTAGTTGATAAAAACGGGGACAGGGTCCTCGTTTTTTTTGTTGTTGAAATAGGATTAATTTGCTAGGTTGAAATAGAACCCTTATTTATTGTTAGTTATTTTGCGAATAAGATTTATTTATAAATAAAAAGAAAGGAAAAGAAATGAAGAAAATAATTCTTACAAGTATTGTTGGGTTGTCATTTGCCGCATCTGCAAATGCAGGTGTTATCGGTTGGGATAATCAATATGTGACAGCTGGAATATCTGGGGGCTTAGGTTCTGGAAGTTTTATGGTTGGTTCTGAAGAATATGGTTGGAGTATGGCCACTGATTTGGATAAGAACTTTTTTGGTGCCAACATTGGTTATGGTGCATATTTGCAGGATAATATACGTGCAGAATTTGATTTTGAATATAAAGGGATAGAATCAAAAGTAAACGATAATCTTAATAAATTTATTGAGGAAAATGGAGATGAAAGTAATCCAAATCGTGATTCTTTATTCTTAGTATCTGCGAACTTATTTGCTGATATTGACATGGGGTATAAAATTGTACCTTACTTTGGTTTTGGTATTGGTGCAGGATATTTGTCATCTACAGTAGATAAAACATTTATGATAGAAAAAGATTTAGATTTGTCTAATTTTGCTTATACAACCAGTTTTATGTTGGGGTTGTCTTATAAGATATCTGATTCATGGATAGCAGGTTTAGAATACAAAAATACAAATTTATATGGAAAGTTTGAAGAAAGTATTGGCGATGAAGACGGAGCCATGGAGTTTAAGTATAAAGATTCTATGTTGCACGAATTTAAGTTGTCAGTACGATATGCTTTCTAAAGCAAAATGTTAAAAAAAGCGGGATAAAATCCCGCTTTTTTATTGTTCTATTTTACCAGTATATAATTCTTCACCAATATAAAATTTATAAGATTCTGGTATAAAGTGGAGTAGGGCAAAATTAGGGTCTGCGGCACTAGAAAAACCGAAATGAGCATATTTGTCTTGCCAATATTTATTTTTTTCATTTTGGTTGTCTATATTTTCCATTTTTCCGAATAGGCGTACCGCATATCTGGTCGTAGGGTTGAAATAATATAAGCAACAGCGATTGTTTTTTTCTAGTTGCTTAAATTTTGGTGAAGATTTCATGGTCAAGAAATGCAAGTCAATAGATTGTATATTCTGATTCATACCGTTCATAACATGACGTGTTTCTGGGTATTCGTCTAAACCAAAAGTACACAACTGTAAATCATCACAAGACTTTATAATATCGATAATAGATTTAATTGTTTTGTCCATTTCCTTTGACCTCCATTTCATCAAGAATATCATCCAACATACGTAAAGAACTGTTTTGACAACCGCGTCCCCGCCAAGACATTAATTCTTCGCCAGTTTGTTGGTCGGCGATAGACATATTAAAATTCCACCACCAGAAACCGTTAAAAGGACACCAGAACGGATTAAACTTTTCTCTGCGTTCACTTACTTTAACAATATAACGCGTGTCTTTGGGAATGGAAGAGGAATCTATTTCGATATTAATATCGTCTGTAATAAAATCTCTACTGGCTGTGGCTTTACCAACAAGTACTTTTAGCCCGCGCTTTTCCAAGTGTTCTTTAACGCTTCGTTGCATACCGTATCCACCGCGTGGTGCATAGAATGTCTGCGATGTGTCAATAGAATCAGGTTTAACATATACGCTATTGCATGCAGATAAAGAAAATGAGATTAGTAAAAATATAAGTTTTTTCATTTTATTCCTACTTTGTTATACAAGAATTTTATACATCAAACATATATAAAAACAAGTTTATTTATATCTTGATAAACAGAATTTGTTCCTATAAAATCAGACTTGAACTTTGTGGGAATAAAGTTCGGGGACGTAAGAATCCTTAATACACCACGGCACAGCATGTGTCGTAATCCACAGCATTGTGTATACGATACGCTGTGCCATATGTGTATATTTCTCGGCTTTTAAAGGTCGGGAAGCTGTACGTCATAAAAAAGATTATATCGAAAGCGTACAGGGTCATATGGTGTATGATTTTCTTAACTTCCCGACCACCTAGTTCAGGTGGTTTTTATTTTTCTGCATAGTTTTTGTTGTTTGGTTTTATGGGTAATGCTGGCGGAGTTTAACTGTTTAAACGGGACCATAAGTAAGTGGTAGAGGTTATAAAATGATACCTAAAAGAATATTTTACGTCTGGGGTGCGGGTGAGAAAAAACCGCGTGATGTGCAAGTTTGTATTCAAACTTGGCGACAGGTTATGCCTGATTATGAAATCATAGAGATAAACGAAGACAGTAAAGAATATTTTAATTTTCAAGAAAATCTTCAGAAAAGCAAATTTTTTAGGACTGTTTACAACAATAAAATGTGGGCATATGTTGCCGATTATATACGTATAAAAACTTTATATGAGCATGGTGGAATATATTTTGACACAGATGTTTCTGCAGTGAAGACATTAGATGCTTTTTTAAATGAACCCGCTTTTGTTGGTATGCAGAATACAGAATATGTAGAACCTGCGATTTTAGGGGCAGAACGACATAATCCTTTATTAAAAAAGATATTAGAATTTTATGAAAAGGAATTTTGGGAATTGCCTATATTTACTATGCCGCAAATATTTCAGTATTTTTTAGAAAAATGTTATTCAATAACAGGTTTCCCAGAAAAGGGAAATCAGAAAATAGTACACACAAATGATATAACTATTTATCCTGAGAGATATTTTATACCATTCCGCTATCAAAGTGAATTTACACCAGAATGTGTTGAAAAAGATACTTGTACGATACATTGGTTCGGTGGTTCATGGACAAGACCTTCTGTAATAAACTGGTTAATGAATAAACATTTAGTTAAAAATTTAAAGTTTGACCCAAGTCAAGACATATTAAAAACCACAAGATTGTCCATAGGAAGAATAACTATTGTCAAAGTAATTTCTTATTCAAATCATCATACATCAGTTCGTTTCTTAAAAATAATACCTTTAATGAAACTAACTGATAAATATTTATATTTATTCAATATATTACCTATTTTGAAATTAAAAAAATAAAGAGAGTGAAAAGATGTCTAATAAGCCCAAAATTTCCGTATTAATGCCGGCATATAATTCCGAAGCATATATTGCAGAGGCCATAGACAGTATATTGAATCAAACGTTTTCTGACTTTGAATTTATCATTATAAATGACGGCAGCAAAGATGATACTAGTTCTATTGTGCGTAAATATAAAGATAAACGTATAAAATTTATAGACAACAAAGAAAACAAGGGGTTGGTTGCAGTCTTAAATCAGGGATTGGATTTGTGCTCTGGTGAATACATAGCCAGAATGGATAGTGATGATATATCTTTTCCCACAAGATTTGAAAAGCAAATACAATACATGGATTCGCATCCAGATGTGGGGATTTTAGGCACTGCAGGCCAAAATTTTGGTGCGAACAACGATGTGTGTTATTCGCCTGAAATAGTTGATTCTGTAGAATTGTTAAAGAATGTTGGTTTTTATCACCCTAGTGTAATGATGAGGAAGTCCGTTTTAGACAAGTATAATTTACGTTATGATCCTAATTATTATTTAGTTGAAGATCACGATTTATGGGCCAGGGCATTAAAAGTTACAAAACTAAGAAATTTACCAGAAGGTTTAATAAAATATCGTGTTCATTCATCTAGTGTTTCTGTTTCTAATTCTGTGATACAAGAAAACAACAAAGGTATTGTTCGGCAGAATATTTTAGATTTTATTACACAAGATGTAAGCATAAGAAAATTGTTATTAAGTGCCGCAGGTGTTCCTTATTATAAAGCACCAAATAAAACATTTAAATTATTTGGGATAATCCCTTTGTTTTCTATTAAGTATAAATCGTTAAGTAATATAAATGTATGGTTGTTTAATATAATACCTTTGGTAAAAATAAAATATGGCAAGGTAAAATTATTTCATATAATCCCTGTCGGAAAACTAAAAGAAGAAAAAAGAAAAGTTTTATATGCGAATAAAATTACCCCGCTTGAAACAAATAACGAGAATTTATTAAAAGAATTAAAGGCGTTACCTGAATTTACATATATTCCCAATTCTGGGAATATGGGCGATATGGTAATAGCAAAAGCAACTTTAGATTTCTTTAATTCAAATAATATAAAATACCACATGTTTGACGGAAGTGCATCAGATGTTATTGTTTATGGTGGTGGCGGTCAGTGGACTGCAGACTACAAACAGCATTGGTTAAAGTGGTTGGATGTTTTTAAAAATGCAAGGAAAGTGATAATACTGCCCAGTTCGTTTAATAATTGTCCTGAATTATTGGATAGTTTTGATGAAAGATTTGTTGTTTTTTGCAGAGAGCCCAAAAGTTATGAATATGTAAAATCGGCAAAAACAAAAGCAAAAATAATATTAGATCATGATATGGCATTACGTTTAACAAATCATGCCTTGTCCGGATGCTTGAATATAAAAGATAGAGAAGATTTGAATTCAATAAACGCTATAAGAAGCGCGATAGAATTTCCTAGGTCTGTTGTAAAGTTTAATCGCAAAGATTGTGAATCTTTAGGTAATTGGGATACAGACTTAGATTTATCTGCAGTTAGATACGGTGATTCAAAGTCCTCGCCAGAGCATATAGACTTTTGTACGAAGTTGATGTTTATGGCGGTTGATGGGGCAGATGCAATTATTACTGATAGATTGCATGTTGGTATCGTTGCTGCATTAGATGGGAAAGAGGTATATTTATTAGACAATACATACGGAAAATTGTCTAATGTATACAATCACTCATTAAAGGGTATGTTAAAGGTTCACTTTTGTGAAACTATGCCGGATATAACAAAAATAAAACCAGAGAATACAGATAAGGGTAATTTTAAAATTTTAACGGATTTATAAAATGGAACACGTTGTAAATATAAATACCTTTGAAGAAAATAAATGGATAACAAAAAGCGCGTCATTTTTATCTGATAGCGGGGGGAAGTTAAATTATTGGTTCAAGGTTCCTAGTGAATATAAAGACTGGTTAACAGACAGGGCAGATCCTTTGATATACGCACTTATTTTTCCTATGATGCGAAAGGGTGGAATTTTTAAAATAGAAGGTGCAAAAGCCAGTAAATCAGTAATTGATAATCTTACCGTTTTTTCGCGCATTTGGAACAAATGGCGTCCAGAGGTTTATAAGAATATAAAAATACTAGCAGAAGAAATTTCGGACGATTACAGGCCTAATGATAATGAAACGATTATGTCTTTTTCTGGGGGGCTTGATGCATCTTATTCTTTATATAAGTACAAAACGGGAAGGGATGACAGGTTTAAATATAATATAACGCATGCAGTAATGTTTTTGGGGGCGGATATCCCATTAAATGAACTCCAACAATATGACATAGCGTTTAATTCGGCAAAAATTATGACGGAAGATGTTGGGGTAACATTAATTCCGATAAAGACAAATGTCAGAGAATTTGAGCATGATTGGTCGTTTGAGTTTATGCCTGCCATGGTAGGCGGGATGTGTTTATTCAGTAAAAAATTTTCTAAGTGTATAATTGCTAATGGGGATAGTGCGCTTAGATATAATAAAATCGCGGGTTCACATATTGCCGTAGACCCATGGTTATCTAATGATACAATGAAGGTTATATCAGATGGTATAGAGCATGACCGTACACAAAGGGCGGAGTTTGTGAAAGATTGGGATGCGTGTTTAGAAAATTTACGTGTGTGTTGGCGTAATGAGGACAAATCTAAAAATTGCGGTAAATGTGAAAAGTGTATCAGAACTAAACTAAATTTTCTTGTAAATGGTTGTGCACATTTACCAAGTATGCCGAGTGATTTAACATATGAGGAATTATCAAAATTAGAAATATTTAGTGATGTCCAATTATTTTATTTTAAAGAAATTTACAAATATGCAGAAGAAAACGGTTCTTTATCTAAGAAATATTTAAAATTATTAGGAAAGAAAATAAAAAACTGCGATAAAACTTTAAAAATGAAACATAAGCATCATTCTATATGGTGGCATATTAAGAATATAAAATTTTAGAACAACTGGGGACATAGCCCCAGTTGTTTATTCTGCGGCGAAACCGCATATATACCAATTAACTTCAGCACTAATCCAGTCTCCGGAATTACCCTTCAAAGTTATTATAGAACAATCAGTTGTGTTTTTTGTTGTGTAATGACATCCATGTGGTGTTGTGCTGCTTGTAGCAGAAGGACTTTTTGATATAGCAACAAGTGTATATTGTGTGTTTTGCATTTCTATTGGGAATTCTGCTTTATATGTAGATGCTGCACTAGGTGTACCAAGACCTCCTTGTTCTACCCAACCGCTTTTATATTTTCTATACCAGGTATAATTATTTACTGAAGTAGGTATTTGGTAATCAATTACATAATCTATTGTGGTTAAATCTGGTATCTCGCTTTTTTTGGCCAAAGATATACCGCCTGAGGTATGACCATCATGTACACGAATAGTGTTGTTTGTTGTATCCACTGTGATTTCGCCTGCGGCCCCGATGAAAGAAGAATGTTCTGTCGCTGTACCACGACGTAATTGTACTTGTTTAGACATGTTTCCTCCGAAGTTAGTTAATTTTTAGAAAAAAAAAAGAACCGCAAAAACTGCGGTTATGTTATGTTTCATATTATATCACAAATAAAAGAATTTATCAAGTCAAACTGGCGCACCCAGCAGGATTCGAACCTGCAACCTTGTCCTTCGGAGGGACACGCCATATCCAGTTAGGCCATGGGTGCTGCAAATAATATTATTAAGCAATCCCATATGAAAAGCAAGAATAACAAAATTTTACTTACTATGTCCAGAATGTGCTTGTTTCCATAACAGACGTTTGCCCACATTGTTTAAGTCGGCCATAAAACGTACCCGTTTGTGGTCAAGCGATTGATTGGTCGTTTTTTCATATAAATCAATCAATTCTGTGATATCAAAACCTAATTGTTGATATTTTGTAGCCATAGCCCCGAAAGCATAACTTTTGTCTGCAATTGCGATTTCATCTAAATCTAAAAGCGACAAAAAATTTCCGTTGTTATCAAGAATAATGTTTTTTGGTGTTATGCCACAATGGTATAAACCGTGTTGTTCTTTAGAAGTTGTATTCATCAGTCTGACTGCGCCACTAAAAACAAGACCCAACATACGGTTGTTAACATCAGAAATATTTGTTTTTGCTACTTGATAAGTATGTTTATATTTTTTGCTAAAGACTATATTAGGGGTTATTTCAGACATTTTTGCAAATTGATTAAGCAGTTCTCTAAATACTGCTTTGATTTTTTCTTCTGACAACCCATAACCTATATGCTCGAATAAAGTTTTTCCAGGAATTATTTTGTATGCCTCAAAACATTGATTGTTATAAGAATATACTTTGATTTCTGGAACCTTTATACCTTTTTCATTAAATATACGGCTGACTTCCATGTTCTTTATTGCTAAATCGCGGTGGTTAAATTTACAAACATATTCACCGTCATTGGTATTGGCAATAATTACACTGTTTAAAGCACCGCGCACATTTGGGAAACGAACGCCATATACCTCTGCGAAGGCCTTTTTAATTACAGGTAAATAATATTCAAATTGTAAATCTTTCATAACTTTCTTCTTTAATTAGTTGTCAAATATATTTTAAGTCAACTTTTTTATTTGTCAAGAAGAAAGCATTTTTAATTTCTTTGTAATAGTGCCAGCATAAAATCGTCTAAATCACCATCAAGAACAGCGTTTGCGTCAGTCTTTTCAACGCCAGTACGGACATCTTTTACAAGTTGATAGGGGTAGAGCACATAGTTTCGTATTTGACTGCCCCATTCAATCTTTTTCTGTGCTGCAAGTGCTGCATTTTCTTCTTCCGCACGTTTTTGCAGTTCCAGTTCGTATAACTTACTGCGCAGCATTTTCATAGCCATTTCTTTGTTTTGAATCTGGCTGCGTTCATTTTGGCAGGTTACCACAGTGTTAGTAGGCAAGTGAGTTATACGAACCGCACTGTCTGTTTTATTTACATGTTGACCACCTGCGCCAGAAGAACGATAAGTATCTATGCGTAAATCTTTTTCGTTTATTTCTATTTCAATTGAGTCATCTACGTCAGGCCAAACATCAACAGATGCGAAACTTGTTTGTCTTTTACCGTTTGCATTAAAAGGAGAGATTCTAACCAAACGGTGAACGCCTATTTCGTTTTTTAACCAACCATAAGCACGATCTCCAGAAATTCTGTATGTTATGTTTTTTATGCCTGCAGTATCACCTTCATGTTCTTCGATTACTTCACAAGAAAAACCGTGTCTTTCAGCCCATCTTGCATACATTCTGGATAGCATTTGTGCCCAATCTTGCGCTTCTGTACCACCGGCGCCCGCCTGAATAAACAAAAACGCCCCATTATTATCAGCAGGGTCACTAAATAAAGTTATAAATTTTGCTTTATGAGCATCTTCGTTAAGTTTTTCTATGGCTTTTATAACGTCCGGGTCTTCTGGTGCTATTTCATATAATTCAGATAGATTTTTATATTCTGATTCTAGATTGCGCAATTCGTTTAAAGACTTTTCTAAATTAGACTTCTTTTGCAATAATGCGCGTGCATTATCTGGATTATTCCATAAATCTGGATTGTTGGTTTGTTCTGTAAGAGAAATTATTTCTTTTTCAAGTTTTTCCGGGTCAAAGAAACCCCCTGACGGCAGAAATGTCGTCTAAAATCTGTGTTAAAATTTCATTTATCATAATCATGGCAGATATGTTATCAATTTATCTTGTTAAATCAACTTTTTTGTAATCAAGATTTCAAATGAACGATTGCCTTTTTTTTTGCAATATGTTAAAATTTCGTTAACGAGAGGGATTTTTATGAAAAAAGCATTATTAATAGGTGGGTTGTTTGCTACTGTTTTATGTGTATCAGACTGTCTTGCTGTATCTGCAGGAACTGTTGGTGCTTCTGATATTTCGCGTGGTGTATCCATAAATACTGTGACAACTACAACAGGTCGTGGTTATCAAGGATTAGCAAATGCATATAACCAAAATCAAAGAAATACTTATTATATGGTGACACAACCTGATGTTGATTCTGCTTGTCGTGAAAAGATTTATAATTGTTTGGCTGAATATTGCGGTGATGTGACTGTTGTTCCTGGGCAAAGAACTGGGCGCTGTCAATATGCAACCGAAAGCGAATTATATAATTATGCCTTATTGTGCTTGCAGAAAGACACATCTGTGTTATTACCACAATATAATACTAATACCAGAACAGGTACAGGTGGTTTGAATACTGCTGCTCGGTTATGCCCACCGTATGTACAACAAGAGGTTATGTCATATCTATCTATGGCTAACATGGCAGACCAATTATCAAAATCTCACTCTGACTTATGCTTACAACGTCGTCAAGAATTAGAGGCCGCTATGGCATGTCATTCTGTTGCGTTAGCATACGGTAATGAAACAACAAGTATGTTGACTACACAATTAACTGATGCTTGTGGTGCAGGGGTGCCAGGTGGTTCTGCTGAAATGGTGACTCGTTTTGCAAATGCAGGTAACGTTGGCGCAAACATTTGGGGTTGGGCCGAAAAGATTATCAATTTAGATTTAAATCAAAAGGGTGAAGATTGGCAGGCGGCAGTAGATGCAGTTTTGGCAAGTTATACAAATAGAATGAATCTGGCTTGTGGGGACGATTTACAGTTAAATACAGTTTCTCATGGTTCATCAAGTTCTTCATCGCAACCGACAACTTTGCAGACTGTTGCTGCATTGGCAACAGGAGTCGCTTTCCCTTCAGCTACACCAAATGTAGAAAACCCATATGAAAATTGGAGTGTTTATATGGAAGTTCAATCTATGTCGGATTTGAACGATTATAATACTGCATATCAAGTAATTCAGGCTGCACTATCTAATCCATCTACAACACAGAACGCGTTTTTAACCAGTGCACAGATGGACAATATGCAAACGGCATATACGCGTGGTACGAAAGTATTTATTATTCGTGACAGTGCAAGATGCTTTATTATCCCTGTTGCAACGATGACATCACAAGAAACCTCGTTAGTTGCGCAAAGTTTTGCAAATTGTATCAGCAAATAATTTAATAAACATCATAAACAAAAACGCCCAAAAGGGCGTTTTTTTATTTCTTTAAAATATGCCTTGTCCCGATGTTTATTCCGAACAAATAATATCTTATTTTATTTGGGAAAATATGTTTGCGTGAAATGCATACATTAAACATTTTAAATTCTTCAATTGCAAAAGGAAGTTCTGGTGTGTTCATTAATTCCAATGCATTATGTTTGACTAATAAATCGTGCAGATTTTTCTGTGCTTTCATTATATCTTCAGAAGAATTTCTTTGTTTTAGTTTTGTCTTAGATTTTCCTAGTGCGGTTTCTGTATCAACGACATTGTATATGGCACCCGGGACAGTTGCTACGCTACCTGCTAAAACAATTGCAGGTTTTGTAAAGAACAGGTCTTGTGCACCAAATAATTTAGGGTCGAACCTCAAATTATTTTTTATAAGGAAATCTTTTTTATATAAATATCTCCATGCAGGATTAAATTTGTTAGCACGAGTTTTTAGAATTTTGTCTTTCATAGAAGTGCAGACTTCGATTGCAGAAAACTTTGGAAAATTATATTCAGGCTGATTAACTTCACTACATAAAATATCGGCTTCGGTTAGTATTGCAGCGTTTGCCATTTTCTCAAAATAATCTAAGTTTACAAAATCGTCATGGTCATGAAAATGTATATACTCACCGTTTGCCTTTTCTAGACCTGTATTTGATGCAACTGCTGGTCCAGCATTCTTTTGTTGAATGATTTTAATGCGTTTATCTGCCTTTGCGTATTTTTTACATTCTGAGACTGAATTATCTGTGCTTCCATCGTCCACAATAATAATTTCTAAATTAGAATAAGTTTGATGAACTAAGTGTTCCAAGCATTTTGAAATAAATTTTTCTGCGTTATACATAGGAACGACAACAGAAACTAGTGGTTTGTTTTGCATAAAAATCCCCTTTTGTTCGAAGGTTACAAGATAAATATAAAATCTTCAAGTTAAAAGGTTTTTATTCTTGTTCTAACTTGAATGAAAATTCATTTTTTGATATAATTAATCAAAATGAAAATATCCAGAAGAACGCTTTTACAAATAACCGGTGTCGGTACTGCTATTGTCGCTTTTTTGCCAAGAATGGCATTTGCGTCACCTAATTCTTTGCGTACTGTAAGGACTGGTGTTCAGCCAGGTAATAAGACTAGGTTAGTAATAGAAACATCGCAGCGCCCTAGTTATTCTTTATCTTATCCCACTAATCAGATAATAATAACTTTGTCAAATACGTCTGCAAATGCGAATTTAGTGCCAGCATTAGCCTCTGGAACGATTGTAAGGTCAATCACGCAGGCACAGGTTGGTGATAAATTACAAATTATCGCAAATTTATCAAAACCTGTAAGTGGCATCCCAAAAGACCAGATAATGGTTCTGTCGCCTAATGGTGATAACGATTATCGGTTGGTCTTGGATTTTGTTGCAGGTCAATCTGCACCGGCAGTTGCAGAAACAAACAAACAAACGCAAAAAACGGCACCCGCAAAGAAGTACATTGTTGTAATTGATGCTGGACATGGTGGTAAAGACCCTGGGTGTATCGGCAAAAATGGCACAAAAGAAAAGAATGTTGTTTTATCGGTTGCCAAGAAACTTAAAACAAAACTAGATGCAGCTGGTTTCCAAACTTATTTGACGCGTAGTAATGATACTTATTTAAAATTAGCACAACGCGCATCTATCGGTGAAAAGAAGCACGCTGATTTATTCTTATCTTTACACGCAAATGCGAACCCCAGTCGTGCTATGAAGGGATTTTCTATTTACACATTATCTGAAAAAGCATCGGACGAAGAGGCGCAAAAGTTGGCAGATTCTGAAAATGCTGCAGATAAGATAGAGGTCGATGGTTTTGAACAATTTTCAAAAGATATTAGAATTGCTTTGTCCGCTTTGCAGCAACATGCAGTTGCCGAAATGTCTGTTGAATATGCAAATGGGTGTGCGAAACAGTTTAAAACAATGAAGATTACGCAACAACCGGGTCCAGATGTAAGACACGCTCCGTTTGCAGTATTGCGTTCTACTGTTCCAGGTGCATTGTTAGAATTGGGGCATTTATCTAATGCAGAAGAAGAAAAGTTGCTAAATAGTTCTGCACATCAAGACAAATTAGTAAATGCGATTGTAAAATCTGTTAAGTCATATAATTTTGATGTATAAAACATTCTTGCAAAATCAGACGCTTTATGTATAATGGCTCTCGCCGGAGACGTGGCAGAGTGGTTGAATGCGCGCGACTCGAAATCGTGTATACAGGCAACTGTATCAAGGGTTCAAATCCCTTCGTCTCCGCCAGATTTCTAAGATATATTTACAATGAAAACCTTTAACGAACAAGTTTATGATATTGTCGCAAAAATTCCATCTGGTCGCGTTGCGACATTTGGTCAGATTGCTAATATGATAGGTCGCCCACGCATGGCGCGGTTTGTTGGTTATGCTTCAAATAATAAGAATAGTTGGCATTTGCCGTGGCATCGCGTTGTTTTTAAAGATGGTAGTTTATGTTCCGGTTTCTTTGATGAACAATATAAACAATTAAAATCAGAAGGCGTAAAGTTTGATAAAGATAAAAAAGTTAAAATGGAACAATATCAATGGAATCCAGACAGGGATGGTGTACCACTGGACATTAAGGATTTTCCATTAGTCTTTTAATAAAAAACAGCGGTTTCCCGCCGTTTTTTATTTGGCTTTTTTTGTACTCTTTGTTGTATTATTAAACACATCTTCTTTGCTTAACTTTTTAAATGTCAAATACCAGGTTTTCACATCTAAGGAGTTATCTTTATTTTCAATGCGCTTATTCATATCGCTTGTAGTAGATGGTGCAGGCACAACAACATCATCTCCTGGCTGCCAATCTGCTGGTGTTGCTACATGGAAATTATCAGCTGTTTGCAATGCAATCAAAACGCGCTTTATTTCATCAAAATTGCGTCCCGTTGTCAGCGGATAATACAAAATTGTTCTTATTATACCTTGGGGGTCTATAATAAATACTGCACGTACAGTTTTACCATCCGCTGCATTATGATGCAACATACCGTATTTCTTAGCAACTTCCATGTTCATATCATCAATTATAGGGAAGGTGATATTCATTCCTTTCCAGCCATGATAATCTATGTCTTTAATTGATTTTATCCACGCAAGATGCCCCGTCAAAGTACCGATAGACAATCCTATTATTTCTGTGTTTAACTTTTGAAATTCGGTCAGCATAGATTGAAAAGTCATAAACTCTGTTGTACAAACTGGGGTAAAATCGGCAGGATGAGAAAACAGAATTACCCATTTACCTGCATAATCTGACGGAAAATTAACTTTGCCATTAGTAGTATTTGCAATAAAATCTGGTGCAGGATCGCCAATTAAGGGCAACTGTATAGTTTCAGCCAAGAAAGAGTCATCATTACAAAAATCACACATATTTTTCTCCTTTTTATATAGTGCTTCAGAATAGATTATATGCGTCGACCATAGATTTTATAAACAGGTAAGCATTCTTATATGATGATGAGATAATAAAAAACTTTATTCTTGATAAAATGTGCTAAGATATAAATAATAGGGGTTAAAGAAAAAGGAATAAAAGATGAAACGTTCAGACATAGTAAGATCTATTCAAGTACAATTTAAGCATATGCGTGTTTCAGATGCGGCAGCAATACTAGATACTGTTGCAGACCAAATGATAGAATCTGTAGCAGCAGGGGACAGAATAGAAATTCGTGGTTTCGGGACGTTTCAACCACGCGCAAGGGCTACAAAAGTTGGCTATAACCCGTGTACTGGTCAACCAATGCATTTGGATGCAAGTACAACTATTTTGTTTAAACCCAGTCGCGAATTAACAAAAGAAATGAACGAGTAAAAAATGTTGTTTGGGAAGAAATCTGGTATTAAGAATCGTAACCGTGAACGCTATGAGCGCATTCGTCGCTTAATGTGGATTAAGTGCGAGGCGTGTGGGAGATTGGTATATTACAAAGATTATAAAAGTAATCATTATATCTGTCCACGTTGTGGTCGTGCTTTTATAATGACACCGAAACAAAGATTTGATTTGTTGTTTGATAATAATGAGTGGACAAAGATAAAGCTACCGACAGTATCGGACGACCCACTAAATTTTGTAGACCGTATGCCGTACAAAGAAAGATTATCTGAAGCGCGTGCGGAAACAGGTTATAAAGATGCAATAACGACTGCAGATGGTATAATTGGTGGAATCCCAACTACTATTTGTATTTTAAACGGTGATTTTATGTTGGGTTCAATGGGGCGCGCGGCTGGTGACGGTATTGTTGCTAGTATGGAGCACGCAATTGAATTAAAACAGCCGTTTATAATGGTGACTTGCAGTGGTGGTGCGCGTATGCAAGAGAACATTTTATCATTAATGCAAATGGCGCGTACAACAGTTGCGGTAAACAAATTGCATGCAAATGGAATTCCTTATATAGTATTGTTAACAGACCCAACTTTTGGTGGTGTAACAGCGTCTTTTGCTATGCTCGGGGATATTCATATTGCAGAAAAGGGTGCTCGTATTGGTTTTGCGGGCAGGCGAGTAATCGAACAAAATATTCGTGAAAAACTACCTGCAAACTTCCAAACAGCAGACTATTTATATGAACATGGTATGGTTGATATGGTTGTTCCTCGTGACGAGTTAAAAGGTAAATTAGAAAAGATACTTGCTGTATTAACCAAGCAATCAAGAGAACCAAAGAATATAAACGTTATTACCCCGGCGGCAGATTCTAAAAAAGTTCGTGGTATGGGTGAAAATGACGCTTATGATAAAGTTTTACTAGCAAGAAATGAAAATCGTCCGCATTTCTTAGATTATATAAATGGAATTGTAGACGATTGGACATATCTTGCAGGAGACAGATTATTTGGTGAAGACCCCGCCATGTGTGGTGGAATAGGTTTTTGGCGTGGAATACCTGCTGTTATAATAGGACAAGAAAAGGGCAGAACAATTGAAACGCGTCAATTCCACAGATTTGGTATGCCTAATCCAGAAGGTTATCGCAAAGCACAACGTTTAATGAGATTAGCAGAAAAATTCAAATTACCTCTGATTTCATTATTTGATACAGCCGGTGCATTTGCTGGTGGTGCAGCGGAAGAACGTGGTCAATCACAAGCTGTTGCTTCTTCAATTGCTACTGGCTTAGACATAAAAACACCTTACGTCGCAGTTAACGTCGGTGAAGGTGGCAGCGGGGGGGCAATTGCCATAGGTACAGGGGATAGGGTATTGATGTTAGAGAACTCTATTTATTCTGTTATTGCTCCCGAATCTTGTGCAAGTATTTTATGGAAAGATAACAAATATAAGGCAGTCGCAGCAAAAGCAATGAAACTTACAGCACGCGACATGTCAAACTTAAATGTTATCGACCAGATAATAGATGAGCCTGCTGGTGGTGCACATACAGATTGGCAAACAACAATGGAATTATTATCTACTGCAGTTGCGGAACACATCCAAGATCTACAGAAAATACCTGCGGAAGAAATGGCACAACGACGTGCAGAAAAATTTATTGCTATGACGCGTGATGTAGAAATATATCAGCCAGAGCATAAAACTGAAGAGCACTAAAAAGAAAAATCCCCACAAAACCGGGGATTTTTTTATTATTTTCAGGCTTGCATTTATTAAACAGTTTCTATATAATGACAGTCGCAACCACAGCGGAGCGTTGGCAGAGTGGTAATGCAGCGGATTGCTAATCCGTGACCGTGTTATAGCGGTCCATAGGTTCGAGTCCTATACGCTCCGCCAGACTTTATTCAAATATCACTTTTTATCTGTTTGACACAATAATCTTTTTTTAATATAATCATTACTATGATTTTATATAATTTTAATATTTATTGTTGTTGCTGTTGTCGCTAAAAATATTCCTTAGCCATCTATGGCTTAATTTATAAAATTCCATAAAGATTAACCAAAAAAATAAAATCACATTGAAGGGGAAAATTATGACCGTAAAACTTTTTAATACAATGTCCAGAAAAATCGAAGAATTTAAACCATTAGTAGAAGGTAAGGTGGGGTTTTATGGTTGTGGTCCGACAGTTTATCATTATGCACATATTGGCAATTTAAGAACTATGACACATAATGATATCTTAAAAAGAATGCTTTTAGAAAATGGTTATGAAGTCACACATGTTATGAACATAACAGACGTTGGGCATCTGACTAGTGACGATGCAGATAGCGGTGAAGATAAAATGGAGAAGGGTGCAAGCCGGGATAACAAATCTGTATGGGATATTGCAAAATTTTATACAGATGAATTTTTGCGTGATTTTGATGATTTAAATTTGATGCGTCCGACATACATGCCGCATGCAACAGATTATATAAAAGAACAAATTGAATTGGTAAAAAAACTGGAAGATTTAGGGTTTACCTATAAAATTGAAGACGACGGCATTTATTATGACACAAGTAAATTTCCTGCATATGGTCAATTAACTGGCGGCAGTGTTTCTGGTAATCGTGCAGGTGCGCGCGTAGAATTTAACGACAAAAAACGTAATCCAACAGACTTTGCGTTATGGAAGTTCTCGCCGAAAGACGCAAAACGCCAAATGGAATGGGATAGTCCTTGGGGCATAGGTTTCCCTGGTTGGCATGCAGAATGCAGTGCTATGAGCATGAAATTATTAGGCGACCATTTTGATATACATACAGGTGGGGAAGACTTGTCTCGAATTCATCACACTAATGAAATTGCACAATCAGAGCCTATAACAGGCGCACCTTGGGTTAGTTATTGGGTACATTTCAGTTTCTTGGTGGATAAAAGCGGCGAAAAAATGAGTAAGTCAAATGGTGAGTTTTTAGGCTTAGATGCATTAAGGAAACGTGGTTATGACCCCATGGCTTATAGATATTTAATTTCGCTTGGGCACTTTCAAACACAACTTGCTTTTTCATGGGAAGCATTAGACGCCGCGGCGGCAGGGTATAAAAACATCGTAAGACGCGTTGCTACATTACTACAAGAAAAAGCACCTGGGAATGTAGATGAAAAACAGTTTAAAGAATGGCACGATAAGATTCTTGAAGCTGTTTCAGATAACATGAAAACTGCTGAAGCCTTGGTTTACGTTCAAGAATTATTAAAAACTTCGGAAGTAAATGTTGCAACCAAGATAAAGTTATTTGAATTTATTGATAGATTGTTAGGTTTACAATTTATTGATAGGGCCAAAAAGCAAATTGAAACAGAGGCAGAAACGGCACCAGCAGAATTACAAGCATTGGCAGAAGCCCGTACAAAAGCAAAAACCGAAAAGAATTGGGCTTTGGCAGATGAAATTCGTGCTAAGATAGAATCAGCAGGTTGGTCCGTAGTTGACACCAAAGAAGGTGCAAAATTAGTAAAAAAAGCATAAAAAAGGTTATATAATTTGTGTTTGAATATATCAAGCGCAAATTTATATAAAAAAGTCTTGAATCTAGGGCGATTTTGGTGTATATTGCCCCCAGCAACAAGAGGAATGTTCATGAACTATCCATATATGCCAAAATCCACGGCACTTTGGCTGATTGAAAATACAGCCTTAACATTTGAACAAATTGCAGATTTCTGTGGTTTGCATGAATTAGAAGTAAAAAATATTGCCGATGCAGAAACATATAAAATCCAGGGTTTAAATCCGATTTTGAATGGGCAATTAACTCGTGAAGATATTGAAAAATGCGAAGCTGACCCTAATGCGCGTTTGACTTTGCGTGAAGAAATTGTTGTTGCACAGAAAGCACAAAACAAAAAAGGGGTGGGGTATACACCAAAATTGCATCGTCAAAATCGTCTGGGTGGTATTTTATGGATTTTGAAGAATTATCCAGAATTGTCTGACGGGCAGGTGGCGCGTTTAATGCGTAGTACAAATCCAACCGTTGCTTCTGTTCGCAATAAAACGCACAAGTCTTATTCATTGATTCAAATTCAAAGTCCTATTGTTTTAGGTTTAGTATCTGAATCTGCTTTGCATGATGCAGTTGCTAAGGCAAAAAAATAAACTTCTATATAATAACTTAATAAATTCAAAGGTTTGTTTATGGCTAAGAAATTGGACGAAGCAACCAAGTTATTGATTGATTCATTGCCGGAAAATTTACAGAAACTTGCAACCTCTGCTATAGAGGTTGGTTATCTGTCTCAGATGGATTTTAATAACGCCACCGAAGCGGACGAAGTTCCTGCAGAAGAACAAGATGAAGTTCTAGATTTCTTTCAACAAGATTTAGGTCTGGAAATTCTGGAAACGGATAGTTTCTCGCAGGACATGGAAAAATATTATGACGATGATTCTGATGAACCTCACGATAAAACACGCAACTTATTAAATGCGGATGCAGAGCAGGTTGATGTTAACGAAGATGACTATGAACACTATGCTAAACAGCTGGAACGCAGTCAGACTGGTAATTTAGTTCTTGGTGTTCAAGATTCTGTTCAATCTTACTTGAAACAAATAGGTACTGTACAATTATTAACCGCAGCTGGTGAAGTTGCAATTGCTCAGCGAATTGAGGCCGCATCAAGATTAATGGTTTACGGTCTATGTGAAAGTCCTATGACTATAAAAGCTATGTTGGACTGGTATCAGCAACTGTTGAATGAAGATATAAGACTTCGATATATCGTCAACCTGGAAGTAATGTATTCCAGTGATTCCGAGCAAAAATCTTTGGCCGCATTGTCTGAAGCATTAAAATCTAAAGGTGTCGAACACGTAGACGAATTAGATGATGACGATTTAGACGACTTGGAAGAATCCACCGCAACAGATGACGACGATGAAGACGAAGATGACGAGGATGAAGACGGTATCAAGAAAGAAGACACTCCTCGTGGTACATCTGGCGTTCCTATTCCAGTAATGGAAGAAGCGTTAATGCCTATGGTTATGGATTTGTTTAGTAAAATTAAACGCATATTTAATAATATGCAGAAATTGCAAGCCAAACGATTAGAAAATCTTTTAACCTCTTCAAAACCGGACGAAGCATTAGAAAAGAAGTATACAAAAATGCGTTTGGAATTGTTTGAACATGTTAGCAAGATACGTTTAAATGACGACCGTATTGCAGAAATCTTAGAGCAATTAACAAAGCGCGACCAGTTGCTTATGGGGCTAGAGGGTAAGTTATTACGTTTAGCAATGGCAAACAAAATAAAACGCGAAGATTTCTTGGAAGAATACACGGGCAACGAATTGAACCGTAATTGGGTTAAGAAGTTGGCTAAGCACAAAAATCCTGCATGGGTAGCATTTGCAAAGAAGCATGAAAAAGATATATTAAAGATTCAAGAAGATATTACTGCAATTGCGCAGGAAACCGGTCAACCAACTGCCGAATACAAAAAGGTGGTTGAGTTAGTTCGTCGTGGTCAAACCGAGGCAGCACGTGCGAAACGTGAAATGATAGAAGCAAACTTGCGCTTGGTTATAAAATTTGCAAAGAAGTCTAGCAATCGTGGTCTTGGCTTAGACTTCTCTGATTTGGTTCAAGATGGCAACATTGGATTAATGAAAGCCGTTGATAAATTCGACTATCGTTTAGGCAACAAGTTTTCAACTTATGCAACAAACTGGATTCAGCAAGGTATTTCACGTAGTATTGCGGATCAAGCACGTACAATACGTATCCCAGTTCATATGATTGACAACATACACAAGATACAACGTGCAACAAGACAGTTTATGCACAAATATGGTCGTCAACCTACTGCAGAAGAATTATCAAAGATAATTTATTTACCAGTAGACAAGATTCATAAAGCAATGAAAGTAAACCTTAAACCTATATCATTAGAAGCACCTGTTGGTACAGAAGATGATAGCAGCCGTATTGAAATAATTGCTGATGAAACCGCAAAGAATCCATTTGTATCTGCTGCACAAAAGAATTTAAGAAAGATTGTCACACAGATACTATCGGAATTAGACCCAAAAGAAGAAACTGTTTTGCGTCAACGTTTCGGTATGAGCACCAACAAAACAAGTACTTTGGAAGAGGTTGGGGAATATATCGGGGTTACACGTGAACGTATACGCCAGATTGAACAAAAGGCTTTAAACAAATTAAAGCATCCAACGCGTGCACGTAAATTACGTAGTTTCTTAGAAGATTAATAGAAAAATAAGCCCGCTTAATTGCGGGTTTTTATTTTAACAACACAGGATTATTAATATGAAAAATATTGTTCTTTTTTGTACGGGACTTTCTGGTAGCGGGAAGAGCTATTTTATCAAGCACTATTTGCCATCCAATTTGTTTTATAGTTTAAAATCTGCAACCACCAGACCGATGCGAGAGGGCGAAAAAGACGGGCACGATTATTATTTCCGAGACGAACAATATTTTTCCACAGAAAAACTAGCAACATTATTATGGGTAAACGAAGAATTTTGGGTACCTGGTCAGCCGAAATGGTTGTATGGAGTTCCTGAATTTGAAATATATAATAATTTAAGCAAAAATTTAGTATACGACGTAATTCAACCTAAATACATACGCCAAATGATTGATTGGTTCAAAGCAAACAAATTAAGTAAGTACTATGATTTTAAAACGATTTATTTTATTCCGACAGGGAACAACATACAAACCATACAGAAACGTGCAAATATGCCTGACGATAAATTAGTAAGGCAAAAAAACACGTGTAATCCTGAAGATTTTTTGCGTGCTGACGTGGATATTGATTTTTTAGCAAAATGTAGCGCGTCAGAAACTATAATTAGCCCAAAATTATTAAAGTTCTTATCGAAACGAATAAAAATAAAATAAAAAAGGCTTTCTTTTTTAGAAAGCCCTCTTTATTAAACATGACCTTTAAGCGCAACATATATTTGACCTAAATCAGTTTTAATTAAGGTTGCTGATAATTTTTCGGAATTATCTGCCTGTTGTGCTCCGGCTAGAACTTTATCAAAACTGCGCACGAATTGAGTTGCCTGAGAACGAAATACAGCGTCAGACTTCAACATATCACGAACTTGTTTTTTATCTGCTGCAGCCATCATTTTAGCCAGCCATTTAGAAAATATAGTTTTGTCTCCGGCATGATATTTCTTCCAGACCACATCAGGAATTTCTGCACCAATTGCGCGAGTTAAATCCAAAGATTGCTCGTGCATTTTTTCAAACATACGTTCGCTTTGTTTTAAGAAATCTTGACTGCTAACACGTCCGAAAGACGCAGCAGGTGCAGTATTTATTGCTTCCATAGGTGCAGTAGCACGCGCAACCATCATCTGTTTATTTAAAGTTTGCATAGTATTTACTGCCTTTGCATAGTCAGACATTAAATCAATCATTTGTTGACGCGATTGTCCTGCTAAATCTTCTAACTTACCTGCAGAATCAGCAATGGTCGTTGTAGATTCTGACACAGTAGTTTTCATTAGCCCTATTTTTTCGTTCAAAGAAGCAACTATTTTTTCTAAGTTTTCGCCAGTTGCCATAGAAGTCTGTGACAAATCAGGCAGTGCAGAATAATATTTTTCTATAAGTTCTGATAACGGTTGTAATTGAGCGGTTGTTTCCGCGGACATCTTTATAAGATTTGCAGATTGACCCGATAATTGTGTATGCGCTGTATTCATTTCTATCAAAGTTTCGCGTACACCCGTTGCCATGGCCTTTACTGATTCAGAGAAAGCACCTGCTGCATTTCTTGTGTTTTCTAATGTTGTATTTGCAACACCGGATACTGTTTTAAGTTCTGTCACAACACCTGTTGCGAATTCTTTTATTTCATTGTTAAAGCGGTTCGTAAGAGTCGCTAGTTCTGTAGAAATATTTCTAACAGACGACTCTGTAGCGGTTGCGGTACTCATCAATTTTTCTACAACATCAGCAAGTTTTCTGATTTGTTTTTCTATGGACGATTCAGCCAAACGTACTTGCCCGCCGACAACATTTGCAGTATTTGTTAATGTGTTCATTTGCGTTGTAAGTTGTTTTTTGGATTGTTTGCTGAAAGAATCCATTTTAGTCAAATGACTATCTAGCAACTTATCATTTTGGTTCATTAGACCTTCATAATCTGTTGCTGCAGTTTTTACATTTTCAAATCCGTCTGCAGTTGTTTTCGCCAAATCGGTTAACCGTTGTTGCATTGTTTCATATTCTGCGTTTACCGTTTTCATTTGTTCTTCATTCGCATTAAATTGAGACTGTAATTCTTGCGATAATTTTTCACCAGAAGCGACCCATGTATCTACACGTTCTTGTATTTGACTGATTCTATCTGTTGTATCTTGTGTGGTAGTATCAATTCTGGTCATCAAATCATTAACCGTTGCCAAGAATCTATCGGTTGCCATTTCAACATCTTGCCAACTACTTGAATCTACTATACCTCGCAAATCCGACACAGTATTATCAAGTCTTTGTGACATTATAGCCATTTTCTTTGTTGCATCATCTGCAGAAGCAAGTAATTTTTCGTTTTGTTCACTCAGCGCAAGTTTTAACTCGTTTGCTGACGCTATCTGAGAATTTAATGTGGAACTAATATTCTGAAAACTTGATTCTATTTTAGATATTTCATCTGCCAATATTGTTTGCAAAACACGCACTGCATCATGAATTTTTGCGCGTTCTGGTTTTGTCATCAACAACAACAAAGATTCCATTACTTTCTGAGAGCGCCTAGACACAAAAAATAACACTATTAACGAAACAATCAACAGACCACCCAATATACTACTGCCGATTATAAATATTTGCATGATATCCATATAAATCCCCCCGTATTTTCTAAACAAACATTAGAACAATAAAATGGTTATAGCAACAAAAGTTATGCTTTACATTCCTTATATACTCTTGCAGTTCAGAGAAATTTATACTAAAATCCCAAAAATAAAGCAAGGGCATAAATGAAAAAAGACCACTCTCTTTCACCTGAACAAAACGAGGCTGCCAATCCGGCAGTAAATGTCTGGGTACAGGCTAATGCAGGTACTGGCAAAACGAGTGTGTTGGTGCAAAGACTTCTAAGAACTTTATTTCGAACACAAGATTTATATAATTCCGGTATATTGTGTCTTACTTATACAAATGCTGGGGCAGGTGAAATGCGCAATCGTATATTAAAAGAATTGCGTAATTGGGCAATGGCTCCTGATGAAGAACTAAAAAAACTTTTAAAAGATATTTCTTTAAATAATCCTCCAAAAGATGAAGATGTTGCTCATGCCAGAGAAATCTTTTTTAAATACATAGACAATCCAGAAATATTAAAAATAAAAACTCTTCATGGTTTTTGTGAAGAAATTTTACATCGTTTTCCTTTAGAAGCGGGTATTTCACCTTCGTGGTCACTAGTATCCGACGCGAACCAACGTGTTTTGCAACAGGATGCATTTACGAAACTAATAAATACATCAAATGATAAATATGTAATAGATGCATTTGCGCATATTGTGACCAGAATATCTGACTCATATATAAACGACCTGCTACAAATATTAAGCGAACAATATAAGTACTTCTTTAACCTAAACGACATTAGTAAATACCGTAAATACTTTATTGATACAACTGAATATTTTTTAGGTTTAAACAATCCTGCCCAGACAGAATTTTCGGAAGAAAAACTGAAAAACATCGTACGTATGGCCTCTGAAGAAGTAAACAGTTCAAAAAAACCGGCAAAATACCTTATACAAATTATAAACTTAACTCAAAAATACATTGATAAAACTATAGATTTTGAAGAATATAAAGAAGCATATTTAAATGACGACGGCAGCAAAACTCAAAACGTATCAAAAAAAGAATACTTAGCCGACGAACAAGATCGCGTTTTTAGACAAAACCAGTTTTACATTGCTCAACAAATCGCAAAAGATTCTTTATCTTTGTTCGACTTATCTGCTGCTTTTGCAAAAAAATACCAAGAACTAAAAAAGCAAAAGAATCTTTTGGACTTTGAAGATTTAATACTTTATACAAAAAAACTGTTTTCTTCTCCGGAAAACATGGGTTGGATTTTGTCACAATTAAACATTTCTTTGAATCAAATTTTAATAGACGAAGCCCAAGACACAAGCCCAACACAATGGGACATCGTTCGCATGTTGTCTGGTGATTTTTTTGCGGAAGGCGACACAACAAATTTACCAAAATCTATATTTGTTGTAGGAGACACAAAACAGTCTATTTATGGTTTTCAAGGCGCAGACCCGAAAGCATTTGCGTCAAGTCGTGAAGAAATCTCTGAACAAATACAGCAGAATATGAGGGTTATAAAAGAAATTCCTTTGGAACAAAGTTTCAGGTCGCTTGAGCCAATATTACGTACCGTCGACTTCTTCTTTGGGAACACAGAATTAGCCACACAGACCGGTTTCTCTAATAATGAACATAAAGTATACAGAACCGACAAAGGCGGTTTAGTAGAAATAAACAAACTAATATCAAAGAAAGAAAGCGACCAAACAGTTGCTGATTACGTGCTTCAAATCGCCGACAATATAGAAACATTAATTAAAACAAAACAGTTTTTGCCGAAAGAAATTATGGTTTTGGTTCAAAGAAGGAAACCGATGGTCCCCCCGTTGGTAAAAGAACTAAAAAAACGCGGCATTGAAGTTGCGGGCAGTGACAGAATTATATTACCAGACTTTCCTGCCATAAGAGATTTGCTAAACCTTGTGCGGTTTTGTTTAAATATGAACGACGACTATAGTTTATGTTGTGTGTTAAAAAGTCCGATTTTCAGATTGAAAGAAGAAGATATTTTCAAAATATGCAAAATAAAAAACGATGAAAATATTGCGCGAAAAAGCCGGAACGAAAAAGAAAATTTAATAACCGTATTTGAGGTTTTAAAAGATACATTTCCGGAAATTTATTCCACTCTGTCGGCTATTGTAGAAAATGCGAAAATTGCCGGGCCATATTCTTTCTTTTCCAACCTATTGAACAAATACGGCGTTCGGACAAGTATGATAGAAGCCTTAGGCAGTCAAATAATAGACCCATTAGAAGAGTTTACGACAATATGTTTATCTTACGAAAGAACACAACCAGGAACTCTGAAAGATTTTTTAAAATGGTTTATTACCGGCGGCAGTGAAATAAAACGTGATATGAACGCCGCTTCTGGGGTAAGGGTTGTGACAATTCACGGCAGCAAAGGGCTAGAAGCACCTGTAATATTTTTAATAGACACCGTACGTATGCCAGAAACAGAAACAATATTTCCTATTCCAAAAAAAATGCTAACAAATTCACAGCAACAGACTGGCAAAGGTATGCCAGAGCCATGGCTTTGGACTCCAAGGAAAACAGAAGGTTGCGAAACGCAACAAGTTGCATCTGAATTATTTATGAAAACAAAACTTGCAGAATATTACAGACTTTTATACGTTGCGATGACTCGCGCGCGTGACAGACTGTACATTTATGGATATACTCCTTACAAAAATCCGCCCGAAATGGCATGGCATACAACACTATGGAATACACTATCTTCGGTTCCAGGGGCTTACACAGAAGACGACAAAATCAGGATTACAGATGACAAATAATCTATATAAACTATTACTTGAACAAGAACAGAAAAAATACGCCATAGAAACAGGCGCACAAATTCATAAAAAATTACAACAGATAACCATTGATAGCACTGAAAAGGGCGACCCCGAATTAATAAAAAAGATTAAAAAACACAATGAGTTATTGCCGTTTTTTAATAAGAATTCTAAAACAGAAGTCCCAATAGCAGGTTATATTGACGGCAATTTCGTAAGCAGACGAATTGACCGGTTAACCATTGATAAAGAATCAAAAACGATTATTGTCTTAGACTATAAAACGGATACTAACAAACAAATTAATCACGATAAGTATATTTCGCAGGTTCTTGAATATAAAATTTTGTTAGAAGACGCATATCCGGCATACAAAATCCAATGCTATATTTTATGGCTGCATGATTTTTGTTTAGAAAAATGTGATTAAAAACTTGAAAAAGCAACAACAACCCGGATATAATTCACGCATGTTAACCAGTTTAAATATTTCGAACATAGTATTAATAGAAAAACTGAATTTAAGTTTCGGTTCGGGTTTAAACATTTTAACTGGTGAAACAGGCGCAGGAAAAAGTATTTTATTAGACGCATTGGCATTGGCGCTTGGCGCACGTTCCGACGCAGGTTTGGTTCGTCATGGGTGCGATACCGCATCCGTTATTGCAGAATTTGATACAATTAATGAAAACTTGCATGAAATTTTAGACGCGAACGGAATTGATTATGACGATGTTTTAATTATGCGCAGGACATTGAACTCAGACGGCAAAAGTCGCGCTTGGGTAAACGATATACCTGTATCTATAAAAACGCTTAAACAAATAGGCGATGAACTTGTAGAAATACACGGCCAATTTACAAATCATACATTATTAAATCCTGCCACACATCGTAATGCATTGGACAATTTTGCGACAGCATATGATTCTAGCAATATAAAATTATTAGAAGATGTAAAAAAATCTTATGAAAAATATCACAATGCTGAAAAACGATTAAAAGAACTAAATGAAATGTTAGAAAAATCTGCATCAGAACGTGATTTCCTTCAACATAATGTATCTGAATTACAGTCTTTAAATGTGCGAATTGGCGAAGAAGAAGAATTATCTAACAAGCGCACAATGATGATGAATGCAGAAAAAGATGCAGCGATTCTAACAGACGCTATAAACGCATTAAATCCGCGCGGTGAAAGTCTGGATGGGCAAATATTTTCCGTGGCTCATATATTGCAAAAAATAAAAACAGAACCGAATCCTTATCAAGAACAAATAGATTTGCTTTATGAAACGGCACAAACTATATCAGACATCATAAGCGAACTAAAACCGAATGAAGTTGATGTAGATAATTTAGATGCAATAGAAGAACGCCTATTTGCAATACGCGCAGCGGCGCGCAAACATAGGGTTTCTGCGGACGAATTACCACAAAAACTGGAACTAATGACAGCACAACTAAATGCGATAGACAATTCTGATGCAGAATTAAAAAAATTAAAAACAGACGTTGTACAGAAAGAATCTATTTTTAAAGGAAACGCCAAGAAACTGACGCTTTCCCGTCAAAAAGCAGCGGAAGAATTGCGTAATCGTATACTATCTGAATTGCCGGACTTAAAATTGGGGCAGGCAGATTTCAAAATAGAAATAACACCGTCAACTCCAAGTTCTGCAGGCTGTGACGATGTTCTTTTTATGATTAAGACAAATCCCGGCATGCCATTTGCACCATTACACAAAGCGGCATCTGGTGGCGAATTAGCACGATTAATGTTAGCAATGCGCGTAGTTCTGACAAGCAGCGATTCTTCTCATACATTTATATTTGATGAAGTCGACACAGGAATTAGTGGTGCAACCGCTAGTGCGGTTGGTTTACGCCTTAACAAACTGGCAAAGAATTCTCAGGCATTGGTAATAACGCACTCTGCACAAGTTGCTGGTTTTGCTGACAGGCATTTCAAAATAGAAAAATCTGTTGTGTCCGACAAAACTGTCACCCGCATATCTGAAATAACAGGTGAAAATAGATTAAATGAAATCGCAAGGATCATTAGCGGCGCAGAAATTACACCGGAAGCACTTGCAACAGCAAGAACGCTAATCAAGGTTTAAAACACCATCTGCAAATTCAATTGCCACAGGTTTCAGATTTTCAGATTTTCGACTAATTATTTGATTGTTTTTATCGCGAACTATTGCATAACCACGTTGCAAGACACTTTTATAACTAAGCGAATTTAACATTTGCCCCAGATGAGTTATAGATTGATTGGACAACGAGATTCTGGTCTGCAAAATATTTTGAAAGTTTCCGACAACTTCCATTTTTTGTTTTGCTGTCATTAATTTACTGTTTATTATCAAATTCATTGTTCTAGACACGTCATCCAAACGCTGAGTTTGTTCCATAACTAATTGTTTAGGGCTTTTTATGGTTATGGATTCTAATCTCGATTTCGCGTTTGTCAGTCTTGTTGTAAAATTGTTAGACAATCTATGCCATAAATTATCTAATTCTTGAATCAAAGAAAGTTTTGTTGGTACGACCATTTCTGCAGCACCAGTTGGGGTAGGTGCCCGAATGTCTGCAGCAAAATCAATCAACATCCAATCAGGTTCATGTCCGACACCAGAAATTAGTGGAATCTCACTTGCGGCCGCCGCCCGGACAACAATTTCTTCAGAAAAAGGCAAAAGGTCTTCTAGTGCACCGCCACCGCGAGCAACGATTATTACATCAACGTTTTTTGCACGATTAAAATATTCTATACCTGCTGCGACTTCTGCTGCGGCTGTTGCGCCTTGTACAGTTGCTGGATACAAAAGTATTTTTACTGGGAACCTTTCGCGCAATCTATTCTGAATATCTTGAAACGCCGCACCTGTAGGGCTTGTCACGATACCAATTGTCTCGGGGAAACGTGGCAAAGGCTTCTTTTTAGAAGAATCAAACAAACCTTCTGCCGCAAGTTTGCGTTTCCTTTCTTCAAGCATTTTTAATATTGCGCCAACTCCTGCCATTTCTATTTCACTCGCAATAATTTGATAATTGCTACGCGCTGGATAAGTAGTAAATCGACCTGTTATAATAACCTCTAAACCATCTTCAAGTTTAAACGGGACAGGAGTTCCACGCCAAATAATTACAGATATAGCAGCATTTGCATCTTTTATTGTCATATACATATGACCAGAAGTAGCGCGCGTTATCTGGGATAGTTCCCCACGAATTTTGATACGCGGGAATGCAGTTTCAACAACGTTTTTTAATAAAGCAGACGCGTCAGAAACGCTGAAAATCATATCTGGTTGTACAAAAGGTTCTGGTTTTTGCATGGCTTTATGATATAATATTTATTATTAGTTTAAATATGGAGTTTATATTATGAGTAAACTAGATAATTTGCAACAAATAAATACAAATGCCCCCAGGGAAACACTTGTATATCTTGCAGATGGTTTGGTCATAAAACGCCCTGTAGACACCTCTAATTCAAAGATACTAAATACATGGCTAGGTAAACAGATTCAGGCAAAAGATACGTCTGATAAAGTTCTTGCCGCAAACAACAAGAATTATTTTGTACCACGCACATTAGAGATTTCTTCAAAAGAATATTTTGTTGTTGAAGAGCGCGCGACAGGCACACCCTTATCATCATCTTTTTTTGAAACTCTTACAAAAAAAGAAGCAGATATTATTTATAAAGGGATTGCACATTTTATAAATGATATAAATCAATCAAAACAAGTTCTTACGCAGAAAGAAACTTTTGATAGTTTTACCAGCGTTGAATATCTAGGTGAAATATCAATACCATCCCTTATTGAAAAGTTATCAAAATACATCCCTAAAAAAGATATGCAAATTGTACAAGACGCAAAAGACTGGTTTGATGTCGCGTCTGATAATGATGCAAGTATAGTTTTTGCTCATGGTGACATGAATGAACATAACATATTCTTTAACAGAGAAACAAAAACTTTATCGATTATAGATTTTGCGGATTCAAAATATCAGAACGCAGATTATATGTTCAACGTAGATTTCGCACGCCTTGGTTGGCTAGACATAGAAAGACTTATAAAAGAATATGAGGCATTACCTAAAAAACAACCTATAAACGTAAAGAACAAACCAGAAGTTAAAAATATGCGAAATGCGTTATATAACTTTAAAAATTCGGCAAGTGAATTTCTACACAACCCTAAATTAGCGACTAAAATTCGTATCGAAATAATAAAACAAGAAATAGAAAAAATAAAGAAATTATATAACTCCATTAATGACAGCAATAAATTTCAAAAGGGCATACAGATTTTAGAATTGCAAACAAAAGAAAAAGAACTGCGCACAGCAGTAACCATGAAAAACAAAACAAAAAAACGCTAGTTCTTACATTCTGTGATTAGAGAATAACATATTAATAAATACGGTATCTTCTAAATCCAAGCCTATATAGTTTGCAAATTTGTATGCGCGTTGAAATTCAAAATTGCTATTAACATATTTTCCAAGTTCGTACGGTATTTCTATGAACACTCCATTTTCATCGACAGATTGATCAAACGAAAGATCTAAAATGGAACCATCGAATTTATTTTCTAGCCATACATGATCCGTCAATCCTGGGATAAAACTATTTTTAGAAAATTGTTTTAGCCGCCAAATTTCCGACTTGTCCGGCATACGGAACAGATGATTCCACGTATAACTAGCTATTCCACAAAAACCGGCTGAAAACCTGTGTTGTTGGATTCGTTCGTTCTCATACTTAGGACTCAGAACTTGTTTTCTTAACTCGGTTTGTTTAAAGGCTTCACGAAATACTTTTACAGTATCTGCCATATCATATTTTGTAGAAAATTTCACGGGCAAAGAAAGATTCTTTACTTGTTCTACTAATTTTTTTGTTGCCAAATCGTATTCTAACTTTTTATCAGTCATAACGAATTCTTTTTATAACTCTGTTAACGGCCAACGCGGACGCGGCGCAATAGGTCCGTGAACAATGCGACCTAATTTATAATTTTCAATGCCAGCCCAAGCAATCATCGCACCATTATCCGTACACAAATTCATCGGAGGGGCAGCAAATAACATCGCATTTTCTGCCGCTAACTTTTCCATAGCCGCACGAATAGCACTATTTTTAGCAACTCCACCTGCTACAACCAATGTTTTTGGTGCGGTGTTTTTTACGCGTTCGTCATTCAAAGCATTAGTTAACCGATTAATTATACAATCCACAACAGCCGCCTGAAAAGACGCGCAAAAATCATTTATAAAATCTTCTGAATATGGAGCAGTTTGCTTGTCTAAGAATGTTCTTGCTGCGGTTTTTATGCCACTAAATGAAAAATCACATCCTGGTTTATCACATAAAGGACGTGGGAAATTGAATGCTTTGGAATTGCCCATACCTGCGCGTTTATCAACAACTGGTCCCCCAGGATAACCCAGCCCTAACATTTTTGCAACTTTATCAAAAGCCTCACCAGCACTATCGTCCAAAGTTTGACCAATTAATTCATATTCACCAACCCCACGAACTAATAATATTTGACAATGCCCACCAGAAGCCAACATTAACAAATATGGAAATTCCACAGACATTGAACCATCTTTACCATTAGCCGCAGATGCATGTAACCGTGGAACCAGGGCATGACCTTCTAAATGATTAACAGCGACTAGTGGCTTATTTGTTGATTGTGCGATACCTGTCGCAGCCATCCAGCCAACCAAAACCCCACCGATTAAACCTGGTCCTGCAGTTGCAGCAATAACATCTATATCAGAAATATTTTTTCCGGCTTTTTCTAATGTTTGTTTTATAACTTCGTCAATTGCTAATATGTGTGCACGCGCCGCTAATTCTGGTACAACGCCACCATATTTTTGATGTTCCGGTATTTGTGAATAAATTATATGTGAAAGAATATTTCTATCAGAATCAACTATTGCGGCACTAGTTTCATCACAAGAAGATTCTATACCCAAACACAATATTGCACGATTAGAATCTTTATGTGTATCGCCATCTAAGTGTCCCATATCTAAACGAATAATTTTTTCTTCACTCATTTTATTTTCACCAATGTTATACCCAAGTTATTGTTATTCTTTTCCTGCTTAGCAACATAATCCATAAAATCAACATCTACAACCTTGCCAGCAGCAGAAGACGCGTGTCTTAATCTACCGTCAGGCAATAAAAACCCCATATGTGTGACCGCTAAGTCAGTACCTATTTTATCACTTTTTCCTGAATTTCCAGCAATAAATAAAACTATTAAAACTTCATCCGTTTTTAAATTTTTTAAGTTTTTATATGGGATATATTCTATATTTACTATTTCAACGGGGCAATCATAATCCATGTCATGAACTGTTTTTAGCCACTTTTGCTTATCAATAACCACTGTGCGTATACTTGTTTTACCGTATGCGCCACTAATATTTTCAACTATATCGGCATTGTTTTTTAGCCAATCAGATTCTATGAAGTGATTTCTGTTAAAGAATGAAACCTGACCGTTTTTATATCTTATTTTTGTAAGTTTCTCTTCATCTTCGTCGGCCAAAACTGTTTCTACAAAAGTCACACAATCAAAACCATCATATCTAATCAATGGGTCTGTATCTGTTTCTTGTTCTTCACCCAATGGGTCAATTAAATACGGTGTGCCAAGATATTTTTCTCCAACAGATTCATAATCCGCGCCAAAAGAACACGCAGATAAAAATAATACTAACACCAAAAACAAACGCATATTAGTTATTTTCTTTCAATTGTATACCTGTATAGCATAAGGAAACTGCATCTTTTACGGCCATCTCACCAGATTCTGGCAAAGAAGCAATCTTATCAACACATTGTACAAGTAATTCAGAATGTTCATCCGATGCAACCAAAATTTTTACTGCGGCAGTACGTCTTTCGATATCCGCGCTGCGCCATTTCTTTAAATTAGCCCCTTCTAAATCCCCAGAGCGCTGAACTAAAAAGAAAACAACAACGACAAAAATCAAAACAGCAATGCCGATAAAAAATTTAAGATACTTTTTTAAAAAATTCATATTTTCACCTCCCACATATTAAAATTTATTCGCACTTAACTAACCACACGTCATAATCTGCGTTTTGCACAGGGTTTTCACCAGGCTCATTGGCGTTCATCCAACCGCTAAAAATTTTACCTTCGGATTTTTTTGACATCTCAACAAAAGCAAAAAAGTTTTCTGCCTGGAAAGGGTCTGTTTGCTTACAGGTTCTTATCATAATAGATAATTTTTCAAATTCTGCTTCTTTTCCGACGGGCAGGGTGACAGTCTGCACTTTTCCTGCCGCTTTATTCATAATGCGAATGACAGCACTATTTTTTTCCACATAAGCATTTGCATCTAACACAAAACCACTGACAAACAAAGATGAAAACACCAAAAATTTAAGAACTTTTTTCATGCTAACCATATTACAATCGCAATAAACTAATGTCAAATTATTAAATAATAGTTGTTGACAAAATTATTGACAAATTAGTTTTGTGTGCAATAATATAATCACTATGATAAAGATAAGCACAGATACATATAAAGCATTTCAGCGAACAAGTAACCCCAGAATGGCGGAGAAAGACTATATAGAATGCGCTATTTTGGAAGAATTGTTCAATGATCCATATATCAGCAAACAATTTGTTTTTGCTGGTGGTGGCTCTATAACTAAATCATATAATTTTTCACAACGTATTGGTCAAGACATTGATTTGGCATGTGCAGATTTTGAAGACTTGCCAGACGAACATTCAAAAAAACAATTAACAAACTTCAAGAAACAATTTAAAACATTTGTTTTTGATGTATTAAAACCAAAAGTAAATTACATCATAAATCAAGACCAGCAATTTATGATTGCCACAGACCGTGATTGGCGTGCATTAGAAAACAAAGAACAATTTTTGTCTTCTCCGACATTACACTTGTTATATAAATCTGCATTTGGGCCAGAAATGGGGCATTTGTGTCTTGAAATTATTCCTCGTAAATATGAAAAGAACAAGATACAGCATCGTTCCGTTGTTCCATATTCTATAAAACAAGAAATGGGGGAAATTCCAACCGTACGATACGAGCAAACATTCTGGGATAAAGTATTTGCATTACATTCAACAGCAAAAACAGAGATGCCAAGATTAAGAGAAACATTTTCACGTCATTATTATGATGTTGCCAGAATTGCGGACTATGTAAATTTAAACGAAACAAAAGAATTTTTATTTGACATCTCAAATTATCAAGCCAAATACACAACAAAAGGCATACCACCGTTGACATCTACTGCAGAAGTAGAACTGATTCCAGAAGAATCGACATTAACGCGACTAGGTGAAGATTATGCCAAAATATCAGAACTATTTTTGGCTAATCCTGAAAGTTGGCAGAGCATTATTCGCAATTTAGTACAATTAAATAACAATTTAAAAACGCTATAAAGGAGTTAAAACATGGCAAAGTTTATATATTCCGACCCTCATTTTGACTCTGAAAAAATAATTATAAACGGCAAAAGGCCATTCAACAGCGTGCAAGAAATGAACAAAGCATTAATTGAACGATATAATGCAACTGTTGGTAAACAAGATGTCTGCTATTGGTTAGGCGACATAATGTACGGTGCGACAAAAGAAAAAGTTGCAAAGATTCTAAGTCAAATGCATGGTCGTAAGTTTCTTATCATGGGCAACCATGACAGGGGACATTCGGAAACATGGTGGGCATCATGTGGTTTTGAAAAAGTATTTTCTCATCCAATATATGATGCGGAACATTTTATTATATTGTCACACGAACCCTTAGAAGAATTTGGTAATATGCCACCGATAATAAATTATCATGGACATATTCATATCCAGGATTACGATTTTGAAAATCATCAACAGTGTATAAACGTATGCGTAGAAAAAACGGACTATAAACCTGTTCCATTGGTAAATCCATTTATTACAAAAGCACGTGAATTTTCACGTTAAAAAAACCGCAGAAACTGCGGTTTTTTTTACACAAATAATACAATAATTATTTGGTTTCTTTCTTTTCTGCGGTATTAGCGGACAAATCTTCAACGATACGAGCTTTTTTGCCTGACAATCCGCGCAAGAAGAACAATTTTGCACGACGAACCTTACCTGTACGAACCTTTTCAATTTTTTCAATTGCAGGGCTGTACAATGGGAACTTACGTTCTACACCAACACCATAAGATTCACGACGTACAGTAAAGGATGCATTATTTCCTTCGCCGCCATCACGCGCGATAACAACGCCTTCAAAAACCTGAATACGGAATTTATCACCATCTTTAATCTTTACGTGTACTTTTATTGTATCACCAGATTTAAATGCTGGGATTTTTTTATCACCTTTCAGTTTTGCAACCTGCGCTGCTTCAATTTTTTTAATAATGCTCATTTTACTTTTCCTTTATTAAATCCGGACGACGTTGTTTAGTTAATTCGTCCGATTGTTGTTTCCGCCATCTTTCTATATTGCCGTGATGACCGGACAGCAGGACTTCTGGGACATTTCGTCCACGCCATGCCGACGGGCGGGTATATAACGGCCATTCCAGCCCCCCGATTTCGAAACTTTCATTAGCGGTCGCCTCAATGCCACCGCCCAAGACATTATCCATCACGCGAACCACGCTGTCAACAAAAACCTGCGCAGCAATTTCACCACCAGACAATATATAATCACCAATGGATAATTCCTGTATATCATACTCATCTATAACTCGCTGGTCAATTCCTTCATAACGACCACAGAGCAGGGTATAAGTCGCATCTTTATCATTTGCGAATTCTCTGACCATATGCTGATTAAGTGTTGGTCCACGAGGTGAAAAATATATAATTTTTCCTCTGTTTTTCACAGAATCTAACGCATTACCTAGAACATCTGGTCGCATAACCATCCCCACACCGCCCCCAAACTGTTCGTCATCAACACTGCCATAATTATTTATTGCAAAATCACGAATATTTATAGCATCAAAAGACCAAATACCTTTTTCCAAGGCACGACCGACCACCCCACCTGACAAGGTTCCAGGGAACATTTCAGGAAAGATGGTCAATATATTAAAATGCATAATTTAATCCCGTTCTCTTGCACCTACATATACATCATACACTCTTTGCATACCTTTACGCAAAGTTGAAAATTCTCCGTTCACATAAACAAAAGCACCAGAACAAAGCACCGAATGCCCATTAGCCAATGCCGTATCAATTTTAACATAAGGACAAGACGAACCAAACGGTATTATTCTGCGACCCCATTTATCCACAGGGTAGGTTAAAAATTTATCGCACACATGCACACAGCAAGAATAACGATAAGCACCATGCTTTTTAACAACCGGTTCCCTAGGAATGTATACATTCGATACAGTTTCCAATACGAATGCTTTGCTCATCATTTTAATTTTTTTCACCATACATCAAACCTTTAGAACCGTATAATTTTATTTTTCAAATCAACCTCTGCACCGATAAAAGAAATCAAGTCTCCGGTATCAAGTTCTAATATATCGCCACCACCATAGTTTTGAATATTATCAACAACACCCAAAACTAAATCATTACG
>CALXLS010000006.1 GCA_944389265.1 uncultured Alphaproteobacteria bacterium
GCGTTTGCTGAATTTGGATTTTTTGTTTGTGGTAGCAAATAGGTAGCAAACGAAAAATAAAAGAAAAAGGGTTTCGTATGAAACCCTTAGAATTCTTGGCTCGGGCAACTGGACTCGAACCAGTGACATACGGATTAACAGTCCGTTGTTCTACCGACTGAACTATGCCCGAATAACGTGCCCTATGTTATACTACTTTTTATCCCTTTTCAAGTCTTTTTTTTAATTATTGATACTTTCTCTTTTTAGTGCTATATTCTTCTCGTCCAATAATATACAAATAAGGAAGTAATCATGTTATTAAAAGGAAAAAAGATTCTTATTACCGGTGTGGCTAATGACTGGTCTATGGCTTGGGCTATCGCTAAACGTGCTCACGAAGAAGGAGCAGAAATTGCTATGCCTTATGCTATGCCTAATCTTGAAAAGCGTGTTCGCCCATTGGCGGAATCCATTGATGCCAAATTCGTTCAAGAATGTAATGTTCAAAACGATGAGCAGATGGATGCTTTGTTCAGTGCAATTGAAAAAGAATGGGGACATTTAGACGGTATGTTGCATGCTATAGCTTTCTCCGATAAAAACGAATTGACTGGCAGATATGCTGATACAACACGCGCCAACTTTAAAAATACTATGGATATATCTGTATATTCATTGGTAGATTTAACTCGTCGTGCTTCTAAATTAATGACAGACGGCGGTAGTATTGTTGCATTAACTTACTATGGTGGCGAAAAGTCTGTCCCTAACTATAACGTCATGGGTGTCGCAAAGTCTGCTTTGGATAGCAGTGTTCGTTATCTGGCTTCTGACCTTGGTAAAGATAAAATCCGCGTTAATGCGATTAGTGCAGGTCCTATTATGACATTGGCTTCTTCTGGTGTGGGTGGCTTTAAAGCGATGTTGCGTTTGAATGCGGAAACAACACCATTACGTCGTAATATGACGTTGGAAGATGTTTCTGGGGCTGCATTGTATTTGTTCAGTGACTTGTCTAGTGCGGTAACAGGTGAAGTTCATCACGTTGATTGTGGGTATTCTACAACAGGTATGATGCCGAACGAAATGAAAGACATTTTGTTAAAGGGCTTAGATGAACAATAGGTCCAGAATAGTATTTTAAAAGCCTCGCATTAAGCGGGGCTTTTTTATATGATTATTTTCTTATAAAAAACAATTGATTTTATATAAGAATTCAATCATAATTAGAACATAGTCTTAATAAAATACGGGTTATAAAGGGAGTGGAGATGTTGACTAATAAAATGTTCTGGAAGGCTATAGATAATTTGGCGGCGGCGAACAGGATATCTTGTTCCCGTATGGCGCAAATTAGTGGTATGGATATAACTGCTTTGAATAAAAGTAAACGTTGTGGTCCAGATGGTAAGGCGCATTGGATGTCTGTAGGTAGTTTGGTTAAGATTATGAATGCGACTAACACCAGTTGGGTAGAGTTTGCAAATTATTTCCCAAAAGAATATCAAAAGTAAGTTTAGGTTGATATTTCCATTGTATTAAGGACTAAGATTTTCTATAATCGGGGTATGAGTAATACACCCGATTTATTTATATTATCAGAACATGCAGAGTTACTAAAAAAACTATCTGAATGGGATATTGCGTATCATCAAAATGATGCGCCTGTTGTTGATGATGCGACTTATGATGCGGCAAAAAAACGCGCTTTAGAGATAGAGGCGCAATATCCGTCTTTGGCGAAAAATGGTGCATCTACGCATGTCGGGGCAGCAGTTTCAGATAAGTTTAAATCTTTTCAACATAGCGTTCCTATGCTGTCGATATCAGATGTTTTTGACGAGGCAGAAGTTGCAGACTGGTTTAATAAACTTGCAGACAAAGAAGTATTTATAGAATTAAAAGTTGACGGTGTTTCTTATTCTGCGCGTTATGAGAACGGGATTTTAGTTCGTGGGCTGACACGTGGTAGTGGTGTCGCAGGTGAGGATATAACAGAAAACCTAAAAACAATTCCTGATATACCAAAACAATTATCTGGTGATTTCCCAGATGTTATAGAAGTTCGTGGCGAAGTATATATGCTGCGTGATGATTTTTTAAAGTTAAATGAGATTGCTACAGAAAAGGGCGATAAAATTTTTGCTAATCCAAGAAATGCAGCGGCGGGGTCTTTACGTCAATTAAATCCGAAAATAACTGCATCCAGAAGATTGTCTGCATTTGGTTATACTTATGGCGAGTTATCAAAGCGCACATGGCAAACACAGTCAGAGTATTTTGATAAGTTAGAATCTTGGGGTTTTAAGACTACTCGTCAATGGGCGCATCATGCAAATAATATGGCGGATATTCAGGCGGTGTATAACGAAATAATGTTGCAACGGGCAGACATTCCATTTGATATAGATGGCTTAGTCATAAAAGTAAATGATGTAGATTTGCAGGAAAAAATGGGGAGCCGTGCCAATAGTCCACGTTGGGAAGTTGCATATAAATTCCCAGCGGCGCGTGCGATAACCACTTTGCGTGATATAACAGTGCAGGTCGGGCGAACAGGCGTTTTAACACCTGTTGCAGAGTTAGAACCTATAAATATAGGTGGTGTTTTGGTATCCCGTGCGACCTTGCATAATGCAGATGAAATTAAAAGATTGAATATCCATGTTGGCGATAAAGTGACTGTTCAACGTGCGGGTGATGTAATACCACAGATTGTCGGTGTTGCTGAAAGCATGCCAGACGCAGAACCTTTTATTTTCCCTGATAAATGTCCAGTATGCGGTGGTGCAGTTGTTCAAGAATCAGGGCAGGTCGCGCGTCGCTGCATAAATACTTTGGGGTGCCCCGCACAGAGAATTGGCGAACTAGAACATTTTGTTTCGCGCAAAGGGTTTGATATAGATGGGCTTGGGACTAAACAATTAGAGTTGTTTATTTCTAAAGGTTGGATAACGAATGCGGCAGATATTTTTACTTTAATATCTTTACATGGTGATGAAATAAAAAGGCTAGAAGGATTTGGTGATAAGTCATTATCCAATTTAAATGCGTCTATAGAGAAAGCACGGGATATAGAATTGCATAGATTCTTATTTGCGATTGGTATACCAGAAGTTGGCGAAGTGACTGCCAAAATTTTGGCGCGCGCGTTTGGAAATTTAGATTCTGTACGCAGTGCGCCATCTTGGAAGTTAAAGCAGATTGACGGTATTGGCGAAGTAATGGCGGATGAGATTGTATCGTTCTTTACTGATGAGCATAATAATAATGTTTTAGATGCGTTACTTATGCAGGTTAGGGTAAAGTCTGCTGTACCTATTGTAGAGGTTGCGGATAGTCCTATTGCGGGAAAGAAGATAGTATTAACAGGGACGCTTGCAAATTATACTCGTGATGAAGCAAAAGAAATTTTAGAACGCATGGGGGCAAAAGTTCAAGGTAGTGTATCCGCAAAAACAGATATTGTTTTGGCGGGTGCAGATGCAGGTTCTAAATTGACAAAAGCAAATGAACTTGGTATACAGATTTGGTCCGAGCAAGATTTTGAAAAGTTAATCAAATAAGGTAAATGTTATGAAAAATATTATTTTTATTATTGCAGCAATAAGTTTAACGGCTTGTCAAAGTAGTTTGTATGGTACTTATCCTGAAACAAAAATTTCTTATAAACAAGACGGGAAAACATGTGTTTATACAGAAGAGTATGGTGAATGGACATATGGTGTAGATTTTAATAAAATGCCAGAAAATGAATACTTTATTATAGCAAATAAACGTCAAGTAATATTTGAAAATACAGATTGTTCAAAAGTTATAGAAGCGCATTTAGAAAAAGACAGGGATGTTTATAGTAATTATAAAATAGAACGTCCTGTTCATATAGAAAAATTGATTTAAAAACAAAACGCCCATTTGGGCGTTCATTTATTTTAGACTGAACTTATAAGATGCACCTATATATATTTCTGTTGCATCAATTTCTGTGGAAGCGTAAGTATTATCGCCATTTTTGTGTTCTATATCACCATAGTTTTGATATTTGACACCTATGTTTAAATCAATGCGTTCATTTAAAGCGAAGTTTACACCAAGCATTGCTGCCCATGCCATGTCTGCTGTTGAATCAGACATATTTAGTCCTGCACCATTTACACTGCCCCATAGTCCTGCTATACCTATACCGATACCTGCATAAGGTTCAACAGCACCGCCAAACTGTTGGTATATATAGACGTTTAACATATTGGCCCAAACATCGAAATTAAAATCAGTATCATACTTACGTTCTTTACCTTTTGTATAAAGTGTTTCAAATTCTACTTTTACATGATTAGTTAGTCTGTTCCCAAAAGTTAAACCTATGCCGATACCGTCGTCTTTCAGTGTTGTATTTCCGCCATCTAGTACTTCATATCCGAAAGCAATATGTTTATTTTGATGAAGACGTACACCGACATATGTATCACGTTGTACACCGGAAGAATACCCATAATTATAATCACCGTACCAGTCATCTGCAAACGCAGGGACAGATATTAAACACAATAGTAATGTTGTTATTTTTTTCATATTCTCTTCCTTTTTCTCATGAAGTTGATTATACTGATAAAGTACAGAATAACGCAAGTCGTTTATGATATAATTCTGATTAAGGGAAGGAAGGCTTTGCATGGTTAGAACAGCACGAAATAATATTGAAAATGAAAAGCCGGCGCCATCATGGCGTATGCGTGCACTAGTTTGGTTTATAGATTTGTGTATGCTTGGGTTGGTTGCGGTTGCTATTTATGTTGTTATCGTATTTCTTCAGATGCCATCATTAGATGCAATATTGCACGAAACAAGACCCGCAACAGTTGTGTTCTTAGATAAAGATGGTGGTGAATTAAGATCTTCTAATCGTATTATGGGGACACCTGTTTCTGTTGAAACATTGCCACCTTATGTATGGCAGGCGATAGTCGCAATAGAAGATAAAAGATTTTTTGAACATGGACCAATAGATTTTCGTGGAATAACACGTGCGGTATTTTCTAATTTAATTCATGGGCGTTTTGCAGCAGGTGGTTCTTCTATTACGCAACAGACCGCAAAGAATATATTTTTATCACGTGAAAAGAAAATTTCACGTAAAGTGCAAGAATTAATATTGTCTTATTGGTTAGAGAACAGATTTAATAAGAATCAGATTTTAGATTTGTATATGAACAGGGTGTCATTGGTTGGGGGAATGCGCGGAATTGACGCTGCAGCTAGAACGATGTTTCAAACGTCTGCAAATAATTTAAGTATAGCGCAGGCAGCGCAAATAGCGGCAATGTTAAAAGCACCGACTACATATAGTCCGCTTCGTAATCCTGAAAAAAATATTGCACGTGCGCGTATTATATTGCAAGAAATGGTGCGTCAAGGTTTTATATCTTTAAATCAAGCGCGTGTCGCTGCAAAAGAATTGGGACCCGCTGTACCTGCACCGAATACAAATATATATCGTTATTGGACAGATTTTGTTTTGGATGAAGTTCGTTCAAGAATAGGTAGTTTTGATTCTGATATGTTTGTATATACTACGTTAGATACCGATTTGCAAGAACGTATTGCCGAAATTTTACCTGAAAAAGTTGGGGTATATCAAGGGGCCGTTGTGGCTATGAATACTGATGGCGCAGTTCGTGCTATGGTTGGTGGAACCGATTATCAAGAAAGTCAATTTAATCGTGCTTTGGCTATGCGTCAGCCGGGGAGTTCTTTTAAACCTGTTGTTTATTTGGTTGCGCTGGAAAATGGTTTAACACCAGATTCTTATGTAAATGATTCACCATTTGCGATTGGTGATTATAACCCAAAGAATTATAATGAACGCTATTATGGTGATATAACATTAGCAACTGCGTTTGCTAAAAGTGTAAATTCTGTACCGTTAAAATTAACAGAAACTTATGGTATCGATACTGTTTTAAATATGGCAGGCAGACTTGGGGTTGGAAATAAGTTGCGTCGTGAGTATTCGACTGTGCTTGGCGCATCAGAAATGTCTTTATTGGATTTAACGACGATTTATGCGGTTATCTGGAACGACGGTCAGTCTGTTCGACCTTATTCTATAACAAAGATAACGGATCCAAAAGGGAATGTTTTATATGAACGAAATCCATCTGACCCGATACAAGTTTTAATGCCGCAGACTGTTGAATATATGACGCAATTATTAAACGATGTTGTGCAAGTTGGTGGTACGGGGCATCGTGCTATGGTTCCTGGGGTTTTAGGGGGAAAAACGGGAACCAGTAATAATAACAGGGATGCATGGTTTGTTGGTGCAATAAATGATATGGTAATAGGCGTTTGGATGGGGAACGATGATTTTACACCTATGTCATCAAAAATCACTGGTGGTACAATACCGGCAGAAATCTTCCGTGATATAGTGAAATAAAAACTATTAAAATGTGTTTTTATTAGAATTTATTTTGTGGTATAATATGTGACATGAGAAGTAGGAATCTGTTTTTTATACCGTTATTAACGTGTCTTGTTTTTGGAAGCGCAAATGCTAACTGGCAATATCCTGGGGAATTTGTTGGTGACGGTTGGTATGCAGATGATGGTGCGCGATTTGTCATTTCTTTTCGTGGTGGTGCATCTATGGCAAATGCAAGTATAAAAAATGATATAGGTTCATTAACTGGTGAATACTATGTGGATACAGCAAACGGTGTAGTGGTTTCTGCTGAATATTATGATGCGTGTGCCGATGGTGGCGGATGTGAAAACTTTGTTTATGCAGGTGTGGGTGAGTTAGCAGAATTACCTGCAAGTAAGGATTTCTCATCGTTTTCTTTTGCAGCGGGCGCAAGTGTTGGTTGGACTTTGCCGAACCGACCGCAGTGGCGTATGGAACTTGGTTGGGACCATATAACAGAAAATGAATATAATGCATCGCCTTTGTATGAAGGTGATTTGGCTTTATCTGGTGGTAATGTTTCTGGTATAGAAGTTCATGTGCAAAGTGGTGGTGTTCAGTCAAAGGTTTCTACGGACATAATAAGTGCAATGGCTTTTTATGATTTTTTTGATGGTGTGCAGAAACCTATGCGTTCTGTGATTCCTTATATAGGTATAGGAATAGGGTATGCAGATTCAAAGACTGTACTGAATCTGTCCGACTTGTATGGTGATTTATCTTCATCAGTAGATTTACAGAATTTTGGTAAATTAGATGATTACGGGATTTTGCAGTTTTATCGTTCCGAAACAAGTTCTTCTAATATTGCAGGGCTTGCCGCAATAGGTATATCTTATGGTATAACAGAAGGTATGTTTTTAGATTTAGGCGCCCGTGTCGCGTATGTACCAAAAATAAAGTGGGCGCTTACCAATGAAGACGCAACTCGTCAACGTGATTGGTTTAGTGCAGAAAATGTTATATATGCAAACTTTATGTTGGGATTAAGGTTTGAATTTTAAAAAACGCCTATTTAGGCGTTTTTATTTTATTCCGTATTTTCCGCGATTAATTGGACGATAAGAAAGGGCTTCTGCCAGGTCCTGCATATCTATATCGTCTGCGCCTTTAAGGTCTGCGATTGTTCTTGCTATTCGTTTTATTCTGTTATATCCGCGCGCAGACATACCCATTTTTTCTGCGGCAGTATTTAAGAAATTGGTAAGTTCTTCAGATAAACGTGCAAATTTTTCTAATTCTGGACCATCTAGTTGAGCATTAGGTTTGCCTTGTCTTTTTATTTGTTTATTGCGTGCTGCGACTACGCGTTCTCTTATTTGTGCGCTGGTTTCTGTTGGGGTGTTATCTGTGTCCTTCATTTCCCATGGGTTAACAGGGTCTACATCAACATGCAAATCAATTCTGTCTAACAATGGTCCGGATATCTTATTTTGATATGCTTCTGCACATCTGGGGGCTTTTGAACAGGAAAGCGCTGCATTCCCAAGGTGGCCACAAGGACATGGATTCATAGCGGCTATTAACTGAAAACGTGCAGGATATGTTGCAGTACGCTTTGCACGTGAAATCATAATTTTTCCTGCTTCCATAGGTTGCCGCAATATTTCAAGAGTTGTGCGATTAAATTCTGGTAATTCGTCTAAGAATAAAACGCCATTATGGGCAAGTGATATTTCGCCTGGTTTGGCGTCTGTGCCGCCACCTGCCAAAGATACTGCGCTGGAAGTATGGTGTACACTGCGGAAAGGGCGTACCGACACAAGACTTTTGTCATTTAATTGACCTGCTATAGAGTAAATTATAGAAGTTTCTAAAATTTCTTCTGGTGTCATTTCTGGCAAAATGGTTGGTAGTCTTGATGCCAGCATGGTTTTACCAGACCCTGGGGGGCCAACCATAAGCATTGCATGACCACCAGCGGCAGCTATTTCCAATGCGCGTTTAGCGGCAGCTTGACCGTGTACATCTGCTATATCAACTTTTGAATTATCTGTATTTCCTGTTGGTGCGGATTCTGGCAGTGGCAGAATTTGAGTGCCTTTAAAGTGGTTTATTAACTCTAAAACATGGAAGGGCGCAAGTATGTTTGTATGACCTGCCCAACGTGCTTCACCGCCTTGTTCGCCTGGGCAGATGATGCCAAGATTGTTTTGATTTGCCCATACACTTGTAGGCAGCACGCCATTTGTTTTTAATATTGCACCATTTAACCCGACTTCACCAATTATTACATATTTAGATAATTCTTCTTCCGGTAGGATACCGATAGCACATAAAATTCCACATAATATAGGAAGGTCGAAATGAGAACCGCTTTTTTCAACATCTGCTGGTGATAGGTTTACTGTTAGTCGTTTAGGGGGCAGGGATAAATTTAATGCCGATAGAACGTTTCTGATTCTTTCTGCTGATTCTTTGACAGCACGGTCTGCTAGACCGATTATATTAAATTCTGGTTTAGCAAGACCTGAAGACAGTTGTACTTGTACATTTATTGGTGTTGCTTCCATTCCATTAAAAATTATAGAGGTTAAAGAAATCATGTACGCATATTAAAACTTGCGCTATTTTAATTCAAGTTATAAAATGATGCGAACAAAAGGATAAAAAGATATGCCGATAAAAAAGACGAATGTTGCAAGAGATTGGTTTAACACGATTTTTTATGGTGCTTTGATAGCGATTGCTTTTAGAAGTTTTTTATTAGAACCATTTAATATACCATCTGGGTCTATGATACCGACCTTGCATGTTGGTGACCATATTTTTGTAGAAAAATGGTCTTATGGTTATTCAAGATATTCTTTTCCTTTTGGTTCTTGGAAATTGTGGAATGGACGTTTTTGGGCGACAGAACCAGAAGTAGGTGATGTGATTGTGTTCAGAAATCCTATAAATGAATCCCAGGATTATGTAAAACGTTTAATAGGAAAGCCTGGTGATAAGATACAGATGATAGAAGGGCGTTTGCATATAAATGGTGTTCAAGTGCCACGTGAAAATCCGCGTCCTTATATTATTGCTACGTTACCAAAGTCTTTACGTAGTGTAGGGTATTACAAAGATAATATGTCTATAAAGGGTAATAAGATTTGGGTAGATAACGAGCCTGCAACTTTTGGGTATACCATAGAATATAAAGACGATAAGTTCTGCAGAAGTTATGAATGGGCTTGTGGTGTGTTTGAGGCTACAGAGTATACGGAAACATTACCTAATGGTGTAAAGCATAGCATAATAGAAATGGCAGATGATGCGATGTTTGATAATACGCCATTATTTACGGTGCCAGAAAATCATTATTTCTTTATGGGTGATAATCGTGATAATAGCGGCGACAGTCGGGCCGATATAGGTTTTGTACCACGTGATAATGTATTGGGTAAGGTTTGGTTTATATGGTATTCGCATAATTATTACGCACCTATGTTATCTGTTTGGAACTGGGGTAATAAGATGCGCTGGGATAGATTTGGAATGGGGATAGATTAAAAGTGTCTAAATTAAATTATAAATTTAAGAATCCTGAATTGCTGGAATTAGCACTTACACAAAGTGGTATTAATTCCGAGCATAATAATGAACGCTTAGAGTTCATAGGCGATAGAGTTCTTGGTCTAAGCGTTGCTGCATTATTGTATGATATGTTTCCGGATGAGGCCGAAGGTGAACTGTCGCGCAGACATGCGACGCTTGTTTCAACAGAAACATTGGCACAGGTTATCGCTATGCTTGGGCTTGCAGGAAAGGTTAGACATGGTCATATGACTGCTGGCAGGATAAAGCATGTACATGCAGACGCTATGGAGGCTATATTAGGAGCAATCTTTTTAGATAGTGGTTTTGAGGCTGCGCGTAAAGTGATAGTTGATATTTGGACCGATTTGGCAAAGGCCGAGGTTGTTGTTCCGAAAGATTCTAAGACAGCATTGCAAGAATTTGTGCAAAAGAACGCAAAAGGGGAGTTACCTGTATATGAAATGATAGAAGAAACGGGTGCAGCGCATAATCCGGTATTTAAGGTAAAGGCAAGTGCTATGGGTAAGTCTGCAATTGGGCAGGGGACATCGAAAAAAACAGCAAGTTTGGTTGCCGCTGAAGAGTTGTTGAAAATTCTTGCAATTTAAGGTATTCGCAGATAAAATCGACACATAATTAAAGGATGAAGTATGTTTTCTATTTTATTGGTATTATTAATAATAGTTGCAGTTTTTATGATAGGATTGATTTTGTTGCAGAAATCAGAAGGTAGTGGTATGTCTGGTTCTTCTGCTGCGTCTATGTTTGGTGGTGCCTTGACTGGTGCGGCTGCCGGGAACTTTTTAACACGTGCGACAGCATGGTTGGCAACGATATTCTTTATTTTATGTGCTGCGCTGGCATTAGTCGCATCAAAATCAGATATGGCGCGTCAACAAAGTGATTTGCGTCAAGAAATAATACAGCAGGAAAACGCTGATGCAAATGTAGTTTCTGAATTACCGGTTCAAAATGGGACTTCGGAAACAAAATAATAACAATAATAAAAAAACCGCCGAAATGGCGGTTTTTTTATTTCTTAGAATTCTTTTTTGTAGAAGTTTTCTTTTTTGCAGAAGCCTTTTTAGCAGACGCTTCTTTTACAACTGCTTTTGTAGACGAGAATTCTTTTTTTATTTCTTTATAAAGCATAACGGCGCAGATATAAGCAACCAGTGCACTTGCTGCTGTTATTATACCTGGAATCAGACCATCAGAGAAATATGCAAAGAAAATGATTGCGATTGCAAATATGATTGCATATCCCAAGTTTTTGCCAAGTACATTTAATAATTTTTCAAAAAAGTTCATTTTACTTTCCTTTCGTTTGGACGGAATAATTATAACATATTTCAGGTAAAAAATCCATAGAAAAAGACCGCCGAAGCGGTCTTCTAAGGAGAGAAACATGAATTTTTTGTGCTTTTTATAATATTACCTGACCACCTAATCTTGCGGTACGTGGAATCGGGCCGAAAGATGAACGTGGGCTAACGTAAATATTGCCGGTTACTGTGAAATCACCGCAGAATTGCAACATACCCATATCGCGCAGGAACAAGTTGCCTTCTATACGCATGTCGCATGGCAAGGTATATTTACGCATATTTTGCAGGTATAAATTACCTTTTACTACATCACCTGCTTTTAGCATTGTTGCGGCACCACGACTATCAATAATGACATCGCCATACATAGTATTGCGTACTCGTGCGGTTTGACGTTCTGCAACTGTGCATTTTTCAACCTTTGCAACATTGATAGGTGCGTCAATAAATTTGCGTGTTGCAGCGTCTTTCTTCAAAGGTAGCGGTGCAGGTTTTGCTGTCTCTTGTTTTTTTAGTTCATGTGGTTTTGGTGCAGGCTTTACCTTGACGGGTTCTGCTTCGATTGTTGTCATGTCGTTTCTTGCGATTATAACAACTGGTTTTTTGTTGCAACCAACCATATCTATAATAAGCATAGAAAATAATACGATGATAGCAGATAATAAGGTTAGGTTAACTAAGCCTATTAAATCGATACTGCGAATCCATGCCCAAAGATTTTTTAAGCCACGCCATATTGCTTGGAATGGTTTGCAGATGTAAAACCAAATTTTTGCCCAAAAAGATTGCGGTGCTTTTTTTGAATTGCGAGATTTCTTTGCAGCGTCTAAACGAGCCTTCTTTCTTTCTACGCGACGAGCCGCAATTTTCATTTTTAATTCTTTAAACATGAACTCACCTTTTGTTTTTTCGTAATCATTATGTCCTAAAAATAATATTTGTCAAGTATTTTGTCAAGTGTTTTTGTCAAAAAAGTAAGATTTTTGTTTGTTTGACTGATTTTATGGATTGCGGTAATATAAAAGAACAATGTTTCTAAGAAATTTTTTTATATTGTTGTTATTGTGTGGTTGTGGCAGTACTTGGCGGGCTTCGGATGATTTTTTGTTTGTTCCGATAAAATCTGGTGGATATGAAATTGCCACATGGCAGAAAATTACCAATCCGAAAGACGATATTCATATTTATATAGAAGGTGATGGTCGGTCTTTTGATTCGCGCGGACGCCCGAATTATGACCCGACACCACGCGGAACATTTCTAAGGGATATTGCGACTTCGGATAATGCGGCAAATGTGGTTTATATGGCGCGCCCATGTCAGTTTATAATGTCTGATTCTTGTACGAAAAGTGACTGGACGGACGGACGTTTTAGTCAGAAAATTATAGATTCTATGTCTGGTGCCGTAAAAGAAATCTCGAAAGACACTCCTATAATTTTGATAGGTTATTCTGGAGGTGCGATGATTTCTGGTCTGATAATAGAAAATGCGCCAGAATTAAATGTAAAGAAATGGATTACAATAGCGGGGGTTTTGAATCATGCGGATTGGACAGAGTATTTCGGGGATACTTCTTTATCATATTCTTTGAACTTGAATGAATTACCACAGGTAAAGCAGTTACATTATGTCGCAGAAAAAGACGCTGTCGTCCCGCCCGAATTAACTAAGAAGTGGGCAAGGGGACAAAATATCGTAATTATAAAAAATGCTACACATGATGATTTTGGGGATTTTAGTATAGATTTTACATATTGAATCAAAATATATATTGACAAACAATATATTTGTACTATATTTGTTTTGTTATGGAAGACATAAATATTGTTCCTATTTTTAATCAATCTGACCCAAATATTTGGGACGATTTTTTGCATATTCGTGCAGCATCCGTTATGCATGTGTACAATTATAAAACGCCCGAAGAAGATGATGAAAGCACGAAAAAAGCATTTAAATCTCAATGGAAACATAAGTCTTTTAATTTTGCGTTTGGTGCATATAACGGTTTCAGAATGGTTGGTTTTATACGTGGGTATGCGGAACAGAATGTGTCTAATATAGAACAATTATATGTATTACCCGATTATATGTCCAAGAGAATAGGACGCAGGTTATTAAGTGCTGCTGAAAGAGTTTCCACTTTTTGTGCAAAAGATATGGAACTTGTTTCTTTGGTTAATGCTCAAACTTTTTATGAAAAAAATGGGTATAAATCCTTGCATGTAAATAGGTATGCAAAGCATATAGACGGTTTGTGTAAATGTTCTGTTGTTCCTGTTTTCAGAAGTACACCGTTTATAACACGTTCTTGCAAACAAATTTGTGCTGATTTTGATGCGACCGCTATAAATCAGTTCCATAGTCCTATGTTTGTATATATGGATGTTGATTCTAAGATTCAGGCTTACATTATTAGAACCCAAGAAAATCAGAATAGTGATGTACAAATTGCACGTTCACAGTCTGATTTTATTAAAACAAGATTATTAAGAGAATTTAAGACTTTTTCTGATATACAAACTGCTATACAAGAAATACAAAATAAAAGATGAATATAATGGAAAATAATAAAGAAAAATTTGGTTTAATGGATATTCCTTTGTCATGCAGTATGTTTTTAGAGCCTGCATTAAAGAAATACTCTTTACATGTTGCGCCAGTTTCTAAAGAGTTAAAGAAGTATATTCATGAATGGAACTTGGCATTAATAGACATTGTTAAAAGTTCCAAGTATAAGGTACATTTAGGTGATATGGGGAATAAAATTTTATCGAATACATTAAAGTCAGAAACTTTCCCAAGTAAGTGTGTGGAACATGCAGCAAATGTTCCGCTTCATTCATTGCATTATGCGATACGTTTTTCAGAAAGTGTAAATTTTTTACAAAAGAAGATAAAAACGGATTCTGATATAAAGTTTGTTGATTTAGGGTGTGGTTTTTCACCATTTGCACCTGCAATGCAATGTGAATATAACTTAGAAGATGTTTATTGCATAGATGTTCCATTAATTGCGGATGTTTATATGAGTGTTGCCGAAAAGGTTGGTGGTCGTGCACCACAGAGCATTTCTTGGAGTAAGGCAAAAGACATGGCAAGTAATGGTGATTTAAATACGATTGTTGCTATGGGTGTATTGCCATATATGGAAATAGAAGAACAGGTTTCAAGGTTAAAGTTTATAAATTCAAAATTTCAAAATTTTTTGGTAGAGATAAAATATAATAACAATGGTGAATCTGCTGGTAAAAATGTATTTGATTTAAAGCGTTTACAGAAATTGAAAATGGACGTAGAAAATACCCAGACACTAGAAACTGCATTGATACAAAATTCGTTAAGATATTTACATAAGTTTATGTGCGCAATGCCTGGGAAAAGGTATTTCTTGGCAAATGATAGAAGTTTATTTTTAAGCAGATAAAAAAGTCCCCTACGAATAGGGGATTTTTTATTCTGAATAATAACAGTTGCTTGTGTAAGTATCAGTACCTGTTGAATCTGTTTGACTTGTGCCTGCTGGAATATAACAGTCTGTAATATCTGTGCTGCCCGCAGCAGAAGAACCAAAAATTCCGCCAGAAGATGGACATTGGGAACAACCGGTATAATTACCAACCATTTGAAAGGCAGGAGGGTTCCCGTAATAACCTGGTGCGCATCTAAATACAGTTGGTCTAGAACAAATACAGGTTGATGTATTGCATATAGCGTCGGTTCTACGTTGATAGCCGGTTGTGACGTCTACCCAAGAAGTTGGTTCACAGTTTTCACATGTTCCGTCACAGTCTGGGTTCGGGTCAATTGACTGTTTTACACAAGATTTATATTTTATTTCATTCGAGCATTCTGAAATATTTACTGTAAGTTCTGTTAAATCGTATCCTGAATTACAACTTAGACAAGATTTTACAGCTTTTTTGTTAGCCTAGCAGGTTGTTGATGATGTTGCGCAGTTTTGCCCCTCTGCTACTAATGTGTAATCCCCAGTGCAAAAATTTCCAACACAAATCGTATCTCCTAAAGCATACGATTCTTGTGGTTGTATTGCCGTTATAATCAATATGCCAGTAATAAATAAAAAATTTTTTTCATGTTCTAACTCCTGTTTTTTCGAAATGAAAAACCACCAAAGTAATTGGTGGTCAGGAGGTTGAGAACAATCCTTAGAATTGTGTCGCGTATTTTGAATATTCCGCGAACCCTCCTGACCGATTTGATCAGGAGTTTATTTTTCGTCGTAATAATAAAACTGGCGCAATTTGCGCGCCATAGGTACTTATCCCGACGCTAAGGCAGAGGTTCTCACACCCCATCGACAGAATACCTGTCAACGAGATAAATTGTATATTGATTTAATGCTTATTGCAACAAAAAATCCCCTAGTTATAGGGGATTTTTGTAATGTTTTTTTACATCATTCCTGGCATACCGCCGCCTGGCATTGGTGATGCAGGTTTTTCTTCTGGAATTTCAGACATAACAGCACCAGTTGTCAGCAATACGCCTGCAGTACTTGCGGCCGCCTGGATTGCAGTTTTTACAACTTTTGCAGGGTCAATAATACCCGCTTTCATCATGTCAACATATTCACCAGTTTGTGCATTGTAACCAAAGTTGTAGTCTTTTGATTCCATAACTTTACCGACAACGATTTCACCAGATACACCCGCATTTTCTGCAATTTGTGCGCATGGTGCAACCAATGTACGGCGAACTATATCAATACCAACATTTTGGTCTTGGTTTTCGCCAGACAATTTTTCTAACGCGTTTACTGCGCGAACTAATGCTATACCACCGCCTGCAACAATACCTTCTGCAACTGCGGCGCGTGTAGCAGCCAATGCATCATCAACGCGGTCTTTCTTTTCTTTTACTTCTACTTCAGTCATACCACCAACTTTGATGACGGCCACACCACCAACTAATTTAGCCAAGCGTTCAGATAGTTTTTCTTTATCATAATCACTTGTGCTGATTGATAGTAATTTGCGGATTTCATCTGCGCGTGCTTCGATTGTTTTTTTATCACCGCCCCCTTGTGCTAATAAAGTAGAATCTTTGCTTACAACTACTTTCTTTGCGCTGCCTAAGACTTCTGCGGTTATATTTTCAAATGTCATACCCATATCGTCGGATACAACTGTTGCACCTGTGACTGCGGCAATATCTTTCAGCATTTCTTTGCGTCTGTCGCCAAATCCTGGTGCTTTTACAGCACAAACTTTTAAACCGCCACGCAATTTGTTTAATACCAAAGTTGCTAAAGCCTCTGATTCAACATCTTCTGCTATAATCAACAGCGGACGACCAGATTGTGCAATAGGTTCCAAAATAGGTAACAAGGCTTGCAGACCTGTAATTTTCTTTTCTGAAACTAATATTTGCGCCCCATCAAGTTCCGCCAACATTTTTTCACTGTTTGTGACGAAGTAAGGTGACATAAAGCCCTGGTCAAATTGCATACCTTCGACGACATCAATTTCTGTTTCCAAGCCTTTTGCTTCTTCAACAGTAATAACACCTTCTTTACCGACTTTTTCCATAGCACCCGCAATTTTTTCACCGATATCACGGTCGCTATTTGCAGAAATTGTTGCGACTTGTGCGATTTCAGCACTGTCTTTTACAGGGCGGGCATGCTTTTCAATATCTGCGACAACTGCGGCAGTTGCTAAATCAATACCGCGTTTAATATCCATAGGGTTCATACCTGCTGCAATTACGCGGCGGCCTTCGCGAATAAGTTTTTGTGCCAATACTGTTGCGGTTGTTGTACCGTCACCAGCGTCGTCACCAGCTTTCTTTGCGACTTCTTGAACCATGCGGGCGCCAATGTTTTCCTGTGGGTCTTTAAGAGATACTGCTTTTGCAACGGTCACACCGTCTTTTGTTGCAACGGGGGCACCATAAGATTTTTCAATAACGACTGTGCGTCCTTTTGGCCCCATAGTAATTTTTACTGCATTTGCTAGTTTATCTACACCAGCAGCCATTTTATCTGTGTCAAAAACTATTTCTTTTGCCATAGTTTAATCCTTTGTTATTTAATCTAAAATACCTAATATATCTGTTTCTTTAATAAGTATGTATTCTTTACCGTTAATTTTTACTTCATTTGCACTTGGTGCCCACTTAGCGAATAGTACAACATCATCAACTTTTACTGTCATAGGAATGCGGTCATCACCGTCAAACGCACCTTCGCCAACTGCGATTACACGACCACGAGAAGGCTTTTCTTTTGCGTTATCAGGGATTATGATTCCACCAGCAGTTTTGTTTTCTTCTTCGATACGTTCCAGCAGGACGTAATTATGTAAAGGTTTAAACATATTTGATTCTCCTTAATCTGCTTCTGGGCATAGATATAGTGCGATAAAATCTGATTTCAAGGCTTGATTTTAGTGCTTCTGTGTAATATTCTGAAAATCGTAAAAAAGGGGAAAATATGTATGATAAAAATAATGTATTTGCAAAGATAGCAAGAAATGAAATACCTAGGGAAGCAATAGTAGAAAACGAATACGCGCTTAGTTTTAATGATATAAACCCATTGTTTGAGAAACATGTTTTGGTAATACCAAAGGGGGAATATGAAAATATCCTAGATTTTGTTTCTAATGCGTCTGCTGAAGAGCAGGCAGGTTTTTGGGCTTGTTTCAGAGAAACTGCGGAAAAGATGGGTATTTGCGCAAACTTTAATGTTTTGGCGAATGCTGGTGCAGAAGCGCCATTTGTGAAGCAGTCTGTATTTCACTTCCATTTGCATTTAGTCTGTGGTCCAAAGAAAGAAGAACTAAAAAAAGTATTAGCAGAGATATGATAGTCAAAGTTCGTGTTATTCCGCGTGCGCGCCAGAATAAAGTGACTGTTGATAGTGACGGTACAGTCCGGGTTCATACTGTTGCTGCGCCCGCGGATGGGCAGGCGAACGATGCCATAATAAAAATGCTGGCCAAGTATTATGATGTTCCAAAGACCAGCATAAAAATAATTCGCGGGCAAACATCCCGCGATAAATTTATAGAACTTTAATAATCCAAAATAATTTTTATTAAATCTTCTGGTGTATTCCCGACATGTATATTGTAATCATGCATGTTTTCAATAAATCCACAATGTTGCATGTGTACGAATAAACGTCCAAAAGGCCCCCAGAATTTTGCAGTATTTAAGAAGAACAAGGGTTTTCTAGATTCTCCTATTTGTTGCATTGTCATAATATCTGTAAGTTCATTCAGAGTGCCGATACCACCAGGTAGAATTATAAATGCATCGGACAGGTCATACATTTTCTGTTTGCGTTCATTAACCCCTGTGACGACTTCTACTTCCACCCCTTCGTGTACAGGTTCTTGCTTTTCTATAACATTGTGAGTGGACACACCCACAACATGTGCACCGTTTTCCAAGGCAGCGGTTGCAACAGTTCCCATAAGACCGACATCACCCCCACCGAAAACCATATTAAGTTTATTTTTACCCAACAATTCACCAACCATTTTAGCATCCCGCGCAAATTCGGGGTTAGTTCCGTATTGATGTCCGCAATATACCGCGATAGTTTTTAATTTTTGTACCATTCTTTCTTTTTCCTTTATTTTTGCGAATTATAGCATAAAATATTTTCATTATGAATCAAAACTTTGTTAATTTTATACGCGAATATTCCGGGCAGAAACTAGCAGTTGCTGTCAGTGGTGGAATTGATTCTGTATGCCTTCTATGCTGGATTGCGCAACTAAGAAAAGATGTTGTATGTTTGCATGTCAATCATGGGTTGCGTGCCAATGCAGATATAGAAACCGAATATGTAAAAGATTTATGTAAAAAACTTGGTGTATCTTGTCAGATTTTCTATTGGAAGGGTGAAAAGCCCGTCGCTGGGTTAGAGGCCGCAGCCAGGGAAGCAAGATATAAACTTATGACCGATTTCTGCACAGAAAATGGTATTGACGCGATTTTAGTTGCACATCATGCAGATGACCAGATTGAAACATTTTTGATGAATTTGGGGCGTGGCAGTGGTTTATACGGTCTGTCCGCTATGCGGCCAGTTTCATGGCGAAATGGTGTGAAAATTGTAAGACCTTTATTAAAGGTACATCGTGCAGAGTTAAAGAAATATTGTGACGATAACGGTATCAAATATTTTATGGACGAAATGAACGACGACCCGCATTATACGCGTGTACGAATTCGCCAGAACAGACATTTGCTATCAGAAAAACTTGGGATTTCTGATGAAAGAATTTTATTAGCAATTGAAAACCTAGGTAGAATACGTGATACCTTGGATTCCGAGGTAGAAAATTATATCGCGCAAGTCCTTGATGAAAGGCGTGCTTTGTTTTCTGATTCTTTTCTATTTGACCAAGCCCCCGATGTTAGATTAAAGTTTCTTGGAACATTAATTCAACGCATTGGGGGGGATGAATATCAGCCACGCTTGAATTCGCTGTCAAACGCACTAGATAAATTAAAGACTGATTGTAAATTCACTTTGGGACATTGTACAATTCGTCGTCTAGGACAGCGGATTTTGATTGTCCCCGAAGGTGCAAAAACAAGTTTTAGGAAAAGACATGGAAGACAAAAAAAGCAAAAAAATGAATATCAAAAATAAATTTAGCAAAAGTAAGTGGGATGGTTCCTCGTTATTTTTAATTGTATTCGCAGCATTATTTGTTGCGATGATAGTACGTTCTTTTATCGGGGGCGGTACCGCACCAAAAATTTTGGCAAATGGACAAGTGGCAACGCAAAATCAACCTATAGAAATGTCTTTTTCTGATGTGTTGCGTCGTGCATCAGATATTCAGACTATGAAGATCCGTGGCAGTGATGCCGAGGGGGTTTTACGTGACGGTACAGAATATTCTGCAACCATTACATACGACCCAGAATTGCTTTCAAAGATTGCAGAAAATGGTGCGACAATATCAATAGATAATTCAAAAGGTTGGGTAGATTATCTTGGAACATGGGTACCTATTTTAATGGGTTTGTTCTTTATATGGTGGATATTTCGTGGGTTTAAAGCAGGTGCGGGTGGTCTTAGTCGTAGCCTTGCACAACAGAATCCGACCAAGATAACAACAGGTAAAACCAAAACCTCATTTAAGGATGTTGCTGGTATTGATGCGGAAAAGCAAGAGTTAATGGAAATAGTAGATTTCTTGAAGAATAAAGAGAAGTTCAAGGAAGTAGGTGCACGTGTACCGCGTGGTATATTATTATCTGGTGAACCAGGAACTGGTAAAACATTACTGGCGCGTGCGATTGCGGGTGAAGCGAACGTACCTTTCTTTGCGGCATCTGGTAGTGACTTTTCTGGAATTATAGTTGGGTTAGGTGTTGCAAAGATAAAAGAAATCTTCGAAATGGCAAAACGTAATGCGCCGTGCATATTGTTTATTGATGAAATAGATGCTATTGGGCAGCGTCGTAGTTCCCATTCTTATAATGACCAAGACCGCGAGCAAACTTTGAATCAATTATTGATAGAAATGGACGGTTTTTCTAATGATACAGGAATAATTGTTATTGGTGCAACTAACAGACCTGATATGTTAGACCCAGCGTTATTGCGTCCAGGTCGTTTTGATAGACAGGTTTATATTGAATTGCCTGATTTGTCGGGTCGTCGTGAAATCTTGGATTTGTATGCAAAGAAAGTAAAGATTGCATCAGATGTGGACTTGCAGGATTTGGCGCGTGGTACAACGGGTTTTTCTGGTGCAGACTTAGAGAATTTGTTAAATGAAGCGGCATTACATGCTGTACGTGGTGGTCGCAAGGAAATTGCGCAGATTGATGTAGAAGAAGCGCGTGACAAGATTTTAATGGGACCACGTAAAGTTCGCAAGATGCGTCCAGAAGATATAAAACTTACTGCATATCACGAAGCAGGGCATGCATTTGTAAGCATAATGTATGCGGATATTACAGACCCTATTCATAAGGCTACAATAATACCGCGTGGTCGTGCTTTGGGTATGGTTCAGCACTTACCGATAGATGATAAGGTATCGATGACAATAGCAGAGGTTCGTGCAAACCTGTCGATTGCATTGGCAGGTCGTGCATCAGAAGAGGTTTTCTTTGGTGCGGATAAAATTACAACAGGTGCCGAAGCGGATATTGCCATGGCGACAAGATTGACGCGTTATGCTATTACAACTGCTGGATTGTCACCAAAAGTCGGACTGGCAGCGATAAATCAAGTTAATAATTTTGGTAATCGCACAGCACTTGAAAACGCATCTGAAAAGACTGCGGAACTGGTTGATAACGAGGTTCGTAATTGGCTGGACGTTGCCCATGAAGATGCAACAAAATTGTTGTCTAAGAACAAAGAAACCGTAAAGAAATTGGCAGAAGAATTGCTTGCGCGTGAAACCTTGACAGGTGACGAGATTAAAGAAATTGTCTTGGGTAAAAAAGCAAAAACTGCTGATAAAGCAAAGAAGACAACAGTAAAGAAAACTAAAAAATCTGGAAAAGAAAATGGAAAATAACGAACCTAAATTCGAGGTCTTGCATATGCCACCAGAAAACACAAATTCTGTGTTGGTAAGTCAAGGCGAAGATGCAGTTATATTTGACGCCTGGGGGCGTGCAGAAGATTGGGAAAAGTTATTGTCTGACCGTCACTTAAATCTGCGTGCTATTTATTCAACGCACGGTCACAGTGACCATATATCTGCTGCACCAGATTTGGCTGCGAAATATAATGTACCTTGGTACCTGAATTCTGGGGACGAAGATTTGATTATGTGGGGTAATGCTTTGCTGGATTTTTTTGAAATGCCTCATATAGACCCAGATTATAAGAAACCAGAGGATTTGCACGCTGGTACCCAGAACATATTGCCGAATATTCAGATGCAGATTATTGAAACTCCTGGGCATTCTGCAGGTGGGGTATCTTTTTATTTTCCAGACTTCGGTGTTTTATTAACAGGGGATACATTATTCCGTGATAGTTTTGGGCGATACGATTTACCTGGCGGAAATGCCAAGGCTTTAAGTAAATCTATATCGAAATTATATGAAATGAATTTGCCTGACGAAACTTATGTAGTACATGGGCACGGTGTGGATTCAACAATAGAGTTATTAAAACAACAGAATCCGTATTTTAAAGAGCATAAATGTTGTTGTGACGAGGGGGATTGTCAATGTGACGAAGAAGGACATCATTGTTGTCATTGTCACGGACATTGTGGTTGTGAATAACAAAACCGCCAAATGGCGGTTTTTATTTTTGGAAGATAAGGACTCTTTCTATTCCTGCCAAATCTTTTTCACTGCGGATAAATTTCCATGTTTCATTTTCAAAAATCTTGCGAACGTCTGATTCTTGCCCTGCACCAATTTCCAGATATATTTTACCGCTATTTTTTATCCATTTTTTTGCGTTTTTGGCGATTGCTTGATATGCGGCCAGTCCATTATTTTTTGCAAACAGTGCCATTGCTGGGTCGTGCATTGCAGCGTCGGTTACGCGCGTGTCACCTGTTGCTATATAAGGGGGGTTAGAAACAATTATATCAAATTGTTCTTTTATTTTTTTACCAGAATTAAAATCATCTTTTATAATTTTTGTTTTGTGTGTAAGGTTTAAATCACGCATATTTTTTCGTGCGACCAGAACGGTGCACAAAGACTTATCTATACCAATTCCAGTTGCACCGTGAATATTTTTTACTAAAGCGGCAAGTATACAACCTGTACCAGTACCAAGATCAAGAATTCTATAATTTTTATTTTCTGGGCAGTCAGAAATTACTGCAGCGACAAGGGTTTCTGTATCTGGACGTGGGTCCAGAGTATATTTATTTGTGTAAAATTTTAGTCCATAGAACCATTTTTGATGGATTATTTTGGCAACAGGTACCCCGTGACGCAACTGACGGCATATATACCATAATTTTATTTTAGAAAAATTCTTTGTATTTTCAGTGATTACCCTGGCGGCACGCACCCCACCTGCATCTTTTAAAGTTTCAAATACTTGATTTATTTCCATGAAGCCATTATAATCGCACTTATGAAAAAAGCAAAAGATATTCTAACTTCAAATAATGTTGTGCGTGCGGTTTTAGTGTTGGCGGTATGGTTGACCTTGATTGCAGTTGCACTTGTAGTTTCACGTCATGTAAAGGATGAAGTGGGCAGCGATTCAGAGTATAAATCGTTGGTTGTTGTAGAATCTGGTGATACATTATCAAAGTTGTTGTTAGAACAAGGTTTTACTAATAATGATGTATTGCAGATTGCCAAGGTATTGAAGTCTGATGCAGATATAACAAGTCTGCGTGCAGATAATGACAAGATAGAGTTTGTTCGTTCTGAAGAAACAGAACCTGTATCAAAAATAGTAATTATTCCGTCGCCATGGCGCCAGGTAGAGGTGACTTGCACCGAAAACGGTGAATGGCAGTGTAAAACAGTTGATATAGAACGCGATACGCGTGCAGTGTATAAGACTGGTGAAATATTGGATGGGGATAGTTTTTATCTTGCTGGTATGCGCGCGGGAATACCTGCTGGTATTTTGGCAGAAGTTTATGATTTATTAGCGTTTGAAATGGACTTTGAACGTGATGTTCGTGCAGGACAGAAGTTTTCTGTATTGTATGAAGAAAATTTTTCTGGTGGGGAAAAGATAGACAATGGTCGTGTTTTGGCGGTAGAGTTTGAGGCTTTACGTGGTAATGTAAAAATGTATCGGTTTAAGAAAGCGGACGGTAAGACGGGCTATTATGATGAAAACGGTAATGGCGCGATAAAGTCTTTGAAACGTACACCGATAAATAATGCAAAGGTGACAAGTAGTTTTTCAAACAGCAGAAAACATCCTGTCTTGGGGTATACACGTGCGCATAAGGGGGTAGACTTCAGGGCGTCCACTGGTACTCCTATTCCAGCAGCGGGTGCTGGTCGTGTTGTTGCGCGTAGTTATAATAAGGGTCATGGCAATTATGTAAAGATAAGACATAATGGTTCTTATGAAACTTTATATGCGCATATGTCACGATTTGCAAAAGGGGTAGTTGTCGGAACTAATGTAAAACAAGGTCAGACGATTGGTTATGTTGGTTCAACAGGTCTGTCAACAGGGCCACATTTACATTACGAAATTATAAAAGACGGTAAACATGTAAACCCGTTGACTGTAAAATTACCTGCGATAAGCAATTTAGGTAAAGAAGATAAAGAAAAATTCTTGGAATATAGAAAGGTCTTAGATGAAGGCATGGAGCAGTTATCTAAACATCCCGATTGGTTTATTCAGTTATAAGAAAAAGCGGCGATTATTTGCCGCTTTTTTCTTGTTCTAATAGTCTTTGTTTTTCTTTTACACCGCCTTTGGCAGAATAACCACCTATTTTACCGTCGCTACGAATAACGCGATGACAAGGAATAATTGGTGGTAGTGGATTTTTCCCAATTGCATTTGCAACTGCGCGGATGGCGTTTGGGTGCCCAGATATTTGCGCAACTTGTGTGTAAGTTCTGGTTTCGCCGTATGGAATTTGTAATAAGGCGCGCCAGACATCTTTTTGAAAAGGCGTACCAGGTAATTTATTTATATCTGCATCTGTTATTTTATTTTGCATTTTTACGTTTTTTCTTTTTCGGTACGGGCAGAATCTTTGCTAATAATTGTACCATTTCAATAGATAAATCAGAATTTTCTATATCTAAAATATAGTGTGGTCGTGCGCCTTTAAAAGGTATTCCTGTATCTGGGACTATGTCATATTGATTAAACAAGTTTGTCGTTTCAGGTAATTGCTTTACATAAACCGTATCATCACAAATAAGAAGTACAGGGCGTTCGTTACAGAATAACATATAATCACCGAACATTTTTCGATATGTGATATCGTCAGAAGCACGTGCAACCTGGTCATAAACGAAGTCCATAAAATCTTTACTGGAAGCCATAAGATAAGAATAACAAAAATATAGTCATAATCAATGAAAAAGCCCGACTAATAAGTCAGGCTTTTCAAAACTGGCGCGCCCAGAAGGATTCGAACCCTCAACCTTCTGATCCGTAGTCAGATGCTCTATCCAATTGAGCCATGGGCGCAACGGTCTTATATTTTATAAGTTTTTATACAGATTGCAAGCAAAAATATTGTTTTTTATCTTTCGCCTTTTTCATTTTTGCCTATTCCATGATAAAGCATATTAAAATGCTGGCGGCATACAGATTTAAAATTGCTGTCACCCAGTTCAAACTGTTCACCTGCGCGGATAACATTTCCGTTTTTATCAAATCTTAGGTGATGTGTTGCAAGTTTCATACAACCTGGTATTTGACAATTTGATTCCATACAATGCAACTTTGCGCCAACTTCTATTAATCGCTTTGAAGCAGGGAAAATACATTCATTACTGTCAACCATCAGACCATAGCACATAACAATAATGTTTTTATTGTCTGCAATATGTACCAGTTTATCTATATCTGCAGGGCTGAAAAATTGAATTTCATCAACTAATAAAACTTGAGTATTGGGTTGCGGTATAAAAGAGTTTAAATTTTTCAACGATAAAGCAGGGGTTTCTATACCAATTCTGGATACAACTTTTTCGGATGCAAATCTGGAATCAAACTGTGGTTTTATTACTTCAACGGATGTACCATTCCTTTTAAAATTGTATGCAGTTATGATTAATCCTGCAGATTTTGAAGCCCCCATCGTTCCATAATGAAAATGTAAATTTGCCATGCCTTATACCCTTTTTAAACCATTGATTCCAAGCGTTCAATTCGTTTTTCTACAGGTGGGTGCGTTGCCATAAGCGAACTTATAAATTCACGCGGTCCACCAGGATATGCAATACATACTGCGGACATAGATTTTACCTTGTCCAAGCATTCTACGCGTGAATCAGTCGTGATTTTGCGCAGTGCAGAAGCAAGTGCTTTTGGGTTTCTTGTAATTTGAGCCCCTGTTGCGTCTGCCGCATATTCGCGGTTTCTTGATATAGCCATACGTAGAATAGGCGTAATAATCCAGTTAAATACTGCAAAAGCAAGCCATACCATCAGCAAAGCTGCTGCACCCGAATTTTTATTATCGCTGTCATTATTACCGCTAGATAGTGCAACGCGTAAAATTACATCTGCTGCAAAGACGGTGACACCAACACCTGTTATAAGCAACATATCCAGACGAATATCGCGGTTACCAATATGTGCCATTTCGTGTGCTATTACACCTTCTAGTTCTAGGCGGTCTAGTTTTTTTATGATTCCGCGTGTTAATGCAACGGAGGCGTCTTTCGGGCTTCTGCCAGTTGCAAATGCGTTCATGGAATCGTCATCGATTATATAAACGCGTGGGCAAGGCAGCCCCGCTGCCATCGCAACATTTTCTACTGCGCGGAAGATTTCTTTGTTTTTTGGGTCATCGTCATAAATTTCATGTGCGTGCGCAGAGTTTAGCATCATTGAATCACCAAACGCCCATGATATAAGCATCCATACAGCGCACGCAATAAAAGTTGGTATTGCGACTTCCATTGTCACCTGCAGAGCCTGGTCTACTGGTGCAACAATCCACATAAAAAGGAAAACCAGTGCTATAAAAAGAATAGGGAACAATGCGACTAATAAGATAGTTTTGATATTATTGCTGCGAATATGGTCATATACGGTTTTGATTTGCTTCATAGTAAATGGTTCCTGTTAAAATTTTATCTTTCGGCACGTATTATAAACAAAAAATAAGGCGAGTCATGAAAAATATTTTTAAATTTATCATGCTGCTTTTTTGTTTTCAGGTCTACGCAGCAAAAGCACAAGAAGTTTATCCGTCTGGGTACTTATCAAATGCGGCGAAAGCATGGGCAGGGTTGCTGACTAAACTAGGACCCAGTGGCGAGATTGCTTCCTATGTTCAAGAAGCACAAGACAACAATGCATCGGCTTTTTTTGATGCTATTTCTGTCTTGGCATTTAACAGTACAGTGATAAGCCTATTTGAAATTACACATCATATAAATCAGGCTTTTGATGTTATTTCAGAACCGATAACTGCACGCAAGAATCAGTGTACAAAGAATCTTACGAATTGTGCTTTGTTTAGTCAGACTATTGTAATCGATGGTGAAGTTTTCGGTGCTTTTGCGGATTATGATTCAGATAATAATGGTTCTTTTAAAACGCGTAATACAGGCTTTCACATAAACGCGAAAAGTTTTGTATCCAGTGGTTGGCAGATAGGAGTGTCTTATACCAGGAGCATGACTGATACAAAAGATAGCAAAGTATATTCTGATGCAACAAGTAATAGTATAACAATTTTTTCAGAATATCTTGCGAATAGCGGTTTCTTTATAAACATGGGGATAAATGGAGGAAATACAAGTTGGGCTACGGACAAGAATATAGCGGGTATCATAGACGACAGCGCATACGATACAGAATTTATGGCAGGTCAAGTTAATACAGGATTTCGTATGTATCGTGGTCGTATAACAATGACACCGCAAGTTGGTGTAAAATATGCGATTATAAACGCGGATAAATATATAGATTCTGCCGCGCAAGAATTTAAAAGTTGGTGGTATAATGCACTAACTGGATTTGCAGGGTTAAAATTGGGCTTTGATTTTATCGGCAGTGATTTTATTGTAAGACCGAATTTGAATATTGGCGGCAGTTATGATGCAAGAAGCAGGGGAACAGAAAGCCTAGAAGTACAGTTAATAGATGGTTCTTATTACGCCATACCAATAGAAAAACCGAATAGAATGGCTTTAAATGCTGGAATAGGTGTAAATGTATACGGTGCATCTTATTCTGCGGGATTGAATTATAAATTTGATATGCGTTCCAACTATATTTCTAATACGATAATGATGAATTTGAAGATAGCATTTTAAATATTAATATATATATGCTATAATTCATTATTATGAGAAAAGTAGGGTTATACGGTTTTTTACTATGTGGTTTTACTTGCTGTAATTTGTACGGTGCAAGTTTATTAAAACCGCAGAGTTTTCCAAAAACATTTGAAGATTTGACATTTACACAGCGTATGGAAGTACTTTCAGATGGATATGAGGTTTTAGAAACTACATATGATGCAAACGGGCGTTGTATATCTGGTTGTGCTTATCAAGGAATTACGCTTATGGATGATATGAAACGCTCTGAACAAAATACCACTGCTGCGCGTCAACAAATGTATAACTTAGGTTATCAAATTGGTGCAGATAATGTTTTTGTTAAACCAGAGCCTGAAAAAACGCAAACAAATACTCCGCAAAGTGTAATTGTGCAAAACGCGCCAAGATGTACCCCTGTTAAATCAGATATACCTGTGGGACAGACTGAACCAGTTGGCGAGCCTTTAGTTGGGCACCCAAGAATAACTTCTTCTTATGGTTTTAGAAAGCACCCTGTGACAGGCGAATATAAAGGGCATAATGGTATAGATTTTGCGGCACCGATTGGAACATCTGTTTTTTCGCCTGCTACTGGAACAGTTGCAGCGGTATGGAAAGATAGTTCTTGTGGAAACGGGGTAAAAATTACGCATTCAAATGGTTATGAAACAGTTTATTGTCATTTAAGTAAGCAATTAGTTGAGAAGGGCGAAAGTGTATCTGCAGGGTGCGAAATCGCAAAAACGGGTAATACAGGTATATCAACTGGACCACACTTGCATTATTCTATTAAGTACAATGGAAATTATACAAATCCTAAAGATTGGATAGGTCGTAATTAATCTTTTATTTTTCTAAATTTTACAGCAAAACTTCCATTATTGATAGGCGTCACAGACAGAAAACGGTTAGATATAATACTGTCGCGTGCCCATTGTTGAAACTTGATTTTCAGAATCCCACTAGCACCTGTAATAATAGTTGCACTTTTTACACCGCTATGTATTAAATCATTTATTGCATTCCATGCTTGTTCTTCTGTGTATTGATGTAAATCAAGTTTTGCATAATTATTAGGGTAATTTGGGGTGTTTCTAGGAATTCTTGTAGATAAATGTAATTCAGTTCGCACTTGCTTTGCTGTATCTGGTGCTGGTGCAAAGTCGGACGTTACCATATTTTCAATATCTGCATCTGATAATTTTTTCATGAATTACAGTATAAAACAAAAAATCCAGAAATCAAAGCAACAAAAAACGCCCTAATTAGGGCGTTTATTCGTTTTAGTGTTTGTTATTAAATGCTATCTGCATTTACCCAGCGACCATCTTTCAACAAACCTGGTGCCATACCTTCATTAGCACGCAAAGCATCGATTACGCTACGTGCCTGGGTTGCGTCTAAGTTAATGATACGAACTTTATACATATCACCTTCTTGAACTACAACCGCATTACCATATGCCTGCATTCTTGCGGCCAAGGCGTCTGCGCTATCTTGTGCATAAAAAGCGGCTAATTGTACACTGTATTCACCACTTGTTGCAGGTTGCGCAACAGGTGCCTGGGTTGTTGTCACAACAGTTGTTTCAACTGCAGGTTGTGTAACTGTATTAGTTGTGGTTTGAGTTAAACCTAATGTTGCATTCTTTACCATTGTAGATTCTTCTGCCATAACCTGAACTTGGACTTTAGATTGTCCGTTCATACCAATTTTTTGTGCTGCAGCAGGTGACAAATCCATTATACGAGTATTAACAAAAGGGCCACGATTATTTACACGAACAACAACTGATTGACCGTTATCTAAGTTCGTTACGCGCGCGATTGTCGGTAATGGCAATGTTTTACTTGTCGCAACCATTTGGTTGATATCAAAGACTTCACCATTGCTGGTTTTTGTGCCATTTAATTCTGCTGGAATAATACCTGCAATACCTGTTTGATTATAATTCAAATCTTCTACAGGGATATACTGTACATCCTCTACTTTATAAGCACTGCCAACGTAATATTTTGGTGCAGGGGCCAGCAAATATGTATTATTCAAGGAATTTGTATCTGTCGTGATTAAGGTTTCTTCACCGAACCCGTCTGCAGAACCGTAACCATTCATAGAACTTGTGTCTGTTGTACTAAGGTCTGTACAACCTGACAGAACAGCAGTTAAAACTGCTAATGAAACTAGTTTCTTCATTTAGGACTCCTTACATTCTTGATATAAATTTTATCATATCTTGAGCCCACTTTCAACTTTATTTTGACTATATTTTTCTATCTATTATGTATGCTAGTGGCAGGTATATGACTGCGAATCCCGCGATAGATATAAACAGCATCCAAATACTTGTGATAGGTATTTGCCACAGTACGGCACCAAGTAAAATGGAAAGGGCAGAGAACGCAAGTATTGCTTTTATCGCGCGTTTGTCAGTACGGAATAGACCGCGTTTTTTACAGGCACGTCCCAAAAGATAGTTTTTCAAATATCCACTAATAACTACGCCGACTGGAATCGCTAAATACCCTATAAATGGAAATGCTGCAAGGTAGATAACAGAAGCCGCACCAAGAGAAATCATACTTGTTTTAACTGGTGTTCTTACATCTTGACTTGCATAAAGGGTTTTGCTGTAAATCTGACTAATCATCATTGCAGGTAATACGAAGACTTGTATCATTATAGCGATTGCCACAGCGTGGGTAGAATGTGAAGTCCACGCACCATATTCAAATAAGTATTTTATAATAGGTTCTGCTAGAACAAATAATCCAACCAAGCAAGGCATTATTAGCATCATGGAACGGCGCATAGAAGAATTCTGCTGTATATAAACGCTTCGCATATTCTTTTCTGCCAGCGCATTAGATATGGAAGACATAAGAACTGTACCGACCGCTAAACCTATCATAGCGAAGGGAAGTTGTACGATTCTATCTGAATAGTATAACCAAGAAACGGCACCATTTTGGAAACTTGCGACCAAAGTGCCTATGATAATAGTGATTTGATAAAAACCGTTTCCAACGATGCTTATTCCAAGACGTTTAAAAAGGCTTTTAATACCAGGGGTCCATTTAGGTTTAATAAGGTGCAAACCGAAATGTTTTTTTCTGATTCTGCCCCAAAGCACACCGAATTGAATTATGCCAGACAGAACAACCGTTCCCGCCATGATGTAAAGAATTGTGCCTGACGAGAAAAAGGCGGCCAACAATAATGCGCATATCAGCATTATATTAAGCAGAACTGGCATAAATGCGGCCAGCAAGAACTTAGAGAAAGCGTTAAGAATTGCTGATAAGAATGCCGCACCACAGACAAAGATTACATAAAAGAACATAATTCTGGAAATAAGAACAGTAAGTTCCATTTTCCCTGGGTCTTCGGCAAAACCTGGTGCCAGAATCCAGACAACAATAGGCATTAATATTTCAAATACGATGGTTATGCCCAGTAAAATCGTCATTAACCAAGAAAAGACATTTTTTGCAAAGTTATCGTCTTTTTTTAGGTCGGTGTACATAGGGATAAATATCGCAGACAGCGCACCTTCACCTAACAAGTCACGGAAAAGATTAGGCAGTTTAAATGCTGCAAGAAAGATGTCGGACAATCGTCCAGCACCTAAAACGCGTGCGATTAACATGTCGCGGATAAAGCCGAATATACGACTTATTCCTGTCATCGCACCCACACCGAAAATATGTTTGCCTAGTTTCATAGTTTCGATTATACTCACCTTTAAGATATAAAATCAAGACAGGAATAAAACGATGAAAAAAATATTTACATTGTTCGGATTGATTGCGGTTTTATCTGGGTGTGCTGGTACTGATAAAGAAATAGAAGCAGATAAACCACTAAAAGAAATATACGAAACTGCATATGCAGAATTTAATGATGAAGATTACGAGACTGCTGCAAATGAGTTTTTAAAAGCAGAAAGTCAATATCCTTCCAGTTCATGGGCGCCAGATGCGCTGGTTATGGCTGCATATTCGCAGTATATGGACAAAGATTTTGCAGGTGCGCTATTGACGACAGATAGGTTTATGAGATTTCATCCAGGTCACAGGGACGTTCCTTATGTGTTATATTTGCGTGGTATGTGCTATTATCGTCAAGTTAGTGATGTCAGACGTGAACCAGGTATGTCTGCGTATGCTTTACAGCAATTTCAACAGTTAGTTGAAAGATTCCCGAAATCAGAATATGCGAAGAACGCAGAGAATAAAATTACTATTTTAAAGAATTATATTGCAGGTAAAGTTATGTATTCTGCGCGTTCTGATATGCAGAAGCAAAATTGGCCAAGTGCTATATCAAGGTTGCAATCGATAGTATCTGGTGCACAAGAAACAGTTATGACACCAGAAGCGTTGTTTAGGTTGAAAGAGTGTTATACTGCTATTGGTTTGCCAGAACAAGCACAAGGTTATGCGGATATGTTAAAACTTAACTTCCCAGATAACGAGTGGACCAAGAAGTTAGAAAAGAAATCTGAAGAATTTGAAAATGTAGCAGAGTCAGAAAAATAAAAAATCCGGTTTATTACCGGATTTTTTAACGCACTTTTTCAATTTGGATTTTTGCCGCTGCCGTTGGGCCAATTTGACCGTTATAGTGACTTGCTTTATTTAAGTCATATGGTTTGCGTTTGCCGATAAATGTTTCATAATAAATTTGTCCGATACGCATATATGGGTATACAATTGTTGGATATAAAGTTCTTATTTCCAAAGTCCAAGTACCACAGAAACCGTCGTCACCGCGTCCCGCAGTGTGGTGGTTTAAGATAAAGTTTCGACCAACAGAAGACTTACCGTCAATATAAGGAAATAAATTTCTTGTTTCTGTATATTCAACGGTAGAACCCAGATATCCTATTTGTGGTGATAGTATTAACCCTGTTTCTGGTATCTTGATTTCGATGGTTTCATGAGATTCTTCAGAACATGGGTCTAGTGTATATTGGGGGTTGCGAATATCATATTTATATGAATTTTTAATAAAATCTTTATAAAATGCTTTATTCTCGAACCAGTCGCTCATGTCGTGCAAAGATATGTCGCCTTTATATTCAATGGCTGGTTTCATACCTTTGGGTAAGGTGTTTTTATATATTTTCAATGTATCTGCCAGGTGTAAGTCGTAACTATTACTTCCTAGACATTTCTCGTCAAAAGGAGTTATTATAATATCAGGTTTGCTATCTTGATTCTTTTTATTCATAAAATTCATTCTGTGCAAAATTTCTGGTCCAGTTAATTGCATTTTATAACCCTTTTTAATATATTTCCTGTGTGGAAGAATACCCTAGACGGCTTCAAATGCAAGTTTTTTATTCACTTTTGGTTTTAGTGTGCTAATGTATTTGATATGACAAAAAAGACATATTCGGGATTTATTGCAATAGTTGGGCCAACCAACGCAGGTAAAAGTACTTTGATGAACCAGATTATGGGGCGCAAGGTATCTATTGTTTCACATAAAGTGCAGACTACGCGTACTCGCTTGCGTGCGGTAAAGATGGTCGGTGACCGACAGTTGATATTTGTGGATACACCTGGCGTGTTTAAGCCTGCAAGACGCTTAGACAGGGCTATGGTTGGCGCCGCTATGGACGCGGTATCAGACGCAGATGCTATTTTGTTGGTGATAGATGCGCAAAAGGGTATTACAGATACTGTTAGAAATTTGGTTGCTAAAATTAAAGATCACAAGAATTTATTTGTTGCGCTTAATAAGGCTGACGCAATAAGGAAACAAGATTTATTGCCAATTGCTGCGGAATTGTCACAAATGGCAGAATGTAAAGAAATCTTTATGATTTCTGCGCTAAAAAATGATGGTGTAAAACAGATGCTAGATTCTTTGGCGGCAGTTATGCCAGAATCTCCGTATTTGTTTGATACAAAAGACGCGTCAGATGTGCCAGATGCTTTGTATTTATCGGAATTAACGCGTGAAAAGATATATAAATATATTCATCAAGAATTGCCTTATCATATAAACGTTTTGACAGAAAAGGTAGAGGTTGATGATGAAGGTGTATTGGATATATATCAGAAAATATCTGTTCAGAACGAGGCGCATAAGAAAATCGTAATCGGTCGTGGTGGGGCGCAGTTAAAGCAGATAGGTACTGCTGCCAGACATGACATACAAGACCAGTGGGGGGTAAACGCGCGCCTTCATTTGTTTGTACGTGTAGAGCCTGATTGGGAAAATAAAGCCGAGAACTACGAAGAACAAGGGTTGGAGTTTAAATAAAAAGAAAAAAATAAAATATGTTGCATACATCAGATTTTGATTTTGACCTGCCACCAGAACTAATAGCATCGCATCCGTTGCATCAACGCGATGCATCCAGGATGCTTGTTGTAAAAGGTAAAGATATAGCGGATAAACATATCCGCGATTTTTTGGATTATTTGCAGCCAGGCGATGTAGTGGTTTTTAATAATTCCAAGGTTATCCCCGCGCGGTTTAATGCATCGGGTCACGAGATAACTTTGCATACTGCGGTAAGTGACAAAGTTTGGTGGGGGTTGTGCAAAAAGTTTAATAAAATAAACATTGATGAAATTTTGACTTTGGATGACGGCACACAAGTTAAAGTTTGGGATAAAGATGATGAAAGTGGTCTAAAACTGGAATTTTTATGTGACAATGTTTTCGCTGTTTTGGATAAAGTTGGCAAGATGCCACTACCACCATATATGAAACGCGAGGCAGAAACCGAAGACCGTGAACGTTATCAAACAGTATATGCAGACCCCATTGGTTCAATGGCTGCACCGACCGCAGGATTGCACTTTACACCAGAATTAATGCAAGAGATAGAAACGCGTGGCGCAAAGATAGTAAAGATAACTTTACATGTTGGGGCAGGTACTTGGATGCCTGTTAAGACAGAAGATTTATCACAGCATAAAATGCATAGCGAATGGTGCTGCATAACGCAAGAGCAAGCAGATATAATAAATGATGCGAAACGTGTAATTGCGGTTGGAACTACATCGATGAGGACACTTGAAAGTTCGGCAATGGACAACCGTAAATTGCCAGAAAACGAAAGAAATGCAAGGGTTGTTCCAATTTGTCGTAGTACGGATATATTTATTACACCAGGTTATAAGTTTGGTGCAGTTGATGTGTTGTTAACTAACTTTCATTTACCAAAATCTACGTTGTTTATGTTGGTATCTGCGTTTGCGGGACTTGATGAAATGAAGTCCGCATACGCGCATGCAATTGCAGAAAAGTATAGATTTTTCTCATATGGGGATTGTTGCTTGTTGTTTAAGAAGGATAATTAGAAAATGTCGTTAAAATTTAAATTAATTGCAAAGGATGGTATGGCACGTCGTGGGGAAGTAGAAACCGCGCATGGTACTTTTCAAACACCTGCATTTATGGCGGTGGGTACTGCCGCGACTGTAAAAGCGCTGACTATGGATCAAGTTCGTGCAACAGGTACAGAAGTCATATTAGGAAATACTTATCATCTGATGATGCGCCCAGGTGGTGATTTAGTTGAAAAAATGGGTGGACTTCACAAGTTTGGTGGTTGGACAGGACCAATCCTAACCGATAGCGGCGGTTTTCAAGTAATGTCATTGTCTAACCTGGTAAAAATGAAAGAAGAAGGGGTAGAGTTTACCTCTCATATAGACGGTGGAATTAAACACTTTTTAAGACCAGAAGATTCTGTGCATATTCAACATCAACTAGATTCTAATATAACTATGGTTTTGGACGAGTGTTTACATTTACCAGCACCAAGGGAAAAAGTAGAAAAAAATGTTGATATGGTGACTCGCTGGGCGCGTCGCAGTAAAGACGCTTTTGTTGACCGTCCAGGGTACGGTATATTCGGTATTGTACAGGGGGCAGATTTTAAAGATTTGCGTATAAAGTCTGCAAAAGCATTGACAGAAATTGGGTTTGATGGTTATGCAGTTGGTGGTTTGGCTGTTGGCGAACCCCAAGAAGTAATGTTTGACATGATTGCAACAACAACACCATTGTTGCCGGAAGATAAACCAAGGTATTTAATGGGGGTGGGTACACCGTTGGATATATTAGGTGCAGTAGAACGCGGTATAGATATGTTTGATTGTGTTATGCCGACGCGTGCAGGTAGAACAGCGCAAGCATTTACCAGACATGGTACAATGAATATGAAAAATGCGAAGTTTCGTGATGACCCGTCACCACTAGATGATAAGTGTGGTTGCCCTGCATGTAAGTTATCGCGTGCATATATTCATCACTTAGTAAAGTGTAATGAGATTCTGGGGGCGACATTATTGACTCAACATAACTTGTGGTTCTATCAAGATTTAATGCGTGATATTCGTAAGTCTATAGAAGAGGGTAGGTTTGCAGAATTTAAAAAAGAATTTATAGAAAAATATACAGGTGAAAATAATGAATAATGATAATAAACAAATATCCCAACCTAAATTGACATTGAATGACGAAGATAAGTTATATTTAGCAGTTGCTGTAAAATCCGCCAATAAATTAACTTTTATTTATACTTTGGCGTGTTTAAAGGCAAATGGTCATCAGTGGAATGCTATCCCCACTACCGAGATATCGACATTTGATAATGTAAAAGACGCGGACATTTATTTTAATACGGTTAAGCAGATAATGGACTATCAACAAAAATCTTTGGGGTCACAGAAAATTAAAGAAATGATGGCGGACGAGATAAAGGTATTTAAAGAAAAAGTTAGATAAAAGTCTTGAAAGATTTTTGCATAATTCATAAACTAGACTTATAAAAGCAAAAGGGGAAAGAAATGCCAAGAAAAAAGAAAGAGATAGAAGTCATAGATATGGGCGGTGCTAAAACCGTCAAGAAAAAGACTTCTTTTGTTACGTGGATTAAGCGTGTTTTTGCGATAGTGTCTATTATATGGATTGCGATTGTAATTTGGGCACCATTATGGGTAAAGAATACATATTCAGAACCTATCAAGAAGTCTATTGTTGTATCAATGTTTTTTGACCTACAACGTAATATTGTTGAACAGTATGAAAAACTGTTGGACGGAATAAAAGATTCTATAAACTTAGAAAAACCAGTTGCTTTTGCAATAGATAAAGTGCGTATGGCAGAAGATGCAGTAGACAAGGTCACAGATACAACGGCCAAGGCAAAAGATGCAACTGCCAAGGCAGAAGAAACAACTGGTAAAGTTCAAGAAACAACCGACAAAGTACAAAAATTAAGTGGGTTAGCAAGCAAGTTTGGTATAAACACAAGTGGTGTTGATAAAGCACTGGGTGAAGTAAACAAGGGTGTAGATACAGCAAATTCTGGTATTGATAAAGCAAATGAAGCAATACAGAAAGTAGACGATACCGCTGCGCTGGTAAACAAAAAGTTGGATGAAATAGAAACGGACTTGACCAGTGTTTTACAGATTCAAATTGATGATATGATTGATACAGCAATTAAATCTCAACTTGATAAGAACAGCGGTGGTTTGGGGACGACATTGTTAACGAACTACGGTATTGAACATGTATATCCATGGCGTCCGTCTTCATGGCCTGTTGCAACGAAGATATATAATGACTTAGAGAAATCAAGTTTAAGTACAGTTACAATCATAACGGATACAGTTAATAAGTATTTTGGTTATGTTGCATGGGGCTTAGTAATTGCGGTATGGGCTTTGGGATTATTAATATGGATTTCCATGTTTAAGAAGACAAAAGCAATGATATCACCATTTATTGTGTGCCCAAGATGTGGTCATACATTTACGGATAAACGTACCGCATATAGTTTATTGAAGGTATTACAACCGTGGAAATGGCTGTAAGGACCAAACAAAACCCGCATTCGTGCGGGTTTTTTATTTTGTATAAAAAGTGCTTGCAATTATAAAAAAGATATGTAAAAATATGCCACGCAGTGCGAGCGTAGCTCAGTTGGCTAGAGCGCAACCTTGCCAAGGTTGAGGTCGAGGGTTCGAGCCCCTTTGCTCGCACCAGAGTTTCTAAAAAGAAAAGGTCAGTGCACAATGAAATTTAATTCCAAAAAATTTTTGAATTGAAAAGTGCGACCATCTATTTAAATGACGGACGCACTTTCATGCGTCCGTTTTTTTAATTTTAACGTCCAAAAAGGAAAAGAAAATGTCAGAAAACACAAACAACACAACGAAAATATCAACAAATGAATTAGAAGCGCGTTTGCAGAAAGCCGAGAATATTCGTGCACGTGACGGTGTTGTTTGGAAAGATAAATTTGACCGTACTAATACTATTGCTGATGCGCGTAATTTAGAAGATGGCGCGCAGGTAAAATTAGCAGGGCGTATTACTGCTTTGCGTTGGTTGGGTAAACTTATGTTTGGTCGCATTTATGATATAGACGGCGAAATTCAGTTTTCTATGTCGCGTGAAGAACTGGGCGAAGAACAGTATAAGTTTATGAAAGCAAATGTAGACTTAGGTGATTTTATTGGTATTACAGGCGAACTATACCACACAACCGCAGGTGAATTGACCGTTCGCGTGTCAAAGTATGATATTTTATCCAAGGCTCTACGTCCATTGCCAGAAAAGTTCCATGGACTTACGGATATGGAGACAAGATATCGTCAGCGCTATTTGGATATTATATCTAATGAAGATACCCGCAATACAATGAAAATGCGATTTAAGATGTTGCGTCTTATTCGCGAATATTTGAATTCTAATGGGTTTGTCGAAGTTGAAACACCTATTATGCAGGTTGTGGCAAGTGGTGCAGCGGCAAGACCGTTTATTACACATCATAACGCGTTGGATGCAGATTTCTATTTGCGTATTGCACCAGAATTGTTTTTAAAGCAGACAATTGCGGCTGGGTTTGATAGGGTTTACGAACTTGGTAAAAACTTTCGTAATGAGGGTATGGATGCGATGCACCTGCAAGAATTCACTATGCTGGAATGGTATGCGGCATACTGGAATTATAAAGATAACATAGATTTTTCTTGGAATATGGTTCAGAAGATTCTTATGGAATTGCGTGGAAGTCTGCAAATTGAATATCAGGGTACAAAACTAGATTTCAGTAAGTACGAAGAAATAGACTATACTGCTCGTATGAATGACTTGCTTGGTGTTGACATCTTAGAATTTAAAGATACAGATGCATTGAAGAAACAGTTGGCAGAAAAGGGCATGTTCCCTGCAGACGAATTAGAAGAATTAAAATCTGTACCTTCTATTGTTGACTATGTGTTCAAGCGCAAGATTCGTGACCAAATTGTGCAACCTGCAATAGTATATAATTATCCTGCATATTTGATACCTTTGGCGCGCAGAAATGATGAAGACAACAGAAGAATAGACATATTCCAGTTGATAGTATGTGGTGCGGAGTTGATAAAGGCCTATTCTGAACTTGTTGATCCAATAGTGCAACGTGCTGCGTTCGAAGAACAGGCAAAGAATAAAGCCGCAGGTGATGAAGAAGCCTTTGACTTAGACGAAGATTTCTTACGTGCCATGGAACATGGTATGCCACCAATTTCTGGGCTTGGGTTGGGAATAGATAGATTCTTTTCGATAATAGCAAATCAGCCAACGTTGCGTGATGTAATACTATTCCCTATAATGAAATAGGAAGGAGAAAAGGGGGAACATAATGTCTACCCAGTATTCAGAAAATTATGCTGCAGATTTGACAGCAGAAAATGACCGGAAAAATTTAATGGCGATTGAAGCCGCGCGTCAGTCTGGTCGAATAAATGATGAAGCGGCTAAATATTTATCAGAATTATATTCTGATGGTCTGATTTGGTTTCGCGAAGTGTTTTATTTCTTAGGTAAGTGTTTCGGAGCACCTAAGGCACCTGTTATGCGATATGACTATGCAACAGATAATACAATTGACGAACCGATAAAGATTTCGGATATAAACCCGTTGCATCCTTATATTGTTCATCATCGTTTAGATGCGGATCCTATGCGGAATCAGTTTTTTACAAGTGGTGAAGGGCACAAGATAGATTTGGCAGTATCTTCAATTGTCACTGTTATTGTTGGTGCTCAGAAAAAAATTGATAGAGCATTAGATAAAATAACTGGTAAATACTATGCTGCGTATGTTGATGAGGTTGCTAATACTGTTTATCGTGTAATAGCCGCGCACGAAAGAGTTGCATCTGCTAAGGCAGTTGCAGAAAAAATACGTGCTAAATTAAGTGAAAAATATATATCAACACCGTCAGAAACAGTATTGTCTATTATAGGTTCTGGACACGAGAAAATCGCAGTAGAGTTAGTTCGTGAACTTGATAAAATTGAAAAGCCTCGTATGCGTCTGCAAGATGTATGGCGTGTAAAATGTTTGTTTGATTTAATACCGCAGGCCAGAATATTTATAGAACGCATACATGAAATGATGCCGGATAGGATTATTTCTGTTCGTGATAAGTTTTATGATATGGAAAACCCGCGTAATTATCGTGATGCAAAATTAATAATAGATATCGGTAAGGACGGCAAGGTTGTGCCATTGGAAATTATTTGCCAAGTTCGCACGTTCTTTGAGTATGAAAGAAAGACGCATGAACATTATGAAATAACCAGAAGGGGTAATAATAAGAATAGGGTAAAAATTGAACGAGAACTTGCTAATTATATGGAACGTGGGGTAAAAGAATATAATTTATTAATATGCCAATGCTTAGAAGATTTGTTTGAAAGGGTTGGTTGGAATATTTTGTATAGTCAGGGTAATGGGGTTTCAATGTTTGACGGTTTCCCTAAGAGTTGCAAATTGTATTACCCCAAGAAGATTTTAGAAGTAATAACCGATAAGTTAGATAATGCCATTGAAAATGAAGTTTTCCATGTGACAAATGCACCAGCAAAATTGACCCAAGTTCAAGAAAGCGAGATTTTCAGGTTTATGGCAAGGTTTATTTTGGTATCTGCTATGCCATATTTTCAATATGATTGGTCTGTGCCTTCGGATAAAATGTCAGGAAAATTATTTAATTTTGTAATGACAGAAGTTCAGCGGTATTATAAAAAAGCCGATAAATAGCAGCAAAGCCCCTTAGGAAATGAAACTATTTGGGGCTTTTTATTTTTTCTTGCTTTAGGTTTTTTTATCGGCAACAATAATTACAGGATTCTATGTTTGGTGGGGTCCATTAACAAGCATAAGAAAGGAAAGTAATTATGCGTCAAGGTAAAGTAAAATGGTACAATGGTAAAAAGTGCTTCGGTTTCATTACGCCGGACACACCTAATGAAAACGGCAATATGGACGATGTTTTTGTTCATTCCAGCTCTTTGAAAGCGGCGGGCATCAGATTCTTGAATGAAAATGATATTGTCGAATTTGAAGAGGAAGTCCGAAATGATAAATTATCTGTAACGACATTAAAATTAATTCAGCGTGATGAAGAATCGGCAAGAAGATTTCAAGAACGTCGTGCAGAACGCCGCCGTGCGATAGAAGACAGAAAACAACGCGGTGAAAAAGCAGAACGCCGTTCGGGTTTCGCTTTTTGGAAAAAATAAGTTCTTTTATTGTTTTGTTAGTTAGCGCCCCTTATTGGGGCGTTTTTTTATTTATGATACTTGCTTTTTATATATGCTGGAATTATATTGTATCATAGAATAAAAAGGAGTTTAAAATATGTGGACTGTAGTCGCTGTTGTCGCTGTAATATTATTATATTTTATCGCGGTTTATAATGGATTGATTGCAAGAAAAAATCAGGCAAAAGAGGCATGGTCAACAATAGATACGCAGTTAAAGCGTCGTTATGATTTAATACCGAATTTGATTGAAACAGTACGTGGTGCCGCCAAACATGAAAAAGAAACTCTGCAAGCAGTGACAGAGGCGCGAAATGCCGCTATGTCTGCGAATGGTCCTGCAAAAGCAGATGCAGAAAATCATCTGACGGAAACTTTAAAGAGCATATTTGCATTATCTGAAAATTATCCGACTTTGCGTGCGAATGAAAATTTCTTAGAATTGCAGCGTGAATTGACGGATACTGAAACAAAGATACAGGCAGCACGTCAATTTTATAACACTGTTGTTATGGGGTTAAATACGCAGATTCAGCAGTTCCCAAGCAATATTGTTGCGAATATGTTTCATATAACAGAAGAAAAGTTATTTGAAATGGATGAAGCAGAAAAAGTTGCACCAAAAGTAAAGTTTTAAAAAAGTCCCGCAAAGCGGGATTTTTACTTGATTTTTCTAAAAAAACAGTATAAACTGAGCCTCGCTGGATAACCAGAACTGAATAAGTTATATGTCTTTTGGTCATATAAACGATAAGGAATCTGTGAAATGTCTGGCACAAACAAAAACCAAAAGGATAAAAATTATGGCAAGAGCAGGCGCAAAGCGCAGCACAAGAAAATTGAAAATCGGACGTAGTCTGGGCGTAAATTTGTGGGGTCAGGCTAAATCTCCATTTAATAAACGTAAATACAAACCTGGTCAGCATGGTCCAACATCTCGTGGGGGTAATTCTTCTGATTACGCAAAACAGATGCGTGCAAAGCAGACTTTGAAAGGTTATTATGGGAATATTGGTGAAAAGAAGTTCCGTGCATATTATCTGGAAGCAGAAAATATGAAAGGTGACACACCAGATAACTTGATTGGTGTGTTGGAACGTCGTTTGGACGCGGTTGTATATCGTTCTAAATTGGCACCCACTGTATTTGCATCTCGTCAGTTGGTAAGCCATGGTCATATTTATGTTAATGGTAAGCGCGTAAAAATTGCTTCTTATCAGGTAAAACCTGGCGATGTTATAACAGTCAGTGAAAAAGCAAAACAGATGCCATTGGTTGTATTAGCTTTGGAATCTGCAGAACGCACATATCCAGATTATATTAATGTAGATAGTGCAAACTTTACTGCAACATTTACACGTGTACCTGCATTTGCAGACGTACCATATCCTGTACAAATGTTCCCAGAATTGGTTGTTGAATTCTATTCTCGTTAATAGAAAAAATAAAACCGCCGAAATGGCGGTTTTTTTATTGCTCTTGGGAGGAATCTACCCATTTTGTGTGGAGATAAGATTTTGCACTGTATATAAGAAGTGCATTTGGGCAGATTCCATAAAAATAACCACCTAATAAAAATATTTAAGGTGGTTGGAGTTTCTAAACAATAACTTGAATTGCGTGCTTATTCTGTATATTCACACACTCCAACCATAACACACGGTTGGAGATATTTTTCGTCATCTCTGACGCAAGTTAGGGCTTAGAATACCCATGTGGTAACGCACCAACACGCAAGCATTATACATTATTTTTTATGATTGTATATATTTTTATTTAGTGCTTCATGATTCTTGACATTAAAAGGGAAAAAAGTAGAATATATAAATATGACAAAAATAGATTCTTATTTTTCTTCACTTGTTTGGTGGCGCCGCTAGGGGCCTGATTTATTATATTTTTGATATTTTATACTTTCTTTTTACATACAAACAATTTAATATAAAAAATAAGGATTTTTATTATGGTAGAGAAGAAAAATATTGTTTTAACGGGTATACGTCCAACGGGTGCTTTGCATATAGGTCATCTGGTAGGTTCATTGATTGCGAATGTAGATATTCAAAATAAGGGCGATTATGACCGTATGTATGGTATGATTGCAGATGCACAAGGACTGACTGATAATTTTGATAATCCAGATAAAGTTCGCCAAAATGTTATGGAAGTCGCACTAGATATGCTAGCGGTTGGGTATGACCCGAATAAGACGACTATGTTTATTCAGTCAGAAGTTTCTGAATTAACAGAGTTAACTTTTTACTATATGAATTTAGTAACTGTGGCGCGCTTACAACGCAATCCGACTGTAAAGACGGAAATATCACAGAAGGAAAAGTTTAACGGTGGTGTGCCAGTTGGTTTCTTTACATATCCAATTTCTCAGGCTGCGGACATAACTGCTTTTGATGCGAATATTGTTCCTGTTGGGGAAGACCAATTACCGATGTTAGAACAAGCAAGCGAGATTGTTCATAAGTTTAACAGTATCTACGGTGAAACCCTGGTTATGCCGCATGCTGTGGTTCCGCAATCAAAGGCTGCAGCAAGATTGCCTGGTACAGATGGTAATGCAAAAATGAGCAAATCTTTGAATAATTGTATTTATCTAAAAGATTCTGCGGATGAAATCGCAGCAAAGGTAAAAACAATGTTTACTGACCCAAATCATTTGCGGGTAGAAGACCCAGGGAATACGACAGAAAACCCCGTATTTATATATATTTCTGTTTTTGCAAAACAGGAACATTTTGCCGCGTTTTTGCCTGAGTATTCTGGCTATGAAGAACTTGCAGCACATTATGAACGTGGTGGACTTGGGGATGTAAAGGTAAAGAAGTTTTTAAATTCTGTACTGCAAGAGACATTGCGTCCTATACGTGAAAGACGTGAAGAATTTGCGCGCAATCCTGATAAGGTTATGGATATTTTGCGCGAAGGAACAAAGGTGGCGCGTAATGCTGCTGCAGAAACAGTTATGCGTGTAAAGCGTGCGATGAAATTAAACTATTTTGAGTAAGAAAAAAATAAGGAAAGGAGAGAAAAAATGAAAAAATATTTAATCTGGGCAGGTAGTGTAATCGGTGCTGGTGCGGTTATGGCGTTGGTATTTGGTATGTTTACACAACCGCGAGAGATGCGTTTAATTTCTGTCTCTGGCGAGTGTTTAACAACGGTGCCCAAGGATAGAACGGCGATAACTTTACGCGTGACTACGCTTGATAAAAATGCTGCTGTGTCGATGAAGATGGCGACTGCAAAGGTAGCAGAAATAACAAATTTCTTAAAAACACAAGATGTGAAAATGCAGACAACGGAATTTAATTCGTACGAAAAGTCCGAATGGAATCGCGAATTAGAAAAGTCTGTTGTTCTTGGTATAGAAACTACGATAGCGGTAGAAGTTTCTGCAGATAATATAGAAGCGATAGAAAAGGTGTTGTCTAAGTTTGCGGGGCAGGAAAATATTTATTCTGAAAATTTGCGTATGTATACCAGTGCTGAAGCGATGAAACCTGTGTTGGAAGATTGCTTGGGCAAAGCAGTTGAAAATGCGCGTGAACGAGCAAACGCTTTGGCCGCAGGTGACGGTCGTGAAGCTGGAAAGTTGGTAAATGTATCGTATAACGCGAATACATCTTCTTCTATTCAGCCGCGTGCGTCTAATTTCTTGGCAACTGGTGCAAAGATGGCAGTTGCAGAAGATGCTATGGCGATGTCTGGAAGTATAGTTTCAAAAGATACAGAAGTATCAGTAAGTGTATCCGCAACATTTGATATAAAATAATGAATGAAACGATACAAGAGTTCATAAATTATTTAACACAGACGAAGAACTATTCTGTGCATACAGCGTCTGCTTATGAAAACGATATCCGTGACTTTGTAAAGTTCTACGAGAACTTTACAGGCGCGGATGTTTTTATTAATGACATGGGACTTGCAGACACTATATGCTTTCGTTCTTGGCTTGCAGACAGACAGCGTCGCAATTTAGCACATAAATCAACTGCGCGTGCTTTATCATCAGTTCGTGGTTTTTATAAATTTCTTAATAAGCAATATGGTGTAAAAAATGATGCAATTGGTTTAATTTCTTCGCCGAAAGTGCCACGCAAGTTATCAAAGGCGATAGAAGTCAGTGATGTTGAGCATATGCACGATGCGATAAAAGAATTAGATGCAACTGAACCATGGATTGTCGCACGTGATTGGGCTTTAGTTTTGTTGATATTTGGTTGTGGGCTTCGTATATCAGAAGCATTGTCTTTAAAGAATATAGATATTATAAACAGACCAGATTCTTTGCGTATAATGGGGAAGGGTGGAAAGGAAAGAATAGTACCTATTTTACCTGCGGTATTAGATGCGATAGACAAGTATATAAAATTGCGTCCATTTGGTAATGATGCAGAAGATGAATTGTTCAGGAGTGTTCGCGGTCTTCCGATGTCTGCACGTATGGCAGAAAAGGTAGTAGAAAGATTAAGACATTATTTGCAATTACCAGATTATGTGACGCCACACGCATTAAGGCATACATTTGCGACGGCATTACTGGCAGGTGGTGCGGATTTAAGAAGTTTGCAAGAGTTACTGGGGCATTCTTCGTTATCTACTACACAACTTTATACAAAAGTAAATATGGCAGAGATAATGAATGCTTATGAGCGCGCACATCCGCGTGCACATGATGAAAACAAATAAAATAGTTGTCCTATATATTTTTTTGATATAAAATTTCAAGTGACACAGGGTGTTCTTGTGTTGAGGCATCTAAACCTCTATGCTGTGTGTCCGTGGGGACATAAAATACCTCCAACTGTATTCTGGTTGGAGGATGGTGAATATATTGAATAAGCCATGCTATCTCACAGTATATAGTTTAGAACCTCCAACCACCTAATTTTATGGTGGTTTTTTTCGTTCGCAAAAACTGAAAAAAGGAGGTCTAAGAATGAAAAAAACAATTAATATGGTTGTGCTATGTGTTGCGTTAAGTTGTTCAGGAAATGTATATGGCGCATATGATTGTTCGTATACAAGTTCAAATTTGCCGTCAGGATATTCGTTGGGAAATCCCTATTTACCTGATAGTAAATGTACTAATACTTCTAGTGCATATTATTGTAGTGACACTTATAAAGTATGTGATAAGTTTTATATGTGTAGTTCTTGTTCGTCTGGATATTACCCCACTACAACCACTATAAAGGGCGAGCTGTGTAATTCTGTTGCATATTCTAGGTGTTGTAAGCCTTGTACTGATTGTGGTGGGGCTACAAATGATTGGGAATATTATAATGAGAGCCATCAGCGCAGAACGATTCAGACATGTAATTGTGATGGGACTTGTAGCACAACCTATGAGTATAGGTGTTATATTGGATATTACGGTTCCCCCAGTGATAGTGCAAGTGGTTGTACAAAATGTCCAGGAAAAGGCTATGCCAATCCGGGTAGTAAATATATTACAAACTGCTTTATAATACCTGGGACAACATTAAATGATGAGACAGGGGAGTATACATTTACTGACGAGTGTTATTATACAGAATAAAAAATCGCCCCTAAGGGCGTTTTTTATTTCTGTACAAAGTGAACGCTATATTGCGGTTTTTTGTCTGCTCCCAAAGATGCACGAATTACTTTATTCGAAGCAACTTGAACTGCACGAACTAAATTGTCGCGGTCTTTGCGTTCTGCTTTTGTTAAATCATCGATTGCTTTTGTGATTTCGATTTGAATTTGACGTTTCATAAAACCAGTTGTATCCGTTTCGAATATACCTGCACTAGATACTTCTGGAACGCCTTTTAAGAAACCGCGCTTGTCAACAGGCAAGGTCACAAAAACTGCACCATTTGTAGCAATCTTTTTACGGTTTTTATAAACCTTGTCATCTGCGCTACGTTCTGTTTCGCCTTCCATAACGACAAACCCTGTTTCGATGGTTTCAGAAATATAAGGTGCTTCACCGTCTTTTAAAGCAATCATTTCGCCGTTATGAACAACCATCATATGTTTTGCACCGCCACGTTCCATAGCCATTTTACCATTTAACATTTCGTTAATGTAATCACCATGCATTGGAATAGAGACTTGTGGGTGTACAATATCGTAGAATCTTTCGAATTCTGGACGACCTGCGTGACCGCTGGCGTGCAAATGGTCAGTATCAAATATCGTATGTGTTTTTATACCCATACGCGCTAGTTTGTTATACAGGTAAGATACATCTTGTTCGCGACCAGGAATAACAATTGCACTGAACAAAACAGTGTCTGTTGGCTGCAATTTCATTTCTTTTACATGACCGCGGCAAAGACGAGTTAACATAGCATATTGTTCACCCTGAGAGCCCGTTAAGAAGATTGCTTGTTTTTCTGCAGGCAGGTCTTTTATTTCACTGTGCAAATAAACATCGTCTTTATTTAAGTATCCGAATTCTATGCCCATTTCGCGGAATTCTGGTAAACCAACATAAGGAACAGGGTTAGGATTACTGCGTTCTTTAATTGCTGCAACGCGTCCTGCAGCATGTGCTGCTTCTGAAAACATTTTCATACGCGCAATACTACGTGAATAACCTGTCACAAGAACGCGACCTGGTGCATTTTTCATAATTTCAGTTAAGGTTTCACGAACTTGGACTTCTGTGGTTTGTGGTTCTTGACGAGAAGCAGAAGTTGAGTCTGATACACAAGCCAATAACTTAGGGTCAGAACCGATTTCGCGTAAGCGTGCAAAATCTGTCGGGTCTTCTATAGGGTTGTTATCATTGAATGTCCAGTCTCCAGTATGCAAAACCTTTCCAGCAGGTGTTTTTATAATCAACATCTGTGCTTCTGGTACAGAGTGAGACACATGAAATGTTTCGACTTCGAACGGGTCAAGTTTTAAAGTCGCACCGTGATGGTCAAAAATAACGATGTCTTTTTCTGGGTTAAAGTCTAATTCTATACCCTTGAAAGTTTGAATTAAAATTTCACCAGGAAAACGAGTGCAATAAATAGGTTTTCTAAACTTTGGCCAAACATATTTTAAAGCCCCGATATGGTCTTCGTGCCCGTGAGTTATAACAAAACCGACAACATCTTTTTTGCGTTTTTCAAGCCAAGTAGTATCGCAGTATTGAACGTCACCAGCACCGATTTCTTCTTCCAAAAATCCCATACCGCAATCAACGACCAGATATTTACCTTTGTATTTATAGACATACATGTTTTGACCGACGTGTTCCAGGCCACCTAATGCCATAAAATATAGTTTTTCATCGTTTTTATCGTTTTCGTGCTTGTTCATACCTGTTATTTTTGCAGGCTTTTTAGATGTTGCAGTTTCTTCTGCAACAGGTGCTTGCTTTTTTTCTCTAACTTTTACCATAAATAATCCTTTTTTATCGTTTAACTTATGCGTTGTCACGAAATCCATTGCTAATAAAGAAAAATATCTTTATTTGTAGTGAATCTGTGACAACGCCGCTTTTGTGCCCCTATTTGGCAATTGGTTAATAGAATCAATATACTTAGGGGTGTTTTTAAGGAACTTTATTTATGTCGTTCCTTTTTTATCTCTCACCCCAATAATGATACTATTAAATGTTGTGAATGCAAGAATTTAATTACCCGCCAAAAAGGCGGGTTTTCTTATTATTCTGCCAAAGTACCAACTGACATAGTTATTCTGCGAATTCCGCTGCTGATAGATTTTTCTTTGTTAATCTTTGCGCGGATAATTTCACCTGTGTGATAAATATGCGTTCCACCGCATAGTTCACAAGATACATCACCTGCAGTAATAACCTTTACCGTATTTCCGTATTTTTCACCGAACAGAGCCATTGCACCTTTTGACTTGGCTTCGTCCAAAGACATTTCTTCGTGGGAAACGGGCAGGTCTTCAGAAATCCATTTATTAATAAGGTCTTCGGTTGCTTGCTTTTCTTCCGCGGTCATTGCGCGTCCGAACGAGAAGTCAAAACGAACGGAGTCAGGCGATACCTTGGAACCGCGCTGTTCAACATCTTCGTTTAATACATGACGCAAAGCCGCTTGTAGTAAGTGTGTTGCAGTATGCGCACGTGCGGTCTGTTGACGAGAAGGCGCGTTTATAATTGTAGATACAGTATCACCAACATTTAATGTACCAGTTAAAGTTCCTTTGTGAATGACAACATTGTCAACACGTGCGGCTTCGGATACAGTCATAACCGTTTTTCCATCCTTCTGCATTTCACCGCTATCACCGACTTGACCGCCTTGTGTGCCATAGAAGTTTGTTTTATCCAAAGCAACTTCTACTTCGTCCCCTGCATTAGCACTTTCAACAAACTCGCCATTGCGTAAGATAGATAATACTTTTGATTGCATATTTGCATCAGGCGAATATTTTGTACTATCGTCTGTATCGGTTAGTTGAGTTTGTGACTCCCATAAAGTACGTGTGCCTTTTGTATTAGCGCGACTGCGTTCTTTCTGTTCTGCCATTGACTTTTCAAAGCCTGCGACATCTACATCAATATTTTTATCGCGTAAAATCATCTGGGTTAAATCTAATGGGAATCCATAGGTATCAAATAGTTTAAATGCAACATCACCAGGCAGTACGTTATTATTTACTTTTGGTATTTCGTTTTCTAATAATTTCATACCATTTTGCAACATGTCTGCAAACGCATTTTCTTCATTTTGTATAATTTCAACAACGTGCTTTTCTTCGCGTGCAAGTTCTGGATAAGCCGCACCCATTTCTGTAATAAGCGCAGGGTATAACTTTGATAATAATGCACCTTTATGACCTAGAATCTGACCGTGACGCATAGCACGTCGCAAAATACGCCGAATTACATAACCACGGTCTGTGTTGCTTGGAATAACGCCATCTGCAATAGCAAAACCAACAGCGCGCAAGTGGTCTGCAATTACTTTGAATGAAGGGGTGTTTTCTGCTGTTTTTTGTACACCAACAACATTTTCAATTGCCTTCATTAAATTAACAAATAGGTCGGTATCATAGTTGTCAGTTTTGCCTTGTAGAACTGCAGCCCAGCGTTCCAAACCACCACCTGTATCAACATTTTTCTTTGGCAGTGGCGACAGATTACCGTTTGCGTCGCGGTCGTATTGCATGAATACGTCATTCCAGATTTCAACCCATCTATCATCTTCGTTTTCTATATCTGCCCCGAAATCATAGAATATTTCTGTACAAGGACCACAAGGGCCAGTGTCACCAGCGGACCACCAGTTATCTTTATCGCCAAGTCTAATTGCTTCTTTGCCAGCAACTTTGCGCCATATTTCTGTGGATTCTTCGTCTGTTTCGTGGGTTGTCACGCGAAGTTTATTCGGGTCCAGACCTAAAACTTTTGTTAATAATTCCCAAGAGTACTCGATTGCGCCTTCTTTGAAGTAATCACCAAAAGACCAGTTCCCAACCATTTCAAAGAATGTATGATGACGACCGTCAAACCCGACTTCGTCCAAGTCATTGTGCTTGCCACCTGCGCGAATACATTTTTGTACGTCTGCAACACGGGGGGCGAAAGCAGGTTCTGTACCTTGCAAAATGCCTTTCCATGGAACCATACCTGCAACAGTGAATAGCAGGGTAGGGTCATTTGGAATTAGTGAAGCAGAAGGAACAATTTTATGACCTTTTTCTTCAAAGAATTTTAAGAAAGTTGTACGAATATCATTATATTTCATTTTAAATAATCCCTTGTTTATCGGTGCAATTTTATAAATATTGCACAGAAGTTTCAATCATAAATATTTATATTTTATAAAAAAGCAGAAAATGATAGTTAGCCCCTAAGGGCAGCAGCGTTCAAAGCCGTCTGCATAAGGTTTTCATATTTAATAAGTGCGCGACGGTAATGGTCTGATATATTTCTGACGGGTCGATTAAGTTTTTCATATTTTATCTGGCAAGAATCTATATCTGTTTTTATGTAGTTTATTTTATCCATATAAATAGGTGCAGAGTCAGGGTTAAGAAATTTAGCATACATGTTCAAGAACACACGCATTACTGCATCAACAGGTGCGCGAAAATCCAAACCGTCATCTAGTTTTTTTATAGATTCCAATAATGGTTTTAGGAAAGCGAACAATTTAATGACGATATTTGTTCTTATAAGTGTTCCTGCAAAACCTAGGTTAGGTCTGGATAAAGTTATGTTATCACCGTCGATTTCAAGATTATCTGGATTCGTTTTTGCACGTAACAAGTCCAATATGCGATGATGAATAACGACAGAATTTTGTACGACAGAAAATATATCATTAGAAACATCTGGTATTGTTAAGTCTGTTATAATGTCATCATCATCATTAAAAATAATCCAATCTGGGGAAATTTTTAATTTACCAATGGCTTCTGTAATTGCTATACGCGCACGAAAAGTACCGACATTTTCAGAACTGTTGATTATAAAAATATCACCATTGTATCCTAAATCGCGAATTTGTTTTTTTGTGACAGTAGTGACTGGGTTATCATTATGTACGATAAGCATAAATTTTTGATTTAGTTTACCAAGTGCGGGCACAGAAATTTGCAACATTTCGTTATGGAATGTTGTTAAACCGACTACAAGATTTATTTTTCTACCCAGCATGGAATGAATATTAGTTTAAAGTTTATAAAATTGCAATCGCTTAGTTGTTTATGATATAATATAAATCAAGAAAATTTGAGGGGCAGCAGTAAATGAAACCAATAATGTTATTTTCGATAGTTGCGTTAACAATGATAGTAATAGCAACATCGTTTGGTTTGCAGATATCGAATACGGAATCAATACAAATACCGGCTAATTTAGTTGGGCAAGAATTGTATGTATGTCCTGCTGCGGATTCTATGTGGGATACAATTTCTCAGATGCTTCATCCTTTTATAAATTATATAACCATAGCATTCTTTTTTGTTGTTATGCTATTGGCGTTTAACTGGGGTTGGGCATTATATCAGAATTTGTTAAGTGATTCTTTTAAACGTGAAAGTTTTTCAAAACCGTGGCAGTTTACCAAGTTTACATTTTGGGTAGGTGTTATAGTTTTACTATTAACATTGACACCTAATCATTTCAGAACAGTTCATGTCAAAGGCACGACAGAGAATTGGGTGTTATGTGAAAGTAATTCCCCAGATGCGCGCGCAGTAAGGGCAGAAGCAGTTCATAACTAAGCATCACAGTTTTTGTCAAGTTTATGAAAAATATCTAAGAAATAAATATGCTCTTGACTTAAAGGCAGGATTTCTCTACGATTCGAGTAAGCAGGACAGGCAATGTCCTTGAAATGTAAGAAGTTGCGGTTATGATATTCTTGAAAGTATTTGATAGCCGGGCAAAAGATTTCAAAGACATTGCCTTGGAACTGCCGGACACCTTATATAAATTTATGAAAGGAGAAACAAAATGAATAAACAGCAATTGATTGAAGCAATCGCAAACGAAGTTGAAGTAACAAAAGCAACAGCTGCTTCTTGCTTGGATGCATTCATCAACACAGTAACAAAAGTTTTGAAGAAGAAAGGCGAAGTACGTTTGGTTGGTTTTGGTACATTTACAACAGCAAAACGCAAAGCAACAACAGGCCGCAATCCTCAGACAGGTGCTGCTATTAAGATTCCGGCTTCCACTCAGCCGAAATTCAAACCAGGTAAAGCTTTGAAAGATGCTTTGAACTAAATCGTTTGAATTCGATTTGAATAAAAGCCACCAATCGGTGGCTTTTATTTTATTCTACATATGGACAAATATCTGTAATTTGATATGTTCCAGTGCTATCTGTATATGTTCCTGGTGCCAAATACATAAAGCATGCAGGGTAACTTTCTCTTTTGTTTTCAGATAGGCAACTTAATGCGGATGTGTTGTTGCTGCCTCCAACTGCAATATATCCAGATGGGCATTGATTATAATTTTGTACTATTTTTATATTGTAATAATAAACAGGTACATAATTTGTTGGGCAAGCACCTGCCGCAAATAAATTTTTTGTTGCAAGCAAAGCAAGCATTATAAATATAGATATTTTTTTCATTTTAATTGCTCCCTTCTAAATTTTGGAAAAATGCTTCTGCGCTATTGCTAGAACCGTCTGATGGGTTAACGGCGCGTCTTGTGCAATTTTGCAAGCAATCTGTTTCATCGTCATAAATTGCAACAAGAATAAATTTTGATTCTGCAGGGTATAAAAGTTTGGACCAACAATATTTATTTGCAGCAGAAGAAGTTCTGCTTCTATAAATTTCTGATGTGACACTTCCTACTGAACCACTAGAATTAGAACATATCCCGACACCACGCCGCCTTAAAGGGTTTACTGCTGTCATCTCATACCTTCCGACCCAATCGGAACCCCCTTCACCAACCTCTGTTAACATGCCGTAGGCATATGATTCTTTATTTACGCATAAAGTATGTGCTTGTGAATAATTACAGAATATGACGGAACAAAAAATTATAAAAATATTCGTATAGATTTTCATTTTATCCTCCGGCGTTTAAAATTTAATAAGTATCTGCCAGTGATGATAATAATCTTCGAATAAGATCAGACGAACCAGGTATTTCCCCTGCACATATGCTAGCACATTGATCATTACAAGTTGTTTCACTAGATGGTGTAGAATAAGTAGATACCCAATTTGAAAGTGCCGGAGAAATCATCCTGCACCAACATTGTGTATTAGAACCGGGGCTATAAGCCAAATTTATTGCGGGGGATGAACCTCGTTGTGCGCATAAAGCAAGTCCCTTAAATGTTATTTCTGTGTTGTTTGAATAGCAACTTGCTTTCCATTGAATTCCACCGCCACCACTGCCACCAGTGTACGAGTCTACTTGACAAGAAGACAAACTATTAGGAATACACTTAATAAAAGTATCGCAAATTCCTGTGGTTGTTATAAATAGTCCCACCATAAAAACTGGGAGTATTTGTTTTATGTTCATATTAGCCTCCATTTTTTTATCTTGTTTGCAAACAAGTATTAAAAAAACCACCGAATATTTAAGGTGGTTGGAGGTTCATAGCTATAATTTGGTATAGTGTGCTTATTCAGTATATTCACAACCCTCCAACCAAAATGATTGGAGACAATATCGTCCATTTCTGAACGCCAAATTTACGGGCTATGACACCCCAATACATCAACACGACGTATCATTTTTATCTTATAACAAAATATTTATTGGGGCAAGTGGTTTGTTTTCAGAAATCGCAGTTAATAAAAAATCTACTTTACATAAAAATTAATATTGAATACAATTAATGGGGTAAACAAAAAGGAAAGAAAATGCCAACAAAAACAGTTAAAAAAGCGGCTGCAAAACCAGCAGCAACAAAAAAAACAACGGTTAAAAAGGCTGCAGTAAAAAAACCTGCAACAAAGAAAGTTGTTGTTGAAGAAGTAAAAGAAGTTATTCCAGAAACTCATGAATGCACATGCGGTCATGAATGCAAATGCGGTTGTCATGGTGGTTCTAAATTTGGTCGTTTCTTAAAGAAATTGATTTTTATTTTGATTATTTTTGCGTTGGGTTTTGCTGCTGGTAAATTATGTGATAATGGTCGTGATTTTCGTGGCCCGCGCGCAAATTTCAAAAATGGATGCTTAGTAGTGTCATCTATAAAATGTCCGCAGATGCAAGCATTGTTGCCAGTAATGGATATGGATCAAGATGGTTGTATTACCAAATCTGAATACAAGGCGGTAAGAGATGAATTTCGTGCCCAGGTTCGTGCTGGTATGAATATGAACGACTAAGATGTTGTCATATTAATAAAAAGAAAAAGACGCATTTTTATGCGTCTTTTTTTATCCCTTAAGAATTCTTGATTTGTTTTTATTCCATTCGCGTTGTTTAATAGTTTCTCGTTTATCAACTTTATTTTTACCGTATCCGACACCCAATAGAACTTTAAGTCTACCACGATTATTAAAGTATAATTTTAAAGGAACGATTGTTGCACCTTTTTCTTGAAGTTTTCCTATCAAACGATTGATTTGTGCACGGTGTAGCAATAGTTGACGTGGTCTGCGTTCATCAAAATTTACTATGCGGGCGGCAGTAGGTAATTTTTGAATTTCGATTCCTGCTAAATATAAATCTGTACCGCGTCTTTGTACAAAACCGTCAACGATTGTGACCAAACCGTAACGAATAGATTTTATTTCTGCGCCAGTTAAAGAAATGCCGGCCTCTATTGTGTCTTCAATAGAGTAATTGTATCGCGCTTTGCGATTTTCAGAAACTTGACCAAATTTTATTAATTGACGTGGCATTTTGGATATAACTTTTTTGTATTGTCAGCAAGTATAATAGCCAAATCGTCCAATTGCAAATTTTTGATTTGTGCCAGTACTTTTGCAGTTTCAACAACCATGGCTGGTTCACACGTTTTTCCGCGATATGGAACGGGTGCACAATATGGTGCGTCTGTTTCAATTACAAGTCTATCGGTTGGAATCTTTTTAAAGGTTTCGCGTATTTCTTCTGCATTTTTGAAAGTTAAAATTCCACTGGCAGAAAAAAAGAATCCGCGGTCTAACATAACTTTTGCTAAATTCCACGAGCTTGTAAAGCAGTGCATCACACCATGAAATTCGTCAGTTAAAATTGCTTTTGTATCTTCTTCTGCGTCACGAGTATGAATTGCTACTGGCAGGTTATGTTTTTTTGCCAAGGTTAGTTGTTGTTCAAATAATTTTATTTGTGCATCACGATTTTGGGTATTTTCATGATAGTCTAAACCAATTTCTCCGACCCCTATTACGCGCGGGTGTGATAGGATTTCATCAGTTAAAAATTTTTCTGCATCCAGACCGGCATATTCAGGATGAATACCGATAGTAGCAAATATATTATCATGTGTTTCTGTGATAGTAATTGCATTTTCTATATCATTCGGGTCAGCGGTCGGGCAAATTAATGTACTAACCCCAGCAGACTTTGCACGTGTAATAACATCGTTTAAATCGCCTGATATATAGTTATCTGTTAAATGACAGTGAGTATCTATAAACATTTTTTTATTTCTGTAATTATTTTAAAAATACCGATTTCTGGTTCAAGGTATAGTTTATTTATATCAGATATAGATTTTATAGTATTTGAGTATAAGTCTGCTAATCCGAAATAAGCAATAGCATCTAATAAAATGCTATATAATTCTGGTTGTGCAGCAATTTTTTTTGCTATATTCATCATATCTGCGCTATTTGTACGTTCGTTTTGTAAGGTTTCTATTAATTCTTCATAAACTGCATCCCCACCAGACTTTTTAAGGTTAGCGATGCTTCCGAAACTACCGTTTGCAAGTTTCAATGTTTCTGTGCTTACTTCTTCATCTGGCATAAATTTTGCACAAAGTTCACGTAGTTGAGATATTGTAAGCGGATGCATTTTTTCAACGCGCGCACGTGAACGTACCGTTGGCAGAACATTAGATAATTGATGTACAACTAACAGAAACAGGGTTTTTGCAGGTGGTTCTTCTAATAGTTTTAACAAAGCATTTGATGCGGCAGTATTTAGTTCGTCTACAGAATCTATAAGAATAACGCGCCAGTCCCCGGACATAGAAGACATTTGCATTTTTTCAATCATGGCGCGAACTGTATAAACAGAAATTACTTTACCGTCTGTTTTTATTTTACCATCTTTTTCGATGTTCCTATCCATGTCTATTATAAAAAAGTCGCCGATATTGCCATAAACCATTTTTGCTATTTTATAGGCCATTGTGGCTTTACCAATACCACGAGGTCCTGTTAACATCCACACAGGGTGAATGGGGTGACTGTCGCGCATATTCCATGCAGACATGAAGTTGTTCAAAACATCATTATGACCGACCAGGCAATCGTTGTCCATCGGATGAGGAAAGTTATAAGAAGTCGGTTTCTTAGTTGCCATGATTATCAAATACCTAACATAACTCTAATATTTTTAATTACGCGACCAAAGAACTGTGTTTTGTTTACTTTATCCATTGCGATAAGTGGGGCACGTGCGATTATTTCACCATTCTTTTCCGCAATTATTTCGCCGACTTTATCACCTCTTTTTACAGGTGCAGGAATTGGATCATCATATCTTGCCAGAACTCTTATACCTGTTAAGCCTTCAGATTTAGGTAAAGTGATAGCAAAAGTTTTTTCTACGGTTGCTATAACATATGGTTGGCGCCCATACCAAACTGGAATTTTCGCAATTTTATCACCTGCACGATAAAAGACTTTATTTGTTGTATTTGTAAAACCATAGTTTAGCAATTTTTTCATTTCTGCGGCCAGTGCATCATGACTGTCGCCACGGAAACCATTTATTACACCGATTAGTCTGCGTCCACCGATTTTAGCACTTGCTACCATGCCATAACCGCCGTCTTCTGTGTGACCTGTTTTAAGACCATCTGCACCAGGCATTGTAAACAATAGTTTATTATAATTCATCGTGTGGGTGCGGCCCCATTCGCGACACCAGTCAGTTTGGTGTTCTTTGAATTCAAAACGTTTTGTAGCAAACAAAGGATATATATCAGGATGATTTGTGATGACATAATTTGCCAACATCGCCAGTTCACGACTTGTCATCAAGTTGTTTGGGTTTGGTAAACCGCTTGCATTACCGAAAGTAGATTGCGTCATGCCGATTTCGCGTGCTTTTTTCTGCATTAATTCTGTAAACGCGCTTTCAGAGCCTGCTAATTTTTCAGCAACCACAACACTTGCGTCGCCACCAGATAATACGATTAACCCAAGTATCGCATCGCGTACGCTGATTGTCTGACCTGTAACCAAACAAATCTTACTTGCTGGATACCACAAAGGATTGTTATAGTCAGCGTTTTCGCTAACGGTTAAACGGTCTTCCATAGTAAGGTTGCCTGCCTTTATTTCATCAAACAAGACAGTAAGTGTCATCAGTTTTATCATGGAAGAAGGGGGCATTAATTCGTCAGCGTTTTTCGCGACGATTTCTGCACCAGATTCATAGTCTATTAAAAAAGCAGATTTTGCACGTGTCGAAAAATCGGCATGCGCAGAAGTTGTTATCAATGCTAATAACAGGATAAATATTTTCTTTTTCATGATGAAGATATTAGCAACTATAAAACGACTTGCCAACTTATTTTTTATGCTAAAATTCCGATAAAAGACTCTTCATTGATTTCAGTCAGTTTTACATTGCATATAGTTTTTGAAGGAATAGGATTTCCGATGATTTTTACATCTATATCATTAGGAGTCCTTGCGATATTATTTTCTTCAACCAATACCTGAACTTCTGTCGAAAGTTGTTTCTTCATAAATTCTTTTCTGAAATTGTCGGCAAGGTCAGATATAATTTTTACTCGTTTTTTTGATATTTCTCGGTTGATTTGATTGGTCATGTCTGCTGCTTCTGTTCCTGGACGTGGTGAAAAAGGGAAGGCGTGTATTTTTATAGGTCTTGTTTCTTGTACAAGTTCGACTGTTTCGTTAAATAATTCATCTGTTTCACCTGGAAAACCACAAATTATATCCCAACTAAATGTGATATTATTATTTGCTGCTTTAACTATTTTGCGTACCGTTTCCGAATTGTGCCTGCGGTGCATAGCGTTAAGTATAGTATCTGAACCGGATTGCATAGATAGGTGCATATGTGGCATCATTCGATTGTCTGAATGGATTAAATCAATTATTTTGAATATTTCTGGTGAAGCCGGGTCCATAGAAGAAAGTCTTAATCGTTTTATTTCTGGGACATCTTGTAAAAGATTTTTACATAAATCAGAAATTAAAACGCCATTTTTGGCATAACTAGCAATATCTACACCTGTTAAAACTATTTCACCAAATCCGTTTTTTATGGCATTTTGTACGTCTTTTAATATTTCAGCATATTCAAAAGATACGGCAGGACCGCGCAGTAAGCGGGTGACGCAATAAGCGCATTTGTGATTGCAACCATTTTGAACTTGTACAAATTGCTTTGATAGTTGTGGTGCGGGGTGTGAAAATTTAACAATTTTCGGGCTTTCAAAATGGCATGGCGCATTATTTAAAGCGTCTAAGTATGCATTAAGGCGCATTTTATTTTGGTTCTTTACAACCAGTGCATTTGGTATTTGCAAGAAAAGTTCAGGGTTCCTTGTTGCTGCGCAACCTGTTACGAAAATGGGGGCGTCTGGATTTTCGCGAGCTAGTTTTCTAACAGCTTGACCAGATTGCCGTTCTGCTTCTGCGGTAACGGCGCAAGTATTTACCAGAATTGCAGCATTTATGGCAGAAGATAGCATTTTTTGTATTTTTTCTGCTTCCATAGCATTAAGTCTGCATCCGAAAGAAAGAGTTTTTATATTGTTTTTAATATTTTCTTCTTGCATTTTTACCATCCATGGGGCATTATAGCGAGGTTAAAAACGTTTTCAACAAAGGAATTTATTATGGCACGTACAACAAATTCAGATACATTACCATTTGTAGAAAGCCGTTATGAACTTGGTATGTTGGCTTCGCAGCGCGTTCGTGATTTGAACGGTGGTGCACAACCTGTTGTAGAAAAGAATGATGACAAGTTAACAGTTGTTGCATTGCGTGAAATTGCAACGGGTAAGTTGGATATGAATGAAGTTCGTCATGAATTTGTACAGTCATATAAAGAAACGCCAGCATTACCAGATGGTGAAGAATCTTTGGAAATTGCCGCGACAGAAGATCCTAAATTGCGTGAAATAGACGCAGAATTGGAAGAAACATTGTTAGAAGATGCGCCTATTGTTGTGGAAGAAGGCGAAGATGATACGCCAGATTCAGGTGAGGAAGAATAAGAAGTAAGGATTAGGAGACGTCGCATAGTTGGTCTAGTGCGCCACATTGGAAATGTGGTATACTCGCAAGGGTATCAAGGGTTCGAATCCCTTCGTCTCCGCCAGGAATACAAAAAATTCAAAAAAGTTATATAAAGTCCCACAAACCCGCCGGTTTCTGGGACTTTTTTGGTGCGTTATTGCTCTGGTATGCCTTTACTTTTCCAAGATCCACCATTTTACCCACTCTGACATACTTCGCCCAAAAATGGGGTGTCAAAAACAGAAGAAAAACATTGTTATAATGAATATTGTTTAGAGTTATTTAAAAGATTTTTGTATGTGCAAGTGATGGTGCCGTCAAGTATTTGATTCACTCTTTTCGGATTCATATAAGCTATATCAAGGTATCTGTAAATTGTACGTGGCGTGGAACCAACTTTCCTTGCAACTGTATCCACATCACCGCATTCTTCGTACATTTCACGATATCGCCACGCAGTTGCAAACGCCTTGACAATAAGGTTATTGTTTTCTGATACAGTTAAAATCGTATCGTTACCTTTGTTAAATCTTGTGTTTGCAAAGGGGCGTAATATAACCTGAACTGTAATAATTACCTGATTCCCGGAAACTATGTAATCAACAGTATTCGTCGTGTTTTGATTTATATATTCGGCAGACATAAAACCGGCCAAGTTATCTGGATTAGTGTTCAAATAAAACGTAAGTTGATTTTTAGTGTAAATGATTCTGGTTACAAATGCGCCGATAAATTCTTTTTTGTGCGTGTAGTCCATATCACAGAAGTTTATAGATTTCAAAGCATTGGCATTTTGTGTTGGCAGATTTTTCATATCGCTGTTCAAAAAGTTGCATATAGTATCAATGCCAATCTTGTCCAGTTTTACTGCTGGTAAATAGAAGCCCTTAATTGCGTAATAGAACAGGTTTTGATTGCTTCTTTGGTTGTAAAATCTTTCGCCAGATGCCGAAAACACTTTGCTTGAAAATATGTTTGGTGACGGGGTTGTCTTTTCGCGGGTGTTTTTTCTGGATTTTATGATTTCTTGGACTTGGTTAAACAACTCTTCTGATATAATCGGACTATGTTCGCCACGAACAGCGGTACCCAGTTTCTTATGCGTAATTAGTCCGATATAGATTTTGTTGGTTAGAATTAAGTGCAAATTATACGGTTTTAACGGTCGCCCGCCCATAGGTTTATTTTTTATTGTATGCCAGTGTTTTGTTGTTATGCCAATTCGCCTGGCATAAGTCGCCGTATCAACAAATGACTGCAACTC
>CALXLS010000007.1 GCA_944389265.1 uncultured Alphaproteobacteria bacterium
GACATACGAGATAAAGTCAAATAACCTAAGCCAACATTTTTTAAGAACTGTAGGCGACTTGTGATTTCACGCAAAATCACACGAGCGATATCATTTTCTTTTTGTGTTAAATGATTTGGCAAATCTGTAAACCATTCTAATGATTGGTCAACAGCCATATCACAGGCATCCATAATATCCAGCCCATAAATTTTTACACACAAGGCTTGAATATTTAAACGTTTCCCATGACAAATTGGGCATGTTTTTTCAGACTGATATTTTGCCAATTCGGAACGAACTGCTTCTGAATCAGACTCACGCCAGCGACGTTCTATATTTGGTATTACGCCTTCATAAGGTTTTTCATAAACAAAACCATTCCAATTTATTTTTATAGGCTCGTCGCCACTGCCATAAAGAATAATATCTTTCTGCTGCTGCGTCAGCGTGTGCCACGGTTTGGATAGCGGAATTTTATATTTTTTATGCAACGCATCCAACAAATGATCAAATTGACTAAGCATACCACCACGTGACCACGGCGCAATTGCCCCGTCTAAAATAGACTTTGACGGATCTGGAATAACTAAGTCTGGCGACATATTTAATTGCACACCCAAGCCATCACAAGACGGACAAGCCCCCATAGGAGCATTAAATGAAAACAACCTTGGTTCTATCTTAGGTACGGTAAAGCCACTAACTGGGCAAGCATAATTTTGTGAATATAAAATATCTTCATTTGTATCTAAACGCCGAACCAATACAGAACCCGGTACCAAGCGTAAAGAACCTTCAAACGAAGCATACATACGCGAACGAAATTCTTCTAAATCACTTTCTGTTGCGTCTGTCGCTGGAATTTGCAAACGGTCAACAATGACAAATATTGAATGCTTTTTATTCTTATCCAACGGCGGCACAGCAGACAAATCGTATAATTCGTTATCAATTATTGCGCGTTGATAACCCTGCTTCACTAAGAAAGCCAATTCTTTACGATATTCACCCTTACGCTCACGAACGAGTGGTGCCATTATAAATACTTTTGTACCAGCTGGGATTTTCATGGTCCAATCGACCATTTCGGCAATGGTCTGCGATTTAATTGGTAAACCAGTAACAGGAGAATGGGGTACACCTATACGAGCCCACAGCAAACGTAAATAATCATATATTTCCGTCACAGTTCCAACCGTAGAACGCGGATTTTTTGAAGTCGTTTTTTGTTCTATTGAAATTGCTGGTGCTAATCCTTCTATCAAATCGACATCAGGCTTTTTCTGCATATCCAAAAATTGGCGCGCATAAGAAGACAAAGATTCCACATACCTGCGCTGACCTTCAGCATAAATGGTATTAAAAGCCAAAGAAGACTTTCCTGAACCAGATACGCCAGTAAAGACCACCAACTTATTTTTTGGTAAGTCCAAGTCAATATTTTTAAGATTATTCTCGCGGGCACCGCGAATTTTTATCAAACCAGCCATAGCTATTTAAATATAGATAATTTATTAAAAATTGCAATAGTCGCGATAAAAAAATCCCGCCAGCGCGAGATTTTTTTATTTATTCGATAACCGTACTAGGCAATAACTTTTCTGGGTTCATCGATATATCAGCAACGCGTACATGATCTGCCCCTTGTTTTGGTGCCAATGTACCATTTACCCAAACATCAACACCGCCGGCATTACCAAATACAGCCTTATATCCATTACCTTCTGGGACATAATAAACATCACCAGGAACCAAAACTCGACTAAACACAGTATTTCCGCGTGCGTCTTCAACCTTTACCCAAGATTCCTGGCTGGCCTGCAATATAACAGATGCAGTCTCTGCATTTTCTGTACCGAAACGTTCGCGCACTTCAACTTTATATTCTGGTTCGGTCACAACAGCTACTGGCGCAATATTGTTTTCGTTACCAACTGTACTTGCGTCATCAGAACCACCCATTAAAAAGAACAATAAAATTCCCACAATGGCGACAACCGCAACAAAACCTATCAAGAACCATTTCCAATTACGACGAACAAACTTCACTACGCGTCCAAAATAATAAGAAATACCACGTTCTTCTTTCATTTCATCGCTTCCGGTTGACTTTTCTTCAGCACCGTCATCTTCTTGCTTCTCATCAATCAAGCCCATTTCGCGCTTCAATTTATTCACAATTTCATCAGGATCCAAGCCCAATTCCATCGCATAATTACGTGCAAAGCCCAAAATATAAACATTCTCTGGAATTACGGTATAATTACCGTCTTCCAAAGCCTGTAAAAATTCCTCACGTATACATAACTGCTTGGAAACTGTCTGAATTTCGCGTTTACGACGTCCTGTTGTGCGCGCATTGCGTAAAATTTCACCAACAGTCATTTCGTTGTGATTTTCAATAGTTGTATTTTCATTCATATCTTTCAATCCCTTAGCTCTTATCAATCATAGAATCTATAAAACGGCTTCGCAACCCCAAAATTTACAAATTTCTGCTTTCATTTCCCTTGAATCAGATATTTGGTTTACTTTTATTCTGAATTCTGCAGAATTGGGTATTCCAGCAGAATACCACGCTGCGTGCTTGCGAAACATCTGCGTAGCATTTCTTTCCCCGTAATATTCAAGCATATATTCAAAATGTCTTAAAACAACGTCCCCAATATTTTTTGGCGTTTGACATTGTCCTGCTAAAACACCTAAACCCCATGGTTTTCCTAACATTGCGCGGCCAATCATTGCCCCAGCATACCCCAAATCAAACACTCTTTTTACATCTGCAACAGTCTTTATATCACCATTGCCAATCATTGGAATCTTTATAAATTCATCAATTTCCGGTAATTTTGAATCACCAGTATATAATTGTGCCCTAGTACGTCCATGCAAAGCGGCAAAAGACACCCCACAATCTTCAGCAATTTTAATTAGTTCTTGCCAATCACGATTAGCATCATCCCAACCAAGTCTTGTTTTTATTGATACTGGAATACTTACAGCTTTAACGACAGAACGCATTATTTTTTCAGCCAGTTTATGATCACGCATCAAATTTGCGCCCGCCCCACTACGTGTAGCAACTTTTGGAACTGGGCACCCCATATTTATATCAATCCATGTTGCGCCAGCATCTTGCAATATTTTTGCAGCTTCTCCCATCAAACTAGCTTCTGCCCCAAAAATCTGAGTTCCTATATTTTCTTCCTGATCGTAACGATCAAAATTCCGTAAACAATTTTTATGCGCTTCGACCAAAGAATGGCACGAAATCATTTCTGTGTACAAAGGAGCAGATGGAGAAAACTCACGAACGACACGCCGGAATGGCTTATCTGTAATTCCAGCTAAAGGTGCACCAAAAATTTGATTATGTACCTGCATTTGTGATATAATGCCACCGATGAAAGAAAAAATCAAAAATTTCTTTATTTTTATTGGCCGCGCATGGTCTGATGGCATATACGGTAAAATTGGCATTTTTTTAATGATATTTGCCGTATTTATGTTTATTCGCATGTTTTGGGGCGAAGTAAACATACAACGACTGATAATAAACATTTGGCGTCTGAATGGAGAACAAGAACAATTAGTAGCGGAACAAAAAGAATTAGAGGCAATAAAGCGTCACATTGAATTATTACAAGGATATAGTGCTGATTATGTTGAAGAATTGGGGCTAAAATATTTAAATATAGGTGACCCCAAAGTAAAAATATTAAAGATTTAAAAAACCGCCATATTGGCGGTTTTATCTATATTTAATTCAAGAACAGTATTGAACCATTCAAATATAACGCGAATAACATCCATACCAGATACGGCCACACCAACCAATAGGCAGCTCGACTAATTGGACGAAATACGCGCATCATCCATATTGTGAACGCAATCAAAGCAACCAATATGATTAGAGCCACACCAACCATATTTAATCCAAAGAACAAATATGACCACAAAGCATTTAACACCATATGAACAGCAAACAGCGTATATGATTTTGCTTTGCTGAACTTAGTTTTATCAACAATGATAAGATATAAAGCAATACCAAGTAAAAAGTACAAAATTGGCCAAACAACCGCGAACACCCACCCAGCTGGTGTCAAAGCCGGTTTAATCAGTGCATTGTACCAAAGGTCAGATGCACCGCTTGGCGAGAAAAGCATACCTATAATGCCAGGCAAGAACGATATGACTATTGCCAAAACGAATAGTAAAAATTTTTTCATACAAAGCTCCCTTTATTATTGTTCTGTTATGGAGTATACCACCTGCACTATTTAAACCCCACAAGAACGATTTCCCAACAATAAAATCTTTAATGTGGTCTTGAAATTTGAATATAAATGTTATAAAATTGCGCTAACGCGCCCTTAGCCCAGCTGGATAGAGCATCGGATTTCTAATCATCCGTAATTTTTATGGATAGATTTGGATTTGAATGCATAAATGCTGGATTTGTGTGGATGTGCGCAAAAATCAGTTCTGTATAAAACCGGATACAGATTGATTGAAATGTACGCAAATTGATGTAAAATGTTACATATTTGCTACATAGAATGTTACATATGAATTGGATGACGTTCGCGTCAAATTCCATAAAAACAGTTAAGTGCCCATGGCTCAACCGGATAGAGCAATTGCCTTCTAAGCAATAGGTTGCAGGTTCGAATCCTGCTGGGCACGCCAAAATTTAAATCGGGTTTATTCCGATTTTTATTTTTACTCCAGCACCACCCAATTATTCTGTTATCATGCTTGCAACATTGTTTGCTGTACGACGTACAGCATACTTGACGCGTATGCATATGTTAATATAATATCAAGAAAAGGTTAGAAAATGCACACCGAAATAAATGATGATTTAACAGCGTTAAGATATGTACAAAAGAATAAAGATTGTTACATAGCTATTTTGCATTCTGTTACACCAACGGACAAGGATATAATTGTCAAAAATATTCTAAATAAATATGGTTCTGTACAATATAAAACACGTAAAATCTTGTCTTTTAACGGGTACGTTAATTTAAAGAAAATTTCTTATGGTTGGTTTGGAACAAGAAACAGGTGGATAGGAAATACAACAAATAATTTTGCTGGTGCTCAAGATCATGCCAGATTAACGTCTGGTCAAAACGATTTAAGAATTTTTGTATTTGAATGCAAATCGTTCGAAAAAGTTCTTCAGGCCAAACGAGACATAAGGGCCTTATACAATCTGGACAATTATAGTTTACATATAAATGATGTTAGAGAAGAAGCGTTATGTTTAGCACAAACATTTCTTAATAAAAATTCCCTATCAGTCTTAAATGAAAGACCCTTTGAATTCGAAGATGAACACTTTGATATATTGCTAGATAAGTTAAAAGCTTACATAAAATCTACAAATCATTCTATAGAAAACTTTTGCATGACAGAAACCGCCAGTATGAATGTATTAGGACAAGGGAAAGTACCTCTCATATGTTTTTTCAGTATAGAAGACAATTTCCAATATGAATCATTAGATTCTGCCTTTTTTAGCTATCTGCCAACATTTAAATCACTTGCATATAGACGATCAATGATAAAAATGCCCGACAACCATTTTTATTATAAGGGCTTAAAATTTGCAAATATAAGCAAAACAAAATAAATACATATATCTTATTATACCATTAACATCTTGACTTTAGTCTCACTTCTTTTATAATGATTTTTTAGTTAAACTGGTAACTTTAAACTTAAAACTAAACGAGATTCTGTTATGTCTGAATATAAAACTCAAAAAGGGTTGGATTGTAAGTTAAATTTCGTTGATATGGAAAAACGTTGCATAGATTTTTGGGAAAAAAATAACGTATATGCTTACGATAAAAACGCACCACGTGGTAATACCTATGTCGTTGACACTCCGCCTCCAACGGTTTCTGGCTCTTTGCATATCGGTCATATTATGAGCTATACGCAAACAGACATAACCGTTCGTTGGCAAAGAATGAATGGCAAAGCCATATTTTACCCAATTGGATGGGACGATAATGGATTGCCAACAGAACGTCGTGTGCAAAACTATTATGGTATTTCATGTGATGCAGATTTACCTTATGATGAGAATTTTGTTCCGGAACATATTTCAGACGTAAAAGATTTGAAGCCTGTATCTCGCCGTAATTTCATAGAAACATGTTATTTATTGACACAAAATGATGAAAAAGTTTTTGAAGATATATTTCATCGTATTGGTCATTCATACGATTGGGACTTGAAGTACAGCACCATTTCACCAGAAGCAATAAAAGTTTCTCAAAAATCATTTTTAGAGTTGGTATATAAGGGTTTTTGTAAAATCGTAGAAGCGCCTACAATGTGGGACGTTGATTTTCAATCTGCTGTTGCGCAGGCTGAGATAGAAGATAGGGAAACTGCTGGATTTTTTCACGATATTAAATTCGGCATCAAAGATGAACCTAGCGAATTTTTCAAAATAGCGACAACAAGACCAGAATTTTTGCCTGCATGTATTGCAGTAGTTGCACACCCAGATGATGAAAGATATAAAAAGTATTTTGGGAAAACAGCTATTGTTCCATTATTTAATATTCCTGTTCCAATTGTGCCATCCGAACATGCAGAACCAGACAAAGGTACCGGAATTATGATGGTATGCACGTTTGGCGATGCCGCTGACGTTGCGTGGTGGAAGCAATCTGGATTACCTATTAAGCAAATTATTGGTAAAGATGGCAAATTGATTCCATTAGAATACGGAACTGGTAATTTTGTATCTTTGGATGTGCCACGTGCACGCGAATATTATAATAAAATATCAGGATTACCAGTAAAGAAGGCACGCACACAAATAGTTGACTTTTTACGTGAAAGTGGTGATTTATTGGCAGAACCACGTCCCCTGATGCATCCCGTTAAATTTTATGAAAAAGGTTCTCGCCCATTGGAATTCGTTTCCTCGCGGCAATGGTTTATTGATGTATTGCGCATTAAACAGGAACTGATAGACCAAGGTCGTAAAATTAAATGGTATCCACAACACATGCAATCAAGGTATGAAGCATGGGTAAATGGATTAAATCAGGATTGGTGCATTTCGCGTCAACGTTTTTTTGGTGTTCCATTCCCTGTTTGGTATCATGTAAATGACAAAGGTATTGTTGATTATTCACGTCCAATTTATCCAACTGCTGAACAATTACCTATTGACCCAATGACCGATGTTCCAAATGGGTTCAATCAATCTCAACGAGGACAACCAAATGGTTTTGTTGGCGAGAAGGATATTATGGACACATGGGCTACATCTTCTATAACACCACAACTTGCAATGGAAATTGCGCCCAAAGGGCATCATATTTCATTACCATTTGATGTACGTCCGCAAGCACATGATATTATTCGCACATGGGCTTTCTATACTATCATGAAGGCGTATGCGACAGATAATACTATTCCTTGGTATCAAGCGCACATCAGCGGTTTTGTTCTTGATCCAGATCGTAAAAAAATGAGTAAATCTAAGGGTAATGTTATAACACCCATAAATCTTATTGAACAATACTCTGCTGATGCTGTTCGGTATTGGGCTGGTCGTGCTCGTTTGGGTATTGACGCAACTTTTGAAGAAAAGGTTATGGATCAGGGTAAAAAGTTATGCAATAAATTCTTTAACGCGTCAAAGTTTGTATTCAATATTGTTGAACAAAGCGGAATTGATACAACAGCCAGTTATGCAAACAATATAACCAATCCACTAGACAGCGCTTGGATTGCGAAGATGTCCAACACTATTTCAAATTCACGTCGTTTATTTAGTGCAAATGATTATGCTGGTGCGTTAGAAGCAACAGAAAAATTATTCTGGGATTTTTGTGATAATTATTTGGAAATAATAAAAGGTCGTGCATATAGTACTGGTAACGTATCAGCTGTATCGGCTTTGATGTTATCAATAGATTTATTCTGTCTGATGTTTGCGCCTTTCTTGGTATTCATTACCGAAGAAGTGTACCAAGCACGTCCTTGGGGAACAGACACAAAATCCATACATACACATTTGTATCCAACCACAGATGCATACGCATCAATGGGGAATCAATATGATTTGTATACCGTGGTTGTGTCAGTGGTAGAAAAAGTTCGCAAAGCCAAATCAGAACAACAAAAATCAGTTAAAACCCCTGTATTATCTTTAACTGTTTGCGGTCGCGAAAAAGATTTGCAACTTATATCTACGGCGGAATATGACTTAAAAAAAGTATTAAACATAGTGGCAGAAAAGATTGATTATGATGTTGTCGATGAAGACATATCTATAAAGACTTTAGAATTAGAGCATGAATAAACATTATGAAAGGCGTGACAATTATTATTCCATGCTATAAAGCTGGTAATTATATATTAGATTTGTATAAATCAGTGGCGATTCAGCCGATTGAATATCCGTGGGAAATAATAATTGTTGATGATTGTTCCGAAGACAAAGAAACATATGCCGCTTTGGATACAATTGAAAATAATGATAATGTTATAGTTAAAAGGTTAGCCAAGCATAGAGGAACTCAATTCTGTCGTAATACGGCCATAAAACTCGCTAAATATGATTATATTTTACCGTTAGATGCTGACGATTGCTTAAACACAGATATAGACTTTGATAAAGTTGGTACATATATGGGCAACGGAGTTAATATATTAAGTAAAAATCAGAAAGTGGCTTTTGTTCATAGTTTAAGTATGATGTTTGATAAATTTAATGGTTTTACTATATCTGCTTATCCCGTAACAGTAGATTTAATTTTACAAAAACATCATGCCCAGACACATATAATATACAGAAAAAAAGATGCTATTATGGCAGGGTTATACGACATAAATATAAAAAAATGGCAAGATTGGTCGTTTGCGGTTGCTCTTTTGAATGCAAGATACATCAAAGGATTAAAAAACGAAATAGCATATCTTAATGTCCCTTACCATTTATATAGAGTACATGGCAAAGTACCAAGACTTTCTAATCAACCAGTTGATGAAAAAGAAATGACGTTTTTAACAATAAAGAAAAACCGCAAAATATTTCAAGATTTTTACGGCATAAAAAATTTAGACAAGTTGGTTGATTTGGTTATTTCACATAAACCAAATAGACTTATAGATTTATTATATGTCGCAAACTCAGACGTACAAAGAGCTATAAAAATGACAAAACAACGTCATTATGATCTTTGTACGGATTTATGTTTAGAATCTATACCTTAATATTAAAAAGGATAAAACTTGAAACCGAAGCATTTAATTATAATTGGATTTGGTCCTGTGGCTAACTATAAGTATTGTAGATGTATTTTTCGCCAAATCGAAAAAGGCTATATTCACTCCTACTCTGTGGTAGATTTACAAAGCCAAAAAAACACTATTTTACAAAGATTAAAAAAAATGCCTATAAAGCCATTTAAAGTGTTTTTTTTAGCAGACGACAACCCAAATTCTGGTTACAAAAAAAATGTTAAAGAATTTGATGATATATGTAAAAAATTATCAAAAGAAATGGACTTGAAGGTTGTTATTGCTACAGAAGCTCGAGCTCATAAACCATACTTGGAATATTGTGTAAAAAATAACATTGATTCTCTTGTGACAAAACCGATTACAACACCCGTCCACAACGGTGTTTTTGCTCCTAAAGAATTATCTAAAGAGCTAAAAAAACTTATTGATTTATCTAGAAACACTTCCGCAAATCATGCGGTCATATGCCTTGGTCGTTATCATGAAATATATGAAAAAAATGTACGTGAAATAATCCAACAGAAAATGAATATATTAAAAGCACCTATTACATCTATACATTTAAAAACCGCATCTGGTGTATGGAATATGTTTCCAGAATATGAAACTAGAGAAGACCATCCGTATAAATACGGTTACGGCATGTTAATGCATGGAGCATATCATTACATTGATATTTTTATGAATTTATTACGTATGAACAAAAGCATATATCCAAACCATAAACTTTCTTTGTACATTTCAACATATTCTGCCACTCCAAAAGACCAGTCTATTCGAATACCAAATACATTAAATCAATTATTAACTGAGTACAAAAATAATAGCACCAAATTGCCTCGTAAAAATTATGGAGAAACAGATATTGTTGCAAATATATGTCTTAAAGATGAAACGACTAAGCAGGTATTAACATTAGGTACTTTGGCACTGGAACAAACTACACCAGGATTTAGGCATTGGCAAAATTTTCCAAAGGTTCCGTATAATATAAATGGTAGATTACACTCTACAGAATTAGATGTCAGATTATCCACTGTTTTTTCAATTTCTGGTAACGTTGTAAAAATCCCAATAAGTGCAAGAAATTCTGTTACAGATTTACGAGGACGTAATTTTGGAAGAATAATAACTCGTTCTAATGCCGTTTTGTTAGGTGACCAAGAGTTTTATCAAGAGAAAGAAATACATCGTGAATATGGCAATTCTTTTTCTTTCACCGCAGAACTACAAATATTTGATGAATGGTTACAAGGTAGAGAAACAAAAAGTAGTTTGGCATCGCATCTGCCTTCTGTAATTTTATTGCAAAAACTAGCAGAAAGTATATCTAAACCAGGAAAAGAAATAAAAATCCTATTTGATTTTGAAGCTTATGAAACAAAGTTGGAATTTTAACAAGTTTCGCATGGATAATTTAGCAGACTTTTTAAACGATTATTTTCCAAATTGTAAGATATCCTATCTTGCTGAAGGTGACGATTCCATTGCCTATATGGTAGACGAAGATATAGTTAGATTTCCGAAACATCCTTCTGGTTACAAAAATTACCTTTTTGAAAGCAAACTAACTCAATTTCTCAGGTCTGAATGTTTGCTAAATGTTGAGGTCCCAGAGATTTTTACTAACCAAATAAATGGTATTCTTTATTCTCAACACAGAGCATTAAAGGGACATAAATGGAATTTACAAACCATCAATTCTATGTCACAAAAACAACGACAGAGTTTTATTTATAGTATTATAGATATATTGTTAAATCTTGCAAAAACAAATATCTCTAAACTACAAAAAGCTGTTCCTGAATTGAGTACCAAAAGCACGGTTGATATAACTTTAAACAAAGATCATTTGGATTATCTCGCTAATTTTTTTACACCAAACGAAATTCAAACCATACAAACTAGATATTACAGCGCAAAAAACAACCTAAAAACCGAACCACAAAAAGTACTGTTACATAATGATTTTACTGGGAATAACGTACTTATAGATACTTCTTCTGGACAAATTACAGGCATTATAGATTGGTGTAATTCCATGATAGGTAGCCCTTTGATAGATTTCTGCAAATTATATAATCCTGTTCATAACGATTTATTGGTAGATTTATTATCAGAATACAATTTTCGAGCAAAAACCAACGTAAAAATAGACCAAATTAACGAATTGGAAATATTTAATTTAACGAATGTGATTTTGTTAGACAATTTAAATTATGTTCATCTTGAAATTAAAGCGAACAAAATGCGCATGTTATTGGGAAATAAATATAATTGAATGAATAAAATATCTATAATAACTAAGTTCTTGCTCACCTAATTATCCCGTTATCTTGCTTGCAACATTATTTGCGGTGCGACGCGCGGCAACACTTGACGCATGCGCATATATTTCTGTTGTGGTGATTTTTGTGTGTCCCAGTACGTCTTTTAATATTCGTATATCTTCGCCCATGCTGGTTGCCAGTGTTGCAAAGGAATGACGCAGGTCATGTATTCGCAT